>CAYMWM010000160.1:0-6351 GCA_964394185.1 uncultured Smithella sp.
GGAAACGGATGTTGCGGCCGGTGTGAAACCTTTCGGGAGCCAGCCTTTGGGAGGATTTTTAAATAACTGGGCAGAACCGGTTACTAAAACCAGGAATATTACGCCCCAGATATACCAGGTCATGGCGACACCCGATGCGGTCATGGTTCCTGCGGGATCAATCTGCTGATAGGACTTAATCATGAGGGGAGCGATTTTGCCCATGAAAAAAGCGCCTGCGCCAAAACCCATAACAGCCAGACCCGTTACCAGACCGCGTTTATCCGGGAACCAGCGAATCAGGGTGGCAATCGGTGTAACGTAACCGAAACCATTGCCCAGAGCGCAAATGACGCCGAACCCAATATAAAGCAGAGTAATGCTGCCAATCTGGTCAGCGTAACCGGCTACTAATGTACCTATACCAAAAAGGATACCGCCGATTGTGGCTACAAAACGGGGGCCTTTTTTATCAACCAGAGTACCGCCAAATGCGGCAGCCAATCCAAGAATGCCCATAAGAATCATGAAGGTGTACTGGACTGTTTTTCCATCCCAGCCGTGCATCTTCATTAAAGGATTTTTAAAAACCGACCATGCGTACACAGTGCCCAGACACAGCTGAATAATGACAGCCGCACCGGCAATTAACCATCTCTTACTTTCTAAATTTTCATTTGCCATAAGTTCTTCCTCTCTTCATTAAAAAATTTATTATAACTAAAATTTAGTTTAGCTGGCTTCAATCCAACCGGTTTAATATTAAAAACCGAAATTTTATTGTAAGAACTGAATCAAATCGACCAACCGGTTGACAGACGCTTATAGCCTCAATATTTAAATTTGTCAAACATAAAGTCATGTTATGTTTAATATTTTCAGAGAACCGCAAGTCATGAATAAGTTCACTAACTTATATTATCAGGGGGGGATGGTTTGAATCGCTGTTTTTTGATGTTTAATGAATACTGCCCTGATGTTGCTGACTTTCCCGGTCGCCGATGGAAAAATTCAGATTTTTGCCGATGGAATTAACATCTGTGTTAAGTTTTTCCATAATATCTTTGGTTGTACCGGAATCTGTTTTTCCGGGATATATATCATAGCGTGATTTGTATATTTCCGGTGTGAAGTCAGGCATGACGACGTTGGCTCCGGCCTTGAGCGCCAGAAGTCTTCCCTGCGGATGCAGGGTGGCAAGCGCTGTGGTGGCCGGAATATTGGTGTTTCGTGTGAGCAGTCGCGCGACGGACACAACTCGCAGCGTCAATTCAATATCGTCATTGTCAATACCGGAAAGAGGCGTATCGGGATGGGAGATAAACGGGCCTATTCCCAGCATATCGGCATCAAGTATTTTCATTAAAAGCAGATCATCGGCCAGTATTTCCGGAGTTTGTCCGGGCAGGCCCACCATATTACCTGTTCCCGTTTCAAAACCCAGATGTTTAAGCGAGCGCAGGCATTGAATCCGTTTATCCAGTTGACAGCCGGGACGCAGATATTTGTAAAGCTGGGGCGACGCGGTTTCATGTTTCAGCAGATAATGGATGGCGCCCACCTGCCTGAATGCCTTATAATCTTCTACAGGCCGTTCTCCGATGGATAAGGTAATGACGGAGTTCGTTTCGCGCTCAATCCGTTCAATCAAGCGGCAGATTTTATCAACACCGAAAAAAGAATCCTCTCCCGACTGCAACACAACGGTAGGGATGCCTGTTTTGCTTATTTGTTCGGCCGTGGCGATGATTTCATCGTCAGACATCCGGTAGCGGCTGAGTTTTTTGTTGCCCTTGCGCAGACCGCAGTAAAGGCAGTTGCATTCGCAGTAGTTGGAAAACTCGATGATGCCACGCAGAAAAACATCATTACCGTTATACTGTTTGCAGACGTAGTCGGCGATGGAAAAAAGTTCCCGCGAATAATCACCCGGAAGCCGCAGCAGCGCAATTATGTCCTCGCGGGTTAAACTGGATGCGGTTTCAGCCCTGAGCAATAGATGATCAATTTTATCAGATATAGACATCTCTTGTGCCATCCTCGATTTGTTTCAGCCGGTCGCTGACGAATTTTTTCTTCTGGTTTTGAGGGATTTCTCCAGCATTTTTCCGATTAATCTCTCGCCGGCTTCTTTAGTAGCCGCAGTGGCATAATCCATCAGATATTCCTAGAAGGTAAAAAGGGCGTTGGTCTGCCAGAATTTCTGAATCAGCCCCGGCTTGGCCAGATCCATAAAATCCTTGCCGCCTGTGCGTCCCAAGCGGTAGCAGGCCGTTCAGAAAGCTGGGAATATGGCCTCTTTCTGTTATATCGAGAACGACCTCGTCAATCGTCCGTGTGTCGTGGACATGCTGTGGGGCGGGATTTTTCGCCTTGTCCAACATGTCTTCGATTTTTGTATCGTCAATAAAATCTATAATCATATTTTATTTTTAATTCATAGTGATATTTTTCGTATTCAATTGAAAATATTTATAAGTCATAAATGAAAAAAAATATTTTAATTCTTTAAAAAAAATGAAACTTCGTTTATTATAAATCCAAAACAAACAAATTCGAGGGAGGAATCTTTATGGAATATAAAGTCGTTGCCGGAAACGGATGGACGCCGGATACCGCGATAAAGGAATTGGAAAAAAAAGTTAACGAAATGATAAAAGAAGGATGGGAACCCACAGGGGGTGTTCTCGTCATCGCTTTCAACGACTTTGTCTATCAGGCCATGATAAAAAGAGATAAAGTCGATAATAAATAATCAACGCAAACCGGGTATGCACTGCCGGATGAAAACAGCGCATAGGAAAGCAGAAGAATGATGCCAGGATCTTTTTTTGTTCGTGTTTATGCCGTATTTATTATTGTGCTGCTTATCGGCGGATGTGCCGGCGTTAAACCAAAGCCGCAGCCTGAAGCCGGAAGCGGCCAATATTGCAGCGGCGGCCAGTGCGTGGATCAGAGCACGGTGCGGATTGCTCCAAAGGAACAGGCCGGAACGGGAGAAAAACAGGCGCCGACGATCTTTAACGGACTGACAGCGGCTGAGTGGTTCAAAAAGGCGGTCGCGTTATGGAACGGGAAAAAATACATGAATTCCGGGAAAGCCATCGAATATCTTTCCAACGCCATCAACCTGAAAACGGATTATGCCGATGCCTACTACTCCAGGGGCTATGCCTATTATGAAATCGGCAAATATAAAGCTGCCGTCAGAGACTATGATAAGGCCATCAGCCTGGATCCTTCTGATGCCATGACCTACAACAACCGGGGGAAGGCTTACGCGAAACTTCGCAAATATGATCAGGCCATCAAAGACTTTAATGAATCCATTCGACTTCAGCCTTCCGATGTCAACGCCTTTAATAACCGGGCATTCGCTTATCTGCTCCAGGGTAACAAAAAAGCGGGTTGCCGTGACGCGCGAACGGCATGCAACATGGGACTCTGCATCGTCATAAAATGGGCCCAGCGCAAAGGATACTGCCCCTGAGAAAGAAATTCTGATCTATGTCGGAAATCATCCCGCCTGCGCCCTGAAGATTACTGATTGAAAACAAGAAATAAAGATAAAAGTCCAAAAATATTTTCAAGAATGGTGGGTATATATGTACTTGCAATTGCATTAATCATGTTCTTCATTTCACTTTCAAAATCCATGAGCGCGGAAGGGAAGGAGCCCAGGCTGCGTTTGATGACGCCCTGAAAACATATCATGTTCGATTCTTTTTGCGTCTGTCATTCAACCTTTGTTTGGTTATAAATAAACAGGGAGGTTTGCCCTGTAAGAACAAACCTCCCTGTTTCATAGGAGAAAGAAATTATCGCAATTTCTTATTTTTTGGCATGGGGTACTTCAGCCCCTCTTTTGACATATTCGGTATACAAAAGCTTGTGCGACTGTGTCCCAAAGGTTTCTTCAGGAAATTGTCGTAGAGCTTCTTGACCGATTCGTTTTCATGCGACTGACGGTTTTCCTGAACTTTGCCTTCAACCATATGAACTAAACAGATACATCGCAGCGCAGGCAGCGTGAGGCTTCCTTAACGGCGTCTGCCTTCTTGAATCCCAATTCCACTTCCGCAAAGTTCTTTTTGCGTCTGGCCGCCGACATTTCCGGCATGGCCAGCTGAGGCGCTTCAATCGTTTCTTCGTCGATGATGAGAGGAATATCGATTTTTTCCAGAGCCGGTTTTTCGTAGGGACGTTCCCCGTTGGCCTTGCGGATAGCCGCGTCGATATCATCGGCTGCCTGATGGCCGGCCGCGATGGCTGCAATGACCGTATCCGGACCGGTTACGGCGTCACCGCCCGCAAAATAACGGGGATTATCGGTGCGGGACTTGTAGCCCTTGCCGACGTCATAGCAATCCCATTTATTGACGACGATGCCGGATTTCTTGTCCACGAAACTCATATCGGGAACCTGACCGATGGCCGCGATAACCGCGTCAACAGCCAGCGTGAATTCGGAACCTTCGATGGGAACCGGTCTCTTGCGGCCGCTCTTGTCGAAATCGCCCAGCTTCATGCGCTGGCAGGTAATCGAACTGACTTTTCCTTTTGTCCCTTCGATCTTCAAAGGAGCGACCAGCAGTTCAATCTTGATTCCTTCTTCCTCGGCGGCATGAATTTCTTCCTTTGCTGCCGGCATATCCTGTTTCAGACGGCGGTAAAGAATGGTTACGCTGGCGCCGAGACGGACGGCAACGCGGGCGGCGTCGATGGCGGAATTACCGCCGCCGATGACCACCACTTTCTTGCCCAGCGTTTTGTCGCCTTTCAGCCATTTGCCTTCATTGGCATTGAAATCGCGCAGGAATTCTACGCCGCCGAAAACATTTTTCAGATCCTCGCCGTCCACACCCATTTTCTGGCTCTTATGGGCGCCGGTGGCCAGGTAGATATAATTGAAATCTTTATTGAGTTTGGCAAAGGTAATATCCTTGCCCACGCGGGTCTTCAGCTTGATTTCCACGCCCAGTTTGCGGATATCGTTGATTTCGCCATCAAGGATATTGCGCGGCAGACGGTAGGAGGGAATGCCCCAGCAAAGCATACCGCCGGCTTTGGGCAGTTCTTCGAAAACGGTCACTTTGTAGCCTCTGAGCGCGAGATCGCGGGCAGCCGTCAAACCGGCAGGACCGGCACCGATCACGGCTATCTTTTCTTTCCGGGTCACAGGCACCGCTTCAATCTTTGGACGCGTTGCGTTATCCGTAATGAAACGTTTCATGAATTTGATAGCGATCGGTTCGTCCAGATTGCCGCGACGGCACTTGCTCTGGCATTTATGGTCACAGACTCTTCCGCACACGGAGGGGAATGGATTGGTCTGCAGAAGTATTTTGTAAGCGTCTTCAAATCTTTCAGCCCTGACCAGCGCCAGATAGGATGGAATATCCATCTCGATCGGGCAGGTGTGCTGGCAGGGAGATTTGAACATAGCCGAGCAGACAGCGGCGTTGCAGCGGTGATCACGGATATGTTCCTCATATTCCTTGCGGAAGTAACGGATGGTACTCAGAACGGGATTGGGAGCCGTCTGCCCCAGACCGCAAAGGGCTGCGTTTTTGATGACTCCCGCCATTTCTTCAAGAAGTTCGATGTCGCCTTCTTTTCCCTTGCCCTGCGTAATGTTCGTTAATATTTCCAGCATGCGCTTCGTACCTTCGCGGCACGGCGTACACTTACCGCAGGATTCATCCTGGCAGAAATCCATGAAGAATCTTGCCATATCCACAGCGCACTTGTCTTCGTTCATGACGATCAGACCGCCGGAACCCATGATGGCGCCAAGTTCGGCAACTTTCTCGTAATCGACGGGCGCGTTCAAATGCTGAATGGGAATACAGCCGCCGGAGGGGCCGCCCAGCTGAGCCGCTTTGAATTTTTTGCCGCCGGGAATGCCACCGCCGATATCGTGAACGATGGTGCCGAGGGGTGTTCCCATGGGAACTTCGACCAAACCGACATTACTGACGTCTCCGGTGAGCGCGAAAACTTTAGTGCCTTTGCTCTTTTCTGTTCCGATTGATGCGTACCAAGAGGCGCCGCGCAGGATAAGTTGTCCGATATTGGCGAGAGTTTCCACATTATTGAGGATACTGGGCTTCTGCCAGAGTCCGGCAACCGCGGGGAAAGGCGGTCTCGGACGGGGCATGCCCCGTTTTCCTTCGATGGAGGTCATCAGGGCGGTTTCTTCGCCGCAGACAAATGCACCTGCTCCCTGATAGATTTCGAGATCAAAATCAAAACCGGTGCCTAAAATATTTTTACCCAAAAGACCCGCCTGCTTGGCCTGATCAATGGCGACATTCAAACGATGAATGGCCAGCGGATATTCAGCGCGGCAGTAAATGTAGCCGGAAGATG
>CAYMWM010000161.1:0-6256 GCA_964394185.1 uncultured Smithella sp.
AGATAGAGCCCAAAACGTTGCTGATCGTTTTCTTGATGGTTTCCGGCGTGATGTTGTTTTCTTCGTTGTATTTCTGTTGAATGACACGCCGTCGTTTGGTCTCATCAAGACACGCCTGAATGGATTTGGTCATCTTGTCTGCGTACATGATAACCTTGCCGGAAACATTGCGGGCAGCGCGCCCGCTGGTCTGAATTAAAGAACGCTCCGATCGTAGAAAACCCTCTTTGTCCGCATCCAGAATAGCCACCAGTGATACTTCCGGAATATCCAACCCTTCCCGTAAAAGATTTACACCTACAAGAACATCGAATTCTCCCAGGCGCAAATCACGGATAATTTCCACCCGCTCCAGTGTGTGTATATCGGAATGAAGATAGCGCACTTTGATATCCAGACCAGCGTAGTAATCAGTCAGATTTTCCGCCATCCGTTTGGTCAGAGTCGTCACCAATACACGCTCGTTTTTTTCAATTCTTTCCCTGATTTCCGCGAGCAAATCATCAACCTGATGTTTTGCCGGTTTGACTTCAATTTCGGGGTCCATCAGTCCGGTAGGACGGATAATCTGCTCCACTCGAATGTCTTCAGCTTTTTGCGTTTCATACTGCGCCGGAGTCGCTGAAATATATATCCTCTGATTGGTCAGTGCTTCATATTCATCGAAACGTAACGGACGGTTATCCAGGGCAGAGGGAAGTCGGAATCCGTATTTAATGAGTGTTTCTTTACGCGAGCGATCACCCTTATACATGCCGGAAATTTGCGGCAGAGTCGCGTGGCTTTCGTCAATAATAATCAAAGCGTCTTCGGGTAGATACTCCATCAATGTCGGCGGCGGCTCGCCCGGCCTGCGTCCGGTTAAGTGGCGGGAATAATTTTCTATCCCCTGGCAGTATCCCATCTCTTCCATCATTTCCAGATCGAAGTTTGTTCGCTGCGTCAGTCTTTGCGCCTCCAAAACTTTATTCTGTTCATTATATTCAGCCAAGGTCAGTGCCAGTTCCGCGCGTATATCGGTTATGGCTCTTTGAAGATTTTCGCGCGACGAAACATAATGACTGCCCGGATAAACGGCAGTTCTGTTAATCGCGCTTATTTTCTTTCCCCGTAAAGGATCAATCAGAGCGATCGATTCAATCGTATCACCGAAAAATTCTATCCGCAGAGCCTGCTCATCTTCATAAGGCGGAAATATCTCCACAATATCGCCTCTCACGCGAAACGTACCGCGATGGAAGTCAATATCATTTCTTTCATATTGAATTTCTATCAAACGATGCAATAAGTCGTCCCGCGGAAATTCCTTGCCTACCTCCAGTTGAACAATCATCCCCAAATAAGCATCCGGCGAACCTAAACCATAAATACAGGAAACACTGGCAATGATAATGACATCGCGTCTCGTCAAAAGTGAATGTGTTGCCGCGTGACGCAGTTTATCGATTTCCTCATTAATTGCTGAATCTTTTTCAATGTAGGTATCCGTCACCGGCAGATAGGCTTCCGGCTGATAGTAATCGTAGTAACTGACAAAATATTCCACGGCGTTATCCGGAAAGAGTCCCTTGAATTCTTCATACAATTGCGCCGCGAGCGTTTTATTGTGAGCAATAATCAGCGCCGGACGCTGCACACGTTCGATAACGTTGGCAACAGTGAAGGTTTTACCCGAACCGGTAACGCCCAAGAGCACCTGATGCTCCCTGCCCTTTTTCAGGCCTTTGACCAAATTGTCAATCGCCTGCGGCTGGTCCCCTGCCGGAACAAAATTGGTTATCATCGAAAGCTTTTCCATATCATGCAACTCACTTAGTTATTTAATAAACTTATCACAAAGTTTTGTATATGTCACGACAGAGGGGCTGTTCAACAGCCCCTCTGTCCCTTATATTTTTCTAAACAATTTTTAAGCTTTTTTTAAGATGAATTCGCTTTGGGAAAAAACCAACTTATGCTATGCAAAATACGTTCAGCTGGTACTCTAGGTACTTTTTGAACATATTCTAACAGGAGGTTTTTATGGAAAGCTTGAAGGACTTACAAGCACGTTATGATGCCCTGAAAGCGCTGGGTTTGAAACTTAACATAGAACGGGGACAGCCGGGAGATGACAATTTCGATCTCTCCAATGCCCTTTTCGGCATAGTGTCGGAAAAGGACATTAAGACCGAAAGTGGTTTTGACATCCGCAACTACCCGGGAGGAGTTTTGGGTCTTCCGGAAGCGCGCAAATTGTGCGCCGGAATTCTGGGAGTAAAACCCGAAGAAACCATGGTCGGCAACAATGCCAGTCTTTATATCCTCTCCAACGTAATCATGTGGGCGCTGCTGCGAGGTGTGGTCGGCAGCCCCCAGCCCTGGTGCCAGCTCAACAAGCCGAAAATGATCGTCACGGTGCCCGGTTATGACCGGCACTTCACCCTTCTTGCCGAAATGGGATTTGAAATGATTCAGGTCAAAATGACCCCTGAAGGACCGGGCATGGCCGAGGTGGAGAAAATCGCCGCGGCAGACCCCGCAGTCAAGGGAATTCTTTTTGTTCCGACCTATTCCAATCCGACCGGAGATACGGTTTCCGACGAAACCGTCATGAGGCTGGCGAAAATGAAAACCGCGGCCCCGGATTTCTCTATCTTTGCGGATGAAGCCTACATTGTCCATCATCTGGTTGATAATCCCTTTATCCACAAAAACATGCTTAATGCCTGCCGGGAAGCCGGAAATCCCAACAGGGTATATATGTTCAGTTCGACATCAAAAATAACCTTTTCCGGCGCCGGGCTGGGATTCATGGGAACCAGCGCGGACAATCTTGCCTATATAACCAAGCTTTTCGGAACGACATTCATCGGTCCCAATAAAGTGGAGCAATTGCGCCATGTAAAGTTTTTAAACGCTTATCCGGGCGGGGTAATCGGTCTCATGAAGGAGCACGCAAAAATCCTGAAACCCAAATTTGATATCACGCAAAAGGTGCTCACGAAGGAACTGGAAGGCACAGGCCTTGCGACCTGGACAAAGCCAGCTGGCGGATATTTCATCAGTCTGGACACAGCCAGGCCGATTGCCAAACTCGCGGTGGCCCTGACCAAGGAAGCAGGCGTCGCAATAACCCCGGCCGGAGCAACATTTCCTTTCGGGAAAGATCCGAATGACGCGAACATCCGTATATCACCAACCCGGCCGCCTGTCGCGGAGCTGGAAAAAGCAATCGAAATACTTGCCGTTTGTATCAAACTGGCATCGGCCCAATAGAACAGAAAACTAAAAAGTCAGTCTGCAAAATAATTAACAAAAGCCGCGTTATTCCTGACGCGGTTTTTTATTCATATCCAAATGAAAAGCAGAATCCTTCCTCTTAGAGGAATAAAACGGGTTCACGCAGGATTGCTTCCCTCGCCTTGTAAGCGCAAGCGGCAATTTCCGGATAGGTATCCTTGAGTGACGTTATTTGCCGCAGATTATCCGCTGTACGTAAAATCAGGGTAGCCATATCACCTTCCGCCATGCCCGAAGCCTTGATTACGGAGTCCCAGCTATGACCCTGCGCCCAGTAATAAACGGCAGTGCCCGCTGACGGATAAAGCTTTACTGACGGGAAACCGGCCGCCTCGAGGCGACGGATAAGCGGACGGACGACAAGAGCGACTTTTTTGAACGAAAGCGTCAGTTTCGGCGGCAAATCTTTAATTGTCAATTGAATATCACTATCCCGATCATAGGCAAAAAAAGCGACAACGGCAGCCAGAAGCTTTTCGTTTTCTTCAGGAAAAGCTTTCTCGCGTAAACACTGCGCCACCAGCAGCGGATAATCCAAACGCAGCCTGGAAGCCCAATGTCCGTCATCGGTCAGAGCTCCCGCTTCATCCACAAAGCCTTCCTTCTGCAGAAATTCAAAGTGGCGCAGATAATCCTTCCAGAGTGATTTAGCGGCAGACATTGACGCGCCGTGGTGCCGAATGTTTTGCTGATAAGCGGCCAGCGACTGTTCGAATATTTTACGAATGTCTTCGGATGTCTGTGATAAAAGCAGATTCAATACCATCGAGAAATCATTCTTTAACTGACTGAAAATATCTTCCGGTTTTAGAAACAGCAGCCGGCGGATGTGATTCAAATCCATAAATTTTCCGGCGATGGACAGCATAAAACCGATGTTATCCTGTCCGCGGCGTCCGGCGCGGCCCGTCATCTGGTTGAATTCCGTGGCCGAGAGCGGATTAAAATCATTCCCGTTAAATAAATCGGAATTGAAAAGCACAATGGTTCTTGCCGGAAAATTCACCCCGGCGGCAATGGTGGATGTGGCAAAGATCACCCGCAAATGTCCCCTGCACATCATTTCTTCCACCAGCATTTTCCATGCCGGCAATTGTCCTCCATGATGAGACGCAAGCCCCCAGGAACGCAAAACTTTCAGTTGCCTGTGATTGTTAAGCGACGGAAAACGTTCGAGCAGTTTATAGAGAGAATCATTGAATCCCGTAGAATTTTCCGCAGATGAAAGCGTTCCCCGCGCTGTCAGCGCCGCATCACATTCTGCGCGTGATTTCAAAAAAAAGATGGCGGGCAAAAGATTGAATCTCTCCAATATTCTGATAATGCCGATGTAATCCGGCATTCTTCCGCTATGCAATCTTTTTTCGTTACTTCTTCTTATAAAATAAGCAATTGGCAGAGAGACTTTCTTCCCGTCAAGGAAAGGATGCAGACAGCCTGAAGGATGCAGAAAAAGAGGGTATAGAGGCACAGGGCGCTTTTCTTCCCTGATGACCACACACGATTTTTTACGGATGGATGTGAGCCACCCGGCGATTTCCTCGCCGTTGCCGATGGTTGCGGATAACAGCAACAGATTAACACGCGCCGGAAGATAAATCATGATTTCTTCCCACACAACACCGCGATCGGCATCACCCAGGAAATGCGCCTCATCCAGAATGACCAGATCACATTTCAGGTCATGCCCCTGATGCATGGCGTCATAGAGCTGATTGCGCAGTATTTCCGTGGTGCCGACAATAATGGGCGCTTCGGTATTCTCTTTGGTATCACCGGTGATGATGCCCACATTTTCCGGATCGAAATGCAGGCCGAATTCAATCCACTTGGAATTGGAAAGAGCTTTCAGCGGCGAGGCATACCAGGCGCGCCCGCCTTTCTCCATTACGGATAAAATCGCCTCGCGCGCTATCCATGTTTTTCCTGAACCGGTAGGAGCGATAACGAGACAATCGGTCTTTTTGATCGCATCCAGTGCTTTAATTTGAAAATCATCGGGAACAAAGGAGGTGGGATGAGGCTTCCCTATTCTGGCCAAAACATTTTTCAGCGAAGATGCTATTTCCGGCTTGAAATAAGACACCTGCTCTTTTCTCTTTGATTTCCCGTGGAAGTGCGATCGCTGAAAATGAAGCGGTTTCTTTTTTCTCTCAATTCTTTTCTGCATTTTTTATATGCTTCAAAGGAAAAGGGTTAATAGGGCTAAAAAACGGAGCAGGAGATTATTTAATAATTCTTTGTTTGGGGGCTGTTCACCGGGAGCACATTCCCGGAGGGAAGCGCAATTATAAATAGCACTTTCCTTGCCGGTAAAATCCATAGGATTTTACAAAACATTCAGTTGCTAGGCGCGCAAGAACCGTATCGCGAGGCGTATATGAACATACGTTGAGCCGTGCGGTTTGCAGCGCAACACCGCAAATGAGTGTTTTTCAACAGCCCATGGATTAATCCTGAATTTCCAGGATTAAATATTTCTTCTTCCCCTTCCTCAAGCGTACTTCTTTTTCGCTGCCAAAATCAGCCGCCGTAAGTTTTTCATCAATGGATTTCACCTGCCGGTCATCGATGTAAATCCCGCCCTGTTCAATCAGGCGTTTAGTTTCGGAGATGGATTGGGTCAATCCCGCTTTGGCACAGGTCGCGCAAATCTGGACGCCCGCTTCCAGATCCGTGCGGGATAATTTATAGCGGGGGATAGCCGACGTATCGCTTGCCGCCGCCTCGCGGGGAATTGTGCTGGAGGGAAACAGTTCCGCGTCAACCGGTCGGGTATGAAATGCTTCGACGGAAGCCCGCCAGGCATCCTCGGCCGCCTTGGTTCCATGCGTTATGCGTGTCGCCTCGTAGGCCAGCACCGCTTTGGCCATATTGAGTTGCGCGTCGCTGAGATTTTTAACAATATTTATTTCGTTGAGCGGCAGGAACGTAAACAATTTCAGGAATCTTTCCAGATCGGCATCATCGCAAT
>CAYMWM010000162.1:0-6251 GCA_964394185.1 uncultured Smithella sp.
TTTTCGGAATCTTTAGTCTTTGTTGACTTGGAGAGGTTAACGCCGATTCTGGCAATTTTCCCGTCTTCCAGTAAAATGTCCATCCGGGAATCCATATTTTGCGAAGGATCGATGATCCGCGCGCCGGTTAATAACAGTTTCATTCGCTTCCTCCGGTCAGCAGGTAAAGCAGAGCCATTCTTACGGCGACGCCTTTATTCACCTGATCGAGAATGACAGAAAAAGAAGGATCGTCGGCGATATCCGGCGATATTTCGACGCCTCGGTTAATCGGCCCCGGATGCATGACGATGACATCTTTTTTCGCCAGTTTGATGTTCTGCCGGTTAATGCAGTAGTGTTGCGAATATTCACGCAGGGACGGAAAAATGTTTTGCTTCTGCCGTTCGAGTTGAACTCGCAGCATCATCACAACATCGGCGTCGGCAATGGCATCTTCCAGTTTTGTGAAAACTTTAACACCCATTTGTTCAATATCGCGTGGCAGCATGGTTGCCGGACCAGCCAAGACAACGTTGGCGCCCATTTTGGACAGGCCGTAAATGTTGGAACGGGCGACGCGGCTGTGTTCGATATCGCCGATGATGGCCACCTTCAGTCCTGCGACTTTATGTTTGTGTTCTTTGATGGTCATCATATCCAGGAGGGCCTGCGTGGGATGTTCATGCGCGCCGTCACCGGCATTGATGATGGATTGTTTTACGAGCGACGCCAGCAAATGAGGCGCTCCGGCAGCGCTGTGGCGGATGACAACAACGTCGGGATTCATGGCTTCCAGAGTGCGGGCGGTGTCGATAAGCGTTTCGCCCTTGACAACGGAACTGGTGGAAGATGAGATATTGATGGTGTCGGCGCTGAGCCGTTTGCCGGCTATTTCAAAGGAAGTTCTGGTTCTGGTGCTTGCTTCATAAAACAGATTGATAATGGTTTTGCCGCGTAATGTCGGGACTTTCTTTATTGTGCGGGTTGAAATTTCAAGGAAAGATTCGGCTGTTTCCAGAATGATATTGATTTCATCAACGGACAGGTCCTTCATTCCCAGAATATCTTTTCGTTCAAATTTCATAACAAACCTAAAAGTTTTATATTTAAGATCCTTCTTCGATCACGACTTCATCCAAACCGGTTTTTTCCACCAGATCAACCCGGACGGCTTCCCACAGGGAAGAGGGCAAATTTTTTCCCACAAAGTCGGCGCGAATGGGAAGTTCGCGGTGGCCCCTGTCGATTAAAACAGCCAGCTGAATCATTTTGGGGCGGCCAAAATCAATCAATGCATCCATGGCTGCACGTATGGTTCTTCCGGTAAAGAGAACATCGTCAACCAGGATAACGATCCTATTATCAAGAGAGAAATTTATTTTTGTTTCTCCCAGACGCAGTTTTTTTTTGGACGCGGAAATATCGTCGCGGTAAAGCGTCACATCCAAAATCCCCAGGGGAATCTTACCTTGTTCTATGTCAGATATTTTTTTCTGAAGTCGCTCGGCCAAAAATACCCCGCCTGTCCGGATTCCTACAAGCACCAGATTTTCCATTCCCTTATTTTTTTCCAGGATTTCATAAGCAATCCTGGTGAGGCATCTTTCGATTCCGTCTTTATCCATGACGGTTTTCGTGTTTTTGTTATCTGACATGTTCGCCTACCTCAATAAAAATTACAAAAAAAGCCTTTTCACATGCGGGAAAAGGCTTGGTAATATTCCAATATATTTTTCATTACTGTTTCCTTTTTCAATCTCACGGGATCAAATTAAAAGGTTTAATTTTTTTTTTACAACTTCATCGTTTTTTTGTCAAGGCAAAAAAAGTTAAAAATGCTTCAAGTAAAAAAATACCGGCTCATACCGACGAGTTAAGCATTTATTGAGAAGGTGTAACCATCAGCTTATCGATTGTATTGCAATGAAAGTCATATTGACCTTACTATCGCTAATGCAATAAATTCCCCAGCCGCTGCCACCGAAGGTTATGTTCTTCGCGGTTCCATGACCAGTAAATGATGAAAGCTTTTCCTTCCACATCTTTAAGGTCTACAAATCCCCAAAAACGGCTGTCCAGACTTTCATCGCGGTTGTCTCCCATGACAAAAATAGATTTTTCGGGAACGGTGACTGGGCCGAAATTGTCGCGTGGC
Organism: uncultured Smithella sp.; assembly: GCA_964394185.1. Taxonomy (GTDB): domain Bacteria; phylum Desulfobacterota; class Syntrophia; order Syntrophales; family Smithellaceae; genus Smithella. Next base: position 2,138 of record CAYMWM010000162.1, read on the forward strand.
TGCATGGATTTCGGCAGAATCAAGCTATCGCTGTAAATTCCATAGGGATCTTTAAATTCTTTATCGTTAATGAATATTTTTTTATTCCTGATTTCAACTTTATCGCCTGCAACGCCAATAACCCGTTTAATAAAGTCCTTTGACCGGTCGTTGGGAAAAATAAAAACGACGATTTCCCCTCTTTCAGGTTCACTTATGGGAATGATTGTTCTTCTGAGCAAGGGTATTTTTACTCCGTAAACGAACTTATTGACTAAAATATGATCGCCTACCAGCAGTGTCGGCAACATGGACTTTGACGGTATTTTATAGGCGCATATGATGAAGGTGCGGATGAAAAGAGCAATCAGAATCGCGATAATGATTGATTCAACATATTCCTTGACTTTTGATTTAGGTTTTTCATCTTCTGACATGTTAAAATAACTCCTAAGAATAAATATTAGATAGAGAAAAAGCAATCATACAAAGAGAAATCAGACCTTTGATAGCATTTTTCCCGACTATATTAAAGATAACACGATTAAGCGTCCGATAGGGAGCTTTAAGCTTGTATTGACGTACAATTTCTACAATCAGAATACTGACAAGTGCTCCTGCAAAAAATCCTATCCATATGCCCGGCCCACCCCAAACAGGTGTTAATAAAATTGATCCCGTTAAAGCGCCTAATGCCGCGGCTTTGATGGATTTTTGCGGACTGGTTGTTTGTTGAGGCGTTTCATATACAATCCAAAAAAATTCAATGGCTTCGGCAATAGCAGCGAAAACAAAAAGAAACAGAATAATTTTCAATCCTACCTGGTCGAAACCGGTAATAATTGCATAAATCAAAACATCGAAGAAAATAACAACGGTTCCGGGCAAACCGAAAAAGTTCAGAAAAATGCCCGTGAACAATATCAAAATGAAAATAACCAGCCCTGCCCCGGCAAATGCTGACAAATTATTTCGTCCTCTTCATTTTAAAAAGCTGCATGTTTTCAAAAAACAGTACAATGGTACAGGCGATATAGATAGAGGAATACGTACCGATAACGACGCCGACCAGCAGGCAAAACGCGAAATCGTGAATGACTGCTCCGCCAAAAATAAACAAAGCTAAAACCGTGAAGAAAACAGACAGAGAAGTCAAAATCGTTCTGCTTAACGTCTGATTGATACTGATATTTATGATTTCCCGCAGAGACTGTTTCATTCCCAACTTTACATTTTCCCTTATTCTGTCCAGGGTTACAATTGTATCATTAATGGAAAAGCCGATAATGAATACAAGCGCCGCCAGAATCGATATGGTAAATTCAATATTCATTATGGATACAGCGCCGATGCTGATAATAACATCGTGAACGAGAGCGAGGATGCCTCCCAGAGCGTAGCGGAATTCAAAACGCCAGCCGACATAAATGAGCATCGCCACCCAGGAAAGTACGACCGCCACAACGGCTTTACGCTTGAAATCAGCTCCTACTTTGGATCCGACGACTTCCACACGGCGTATTTCATAATCCTTGCTGAAAGCCGCAGAAAGCGGCTGCTCCACATTAGCGGCCAGCAGCTTTTGATCGGAGAAAGATTCCGACGTACGAATCAGAAACTCTTTTTCGCCAAACTGCTGGATCGTGCTGTTTTCCAGTTTTGTCGATTTCAGGGCCGCACGAATCTGATCGGCTTTGACATCTTTTGAAAATTTAACCTGAATAATCGAACCTCCGGCAAAATCAATTCCGGGATTAAGGCCGCCGTTATAAATGATAGACCCTATGCTGATTATTATTAGAATTGTTGAAAAAATGACTGCATATTTAATTTTTCCAACAAAATCCAGGTTAATGCCTGGTTTTACCAACTCAATACTCATAATGATATCTCCCGACTCCGATTGAATTTTAAATGCTCAGTTTCTTAATGTTAAAGTTCCATATAAAATAATCAAAGATTATTCTGGTAACGAAAATAGCCGTAAAAAGACTGGCCAGAAGGCCTATGATTGTTGTAACTGCAAATCCTTTAATCGGGCCTGTACCGAATATAATCAGAATAGAGGCCGCGACAATGCCGGTAATATGTGTATCAATAATGGTAATAAATGCCCGGCTGTATCCCGCATCCACCGCAAGGCGGACCGTCTTTCCCGTACGCAACTCTTCCCTGACTCTTTCAAATATGAGAATGTTCGCGTCTACAGCGACGCCGACTGTCAGTAGTAATCCGGCAATACCCGGCAGCGTTAACGTTGCCCGGAAAGCCGCCAATATACCCAATACCAGGAAAATGTTGAGAATAAGGGCAAGATCGGCAACCGCACCGGAAAGCCGGTAATAAACAATCATGAATAGAACAACTAAAAGCGAGCCGATAAAAGTCGCCCAAACGCCCTGTTTAATGGAGTCGCTGCCCAGCGACGGGCCGACGGTTCTTTCCTCAAGAATATTCACAGGTGCTGGCAGTGCGCCGGCACGTAAGACGATGGCTAGATCACGCGCTTCCTCCAAAGTGAAATTGCCGGTAATTTGCGCCTGACCGCCGGATATTCTTTCCTGAATGACGGGTGCGGAGTGCACCACACCATCCAGAACAATAGCCAGTTTTTTTTGTACATTTTCTCCGGTGATTCTTTCAAAATCAACTGCTCCCTGAGAATTGAACGTTAAACCGATGGTAGGGTTGCCGAAACGGTCGGAAATCTGCACTTTGGCAGTTTCCAGAGAGGCGCCGGTAAGCAGAGACCTGTCTTTTAATAAATAGGGAGAAGACCCTCTTTCGCCGGTTGATTTATCGGAATGCAATCCGTAGGCAACAATGTCGCCTTCCGGTACATTGCCTTTGAGCGCTTCTTCCAGAGAATTTTCTTCATCAACAATCTTAAATTCCAGAAGGGCTGTTTGCCCCATAAGTTTCTTGGCTCTTTCCGGATCTTTAATACCGGGAAGCTGAACAATAATCCGGTTTTCTCCTTCGGGAATAATTTCCGGTTCCGCAATACCGAACTGGTCTACTCTGTTTCTAATGGTTTCCAGAGAATGTTCCACTGTCAGCTTTTTCAGTTCGACGGCTCTTTTGTCATTGATTTTTAAAGTGACCAGTTGTCCGCTTTCTGTAGAACTGGTTGATTCTATTTCCAGATCGGGGAATTTATTCTTTAAAACAGTTTCCAAAACGCTCATTCCTTCGGACTCGGTTAATTCCATGGCAATCGTAGCGCCTTTGGTTTTCTCCAGATTACGGAAACGCACTTTACTGTCCATTAAAGATTCCTTTAAATCGTTGGAAGTTCTTTCCATCATGGTTTCCAATGCTTTATCCGTATCGATTTCCAGAACAAGGTGCATGCCGCCCTGTAAATCCAATCCCAAATGAATTTTTTCTTTGGACATATATTTATTCCAGGATGATGGAATATTGGAAATAAATGTCGGAATTAGAAAATACAAAGCGCCAAGACAAATAATTAATGCTATTGCTCCTCTGAGTTTTAAAGATTTGAACATGAAATACCCCTTTCTTGCTATGGCTTTGTCGAAGGCGTTGGAGCCGCTGATCCCGATTTTTGAATAACCGCTCCAATAGCGCTTCGTGCAACTTTGATTCTAACTTTATCAGCAATTTCCAGCGTGATAACCGTATCTGCAAGACCGGTAATCTTGCCGTGAATGCCTCCGGTTGTCATGACCATGTCACCGTAGGCGAGATTATTCAGCATGGCCTGTTGTTCTTTTTGTTTCTTTTGTTGAGGGCGAATCAGCAGAAAATAAAAAATAACGAAGATGATCACCATGGTGATGATAAAACCCCAATCTCCGCCGCCACCGGCCTGACCTGCCGGAGTACCACCCATTGCGTATGCTAATGTTAACAATTTACTTTCCTCCTTAAAATGTCCTCTTTATCAGATTTTTTTATAATTTCATTATTTTATTTAAAAAATCTTCTTTAAATTTTCTAAAGCAATTATTCCTTATTGCCTGCCTGATATTCTCCGTCAGACGCATATAATAGCGAATATTATGAATAGTGTTCAAAACCATAGCCAGTATTTCACCGGCAATATAAAGATGTCTTAAATATGCCCGGGAATAATTTTTACAGGTATAACAATCACAATTTTCATCAA
>CAYMWM010000163.1:0-3151 GCA_964394185.1 uncultured Smithella sp.
ACCTACCGTCAACTGCCCTGCAACCTTTACCAGATTCAGACGAAATTCCGCGATGAAGTCCGTCCGCGTTTCGGCGTGATGCGCTGCCGCGAATTCGGCATGAAGGATGCCTACAGCTTCGATGTGGATGAAGCGGGCGCGGAGAAAAGTTACGAGAAGATGTTTGCCGCCTACAATAATATTTTCCGGCGCTGCGGCCTGAAATTCAGGCCGGTGGAAGCGGATTCGGGAAGCATCGGCGGCAAGTATTCGCACGAGTTCATGGTCATGGCCGATTCCGGCGAGGACGCCATGGTCTTTTGTGAAAAATGCTCCTACGCGGCCAATCTGGAAAAAGCCGAAGTGCCCGAGCCGGAAAAGAAATCTGTTTCCGAAAAAGACCGGCTGGAACTCAAAGAAGTCCATACGCCCGAAACGCGCACCATTGAGGAAGTCAGCGCTTTTTTGAAGGTCAAACCGCAGGACATCGTGAAGACCCTGATTTTCAACGGCGACGGCAAACCCTACGCTGTGCTGATTCGCGGCGATTATGAAATCAACGAAATCAAGGTCAAGAACCATCTGGGCGTGGCCGAGCTTGAGCTGGCCGATGATGAAATGATTAAATCCGTGACCGGCGCGCCGCGCGGCTTCGCGGGTCCCGTAAACATCAGGATTCCGGTGCTGATGGATTATTCGCTCGTCGGCATGGTCAATTTTGTGACGGGCGGCAACAAGGAAGATTATCATTTTACCAACGTCAACACCGGCAGGGATTTTAAAGAGGGAACATACGCCGATTTGCGCGTAGTTCAGCCGGGCGACAATTGCCCCCGTTGCGGCGGAGAGGTCAAATTCGCGCGCGGCATCGAAGTGGGGCATGTTTTCAAGCTGGGAACAAAATACAGCAAGGCGATGAAGGCCACTTTCCTTGACAAGGACGGCCAGGAAAAAATCATGATTATGGGCTGCTACGGAATCGGCGTGGGCAGAACCGTTGCCGCCGGAATCGAACAGAACAATGATGAAAACGGCATTATCTGGCCAATGCCGCTGGCCCCGTATCATGTCATCATCACGCCCATCAACGTGAATGAAAAAGCGGTCATGGACGCGGCGCAAAATATTTATGACGCTATGCTCGTCCAGGGCATCGAAGTGATTCTGGACGACCGCGATGAAAGAGCCGGTGTCAAATTCAAGGACGCCGATCTGATAGGCATCCCGTTGAGAGTGGTCGTGGGGCAGAAAAATCTCGCGCAGGGTAAGGTCGAACTGAAAATGAGAAAAACCGGCGAAAATAATCTGTGCCCGCTTGAAGACGTTGTGAAACAGGTCAGGGAAATCATAGATAAGGAACTGAATTCCGATATAACATAGAACCAAACTGGATAATTCATGCTACGAATCAGCGACATTATTGATAAAGCTCAGGCCTATCTTACCGCGGAAGATGTCGAAATGATCGAGAAGGCTTACATCTACTCGGCTTCCGTGCATCAGGGACAGGTCCGGTTATCCGGGGAGCCTTATCTGACGCATCCGATGGAAGTCGCGGGCATTCTCACGGACATGAAAATGGACGCCGCGACCATCATCAGCGGCCTGCTGCACGACACCATCGAGGACACGCTGACAACGGCGGAACAACTGGAAAAAGAATTTGGCAAGGACGTGGCTTTTCTGGTGAGCGGACTGACCAAGCTCAGCCGCATGTCCTTCGGTTCGCAGGAGGAGCGCCAGTCGGAAAATTTCCGCAAGATGATTCTGGCCATGTCCGCCGACATCCGGATTCTGCTGGTACGCCTGGCCGACCGGATTCACAACATGCGGACGCTGCAATACCATCCAAAGGAAAAACAAACCTACATCGCCCGTGAAACGATAGACATTTACGCGCCGCTGGCCAACCGGCTGGGTATCAATGCCATGCGCATGGAGCTGGAGGATCTGTCTTTCAGGTATATCGCTTCCGATGCTTACAACGAACTGACCGCCAAGATTGCCAAATCAAAAGAGGCGCGTGCCCGTTATACCGAAGAGGTCAAAAGTATCATTTACAATGAACTGCAAAAGCATTCCATCGCCTGCAAGGTGGAAGGCAGGGCCAAGCACCTCTATAGCATTTACAAAAAAATGCACGAACAGCATATCAACTTCGATGAAGTTTACGATCTGATAGCATTCCGCGTCATCCTGGATTCCGATCAGGAAAGGAACTGCTACGAAGTGTTGAGCATGGTGCACGCCCTGTGGAAGCCCGTCCCCGGAAGATTCAAGGATTACATCGCCATGCCCAAGGCCAATAATTACCAGTCCCTGCATACGACGGTCATCGGGCCTTACGGCGAGCGGGTGGAAATCCAGATCCGAACCAAAAATATGCACGAATGGGCGGAAAAGGGAATCGCCGCCCACTGGCGATACAAGGAAGGGCGCGCCTACAAGGACAGCGAAGACAATCAGATAAAAAAACTGAGGGAAATTCTGGAAATCCAGCAGGACATCAAGAATCCCAGAGAATTCATGTCCGACCTGAAACTGGCGCTGTTCCCGGATGAGGTTTATGTTTTTACGCCCAACGGCGACGTCAAATCCTTTCCCAAGGGCGCCACGCCCATCGATTTCGCCTACAGCATCCATACCGATGTGGGCAACCAGTGCATCGGCGCCAAGGTCAACCGCAGCATTGTGCCTCTCAGATACAAGCTGCAAAACGGTGACCGCGTGGAAATCATTACGCAGGCCGGTCATCATCCAAGCAAGGACTGGTTGAAAAACGTCGTTACCACCCGTGCCATCTCCAAAATCAGAAACTGGATTAATTTGGAGGAAAAGAAAAACAGCATCGCGCTGGGACGGGAACTGCTGGATAAGGAATTCAGGAGAAACAACCTGAAATTCAGCACATGCCTCAAATCCAACGACATCAACAAAGCGCTTGCCGGATGCTCCATGAGTCATCTTGATGATCTGATTTCAAATGTGGGGCTCGGGCGCATTTCGCCCAAGCGGGTCGTGCATTATTTCCTGACCGACGAAGAAGCCCCGGTCGCCGAGCCGGTTAAGGAAAAAATCAAAATCAAAAAAGCATCTTCCGCGTCCAAGGGTGTGTCGCTTATCGGCGTGGAAGATGCCGGCGTCTTCCCACGCAGTCTGCCATTTTTTCTCA
>CAYMWM010000163.1:3161-6160 GCA_964394185.1 uncultured Smithella sp.
CGGCGATGACATTTCCGGCTACATTTCGAGGGGACGCGGTGTCATCGTTCATACCGCCAATTGTCCCTACATTAAAAGAATGGACGCCGAAAGAATCGTCAATGTGCAGTGGAGCTTCCGCGAGGAACACGCCTATCCGGTCAATATCAAGGTGGTCTGCGACGACATCAAGGGCATTCTGACCGAGGTCAGCGCGATCATTTCATCCTTTGACGTCAATATCAGCTACGCGCAGGTGGAAACGGAAAATATGATCGCCACCTGCACCTTTGTCATCGACATCAGCAGCGTGCCGCAGCTCAACCAGATTCTGGCCGCCATAAAACAGCTCAAATTCGTCAAATCGGTCGAATGGCTGCACCATTTCTAAGATTTCAGAATATTAATAATTTAATTAAAACGATTAGCTTTGCTGTGCTTGGCAAAACTTTTCATTGTATAAAATACATTATTGTGTATTATCATCATCCTGACTGAAATCAACAATAAAAATATCATCGCTCATTAAATAAAATATTGACACATACCAAAAATAGGTATATTTTATGCCCGTACTTAATAAATGGGAAGTGTATGTAAGCAGGAAAGTCCAAAAAACAATACTTCCAACTATGGTTAAAAATAGTTTAATTGCTCTTATTAAAGAAATAGAAAAAGAGGGTCCCGTCAGGGGAAACTGGAAAAATTATAGTAAGCTTGGCAACACTAAACATCATTGTCATTTAAAGAGCGGCAAGCCGACATACGTCGCAATATGGGAAGTGATTGATAAAAAAATAAAGATTATTGAGGTTATTTATGCCGGTACGCACGAAAAAGCACCTTATTGATAAAACATTTGAACCGGTAATCGTAAGCCTTATTCTAAGAGGGCCGAAGGAAAATAAATTATCATTATTAAAAGCGGCGCGTAATCTTGGATATGATATAGCAGACGCTATTCCCTGGAAGGAAGCATTTTCAGAATATTCGGATTGACCCAAAAAGAGCTAGCCGATAAGTTGAACATAACGCAGGGCCATGTTTCCGATATGGAAAAGGGTAAACGGACGATTGGCAAGGCAATGGCAAAAAGATTAGGTGCCGCATTGAATATATCCTATAAGGTTTTTTTATAACGATCCTGATAGACTGTGAACTGAATTTTATCTGATAGTTTATGTCAGGTCTTGTGTAAACTATTTCTCGTACTATTCAATTATAAAATTTACAAATTTATGCTATGTTATAAACAGTAATCTTCAGCTAATTAATTATTAGTATAAATGCTAAAATAAAATTCGGTAGTAGTTAAATAAGTAGAACTATGACGATTGATGAATTTAAGAAAAGATTGTGGCTCAAGCTTGCTGGCTTTATTCTTTTAGAAATCATCATTTTCTATATTATACTTTTGATACCCCCTTTTTGTTATACGGGTTTTTCTGATAATCCTATCAAGCTATTTTTATCTCTGTTTTTAATGGGCTTGTTTAGTTTTTTTTACATGATTTATTTAATGAAGGTATCCTCATCTTCCCGAAGGCGTATGTCTGGTGATTATGAAAGGGAAGAGAATAGATTTGAGGAAACAAGCAATCAACTTATTCTTAACACATTTGGCTATGAAATATTTGAAAGAATATATACGGGTGGCATGGACATCAATATGTGTAAAAATCTGCTTCAGAAAGAACAAAGTGGGAAAGATCCTGAAGTTAGATTCTGTCTGCTGGTGAAACTTGCGATATGTTATGCAAAAGACGGGCAAATAAGAACAGCTATTCAGGCTTTTCGTGATGCGCTTTCTATTAAACCTGAAGATCTTATGGCAAACTTTAGAATAGCCACTCTTTATGAAAGCATTGGATCAGCTAACGATGCCGTTATGCATTACAAACTTGTTAAAAAATATAATAAATTAGCTGGTGATTTTGATGATTACCTGGATAATCAAATCAAACGTGTAATGACTGAAGGACCGCGTGAAAGAGGCCCTTATGATGGTAGTGGTCTGCAATGGCTATCGTGAAAATGGTTCAGCATTACAAATGGTAATCCTTTGTTTTTTACGCTGGTTTGCGCTTGCAGCCTAAACCAAAATGTTCTGGAGCAGGTAGCATGGTTGCTCCAGTTGCAGAATAAATCTTATTATTCTGATAACATTTTTAATACATTTAAATAATAAAAGTGAAATGGAAGTGAATAAAAAATATCAAAGAATGTTGTTGTTTTATCAATAATTTTTTCATGTATAAGCATATTGTTGTTAGTCCCGGCCTATTATCTTATTTCTAAAGTTGCTTCAAATGGTGTGACCATCTTTACTATTGTCGCAATGGGTACAACTTTTATAGCAGTCCGTATATGGATAAAAAAAGTCCCAGATGAAAAAAAGCGTGAGAAGCAGAGCTTATTGCTGTTGAAATTATTTATAATATTAACAATTTTGCAGATAATTTTTATTTCAGTAATTTTACTATGCTCATTATTTTTCCAACTGATGAATTAATGAAGACAATAAGATGATGGTACTTCTAATAGGAAGTTCGGGGGACATAACACTTAATTCAGCTTCAGCGTTTTATACTTCCCTGTCTGCTTTTCCTTTCCTTGTCAATAATAGTCAACACTCTATTGTTCAAAAATAATTTCAACTTATTGTTCTGTGATTATATGGAAACTTATAAAACGCTTAATCATGTATGTCAAGGGGAACGTGGGGAGAGAAAGGCGGGGATGACAAGGAAGACGGAACGGCCCTTCGACAGGCTCAGGGCACCGCTCCAGCGGAGGACATTAGAGGTACTGGATTGCCACAGCGGCTGAGAGCCGCTTCGCAAAGACATCATTTTTTCGGAACGGTTTGTAACCGTTCGCTACGAACCCTTTCCATCAATTATTTTCCCTTTCCAATTTTCAACATTGCCCAACATTGCCGGACTCTGCCGGACTTTTCCTGACATAGTATAGAATGGCACGTGATATAATGCGTTCCATGCTTCAGGAAGGAAGTGAAC
>CAYMWM010000164.1:0-6157 GCA_964394185.1 uncultured Smithella sp.
ATCTGTTGTGTGATATGCCCCCTCAATGCCGGTAAGGATTGAGGGGGTTTTTTATTACAGAGCCGTTTAGGATAATTTGGGCGACATAACACTTCATTCAGCGCTTTTGTGGTTTCTTCTCCGTGCTTTATCCCTTGCTATTCTTAAACAGGCGCGTTTTGTTCCCCGGATTCCGGTAATATTCCGAATCTTCTGGCCGGGAAGCGGTTTATATGTGACTTATGGCTATTCCCAGATACCTGCTCTTTGTTTATGCGTATTTATCGAAATCCCCCGGCATGATACCGTCACGATACTGTAGGTGGAAGTAAAAGAAGCCGATTCCTTTTGATAGGGATTGCCCCAGAGACCGAACATCGGCCATCCTCCGAAAGGTCCCGCATTCAGGTAGACAATGCCTTTCTTCACACTCATTTCATAAAGATGAGAATGTGCCGACAAGACCGCTCGCATCGGCAATTGATTCCCGGATTCATTCACTTGAGGTTCTGCATCAATCTTCTTTTTCTCTAAAATCGGAATTAATCTTTCCCGCAAAAGTCTTCCTTCCCCCTTGTTAATCCGGAAGATATTGGAACCCATCACCGAATGGTGAGATACAACAATAACGGGTTTTTTCTCTAAGTCGGCAATCGAAATTTCTTTTTTGATAAATGACCATTGTTTCTCTCGATCGCGCTTATCCGGATTATTCAAGTTACTGTTGATAATGATTAAAACCGCCTGCGGATAATGAATCGAATAATACCCTCTCGGATGATATCCGGGTATTCTGTCGTTTTCCTGACTGAACAAATATTTTTTAAATATGACGGGATTGTTTAAACTTCCCGGTTTTTGCTGCAGTTCCCTGTTTTCCGGCAGCATCAGCCATGATCTATAGCCGTGATATTCGTGATTGCCAATGGCGGAAATAATCGGAAGGGCGACCCTGGCCTTCCCTATAGCCTGTGCCATTTGATTCCAGCTGACAAGATTCGTCCCTTCATTGACCCAGTCCCCGCCATGAATAATTGCAACAAAATTTTTATCGGAATGACGCTCCAGAATTGACGGTATTTCTCTTGCATAAAAAGATGCATTTCCGTGAGTATCCGCGATAAACAAAAAAGATATTTCTTCCTCCCCAGAGCAGGGAAAAGACTTAATCCGGAATTTCAGGGCCGGAGTTTTCCCGCCTGCGTTATCAGCACGGGCCAGTGCCACCTCAACATTCTGATTGCAACCTGGAGCGCCTATGTCAGCTTCAAGCAAGCCGCTGATTTTATCTTTTTGCTGCAGATATTTTTTTGCTTTGCCGTTTACAGTCAAAAGCGGTGGTTTCACCATCTGATCATCATCCACGGCAAACTTCATCAAAACATGGTGATCCGGCGCATAAACAAAATATGGAGAAATTTTAAACCCGTCCGGTGTTGATGTTCCCTTTTGCAGTAAATGCGTGCATGAGGCCAGCAAAATTACGCAACCTGCCGCAATAACCCCCGCCCTTACGCCTGCCCTCACCTTTTTTGCAATTCCGGTTCTCATTTTGATTTACTCTAAAATAACATTAACAGATATTATCAATTAATGCCATTAATGGAATTCTCTGTAGAACGGTCCGGGACGGCATTGGAAATATTGCAGGCTTATGATTGAACTCCGGCATAATAAAAAACAGCAAAACCGTTTGTTTGCCTGTTTCCTTTCAAACATCATTAACTATTGGATTGACATAAGAGTAAAATCCCCATATCTTGCCCGGGAGTGAGAGGGATATTTGATTCAAGATATTTCATGGATGCTTACGGACAACCGGATGAGTTCTTCAAAATCATCAAAAATATTTGCCGGAGAGCAAGAAATGACGGCGCCCGGAAAAAACACTAAATCGTTTCGGTCTTTGGCACTTTCCTCAGGGATGCCGGATCGAATTTTCGGATTCCAAAAAAAAAAAGACGCTTACCGAAGGATACGAAGAAACGGGCTTCGATCATTCATTAATAGCACTATTATCTACCGTATCCGTCTTCATGCGTTCAGACTGCAAATATTAATTCTGTACAGGGTCAACTTGTATGGTTCTTATAATAAGCGGTGTCCCGACAAGAGCCGTTTCCTCCAGCTCATGCCGGTTTCACCTTCGGGATGTCAGGGAAAGCCGTCGGTATGTCTGGTCAGCAGCAATATGTCTGCCGGCGGAGCGCAGAGGCAAGTGTCAGGTGTGGCCTGCGCGCTTAAAAATATCGGCTATGATGTATGAATTCGCGTTTTTGATCTTAAGGAACAAAAAGGTCATTACCTCCCTTATCTTCAGAAGCATGGGGTTGATGTCTGTTCACTGCACCTGCCAAAATTTTCAGACATTAAATTAATGCGGGATCGTGGAATAGACATTTCACTGTTCAGACACATGCCGGCTGAAATCCGGATGAAAGTGATTTCTCTGGCCGTGGAATTATCTCACAGGCCGGTGGATGTCGTCCACTGTTATCTGGACAGGTACTGCTGTATTGGCGGTTTTGCCGCTTTGCTTTGTGGTGTTCCCGCAATACGTTTTTCCTGGCGTAACACGATTCCGTCCAATTTCAGTTTTTACAGAGAGTGGATGCCCCGTCTTTATCATTTTTCCTGCAGTTTCCGCATATTAAAGTGGAGAATAATTCTTCCGCCGGTGCAACAGATTACACGAAGTGGCTGGGATTGCTTCCGGGCAGAGTTGAAGTGATGCCCAACGGCATTGATCCCGCTTGGTTGGATTCTGCGGGTAAACAATCAGCTATCTCTTTAAGACAAGAGATGGGCATTGCTCCCGATACACCTCTGGTAATTTCTGTCGGAAGAATTGTACAACAAAAACGACGGATATTCCCGGTATTCTTCTTGAAGTGCGCAAAAGCGTTCCCCGGGCCACGATCATTCATGTCGGTGACGGGGCTTTAAAAAATGAACTGCAAATGCGTCTGTCAGCGGCAGGCTTGATCGGCAACCCGTCCCTTAACGGACCGGGTACGGCGATGTATTTATTAGGCGAGCGGAAAAATGTTTTTGATTATTTGCGGTGCGCCGATGTTTTTCTTTTGACGTCGTCTCATGAGGGAATGCCCAATGTGATGATGGAGGCGATGCTGTCCGGTCTGCCCGTTGTATCAACCCGCGCAGGCGGCGTGACCGATCTTATTGAAGACGGCGTGCACGGTTTTCTTCACGACGTGGGCGATATTGAGGGGATGGCGAAAAGCCTCACAAGGCTTCTGACGGATTCTACACTGCGTCAACGGATGGGCGATGCCGGACGCCGGAGGATTCTTTCCGGGTTTTCAATCAATAAATTGACAGAGCGGATAACCGGAGCATACGCCCGGCAGCTTTGCCCCTGATTGAACAACCGCTCACACGAGATATCTTAAATGTACGTAGACATCTGACAATTTAATTTTATAAATGAATCTCTGATCTCCGTTTGCTGTGTCCATTTTCAGAATGTCTTATTACGACACACCACCAATGCCATATTGCGCTGTTACTATTTTGCATGAAACGATTGACGGCCATCATTCAAATCATTCGGCGCTCCGACGCGGCTGATAAGCCGTCTCATCTTTCCCGAACGCTGATCACGCGGTATTTCGTTGACGCACGATGTTTTCAGGGTAACACGGTCAAGGAATCCGTGCTGACGCATGCAATCTTCGAGTACCCTGCGCACCTTTTTTTCAGTAGCGTTACCGGTCACGTCCGTGACGTAGGAAAATGTAAATTCATTGCGGGCGGTCTGTACAAGCTGGTATTCACTGATTTCCGTAAGGTCCACAATCGCAACGCTGAACAGGTAGGGATGAATTTCCTCATAGCCGCCGCCCGGACAGTCGATATAGAAAATGTCATCGGTGCGTCCTTCCACCGGCAGGAGCGTCGGGAAGGGCTGGCCGCAGCTGCAGGGTTCGGTCGAATAGCCGGTGACATCGGTAATTTCATAACGGATGAACGGCTGGGTCAGGTTGAATAAATTGGTCAACAGAACCTTATTGCCTGTTTTTCCGTCGGGAACCGGTCTTCCCAGGTTATCCACGATTTCCAGACAGCAAAGATCACTCATGACATGCATTCCCTTAAATTGCTTACAAGATCTCGCCATCAGAAAGCATTCGGAAGAACCGTAGGTATCCTGTATCTTCATTTCCCAGGCTTTCTCTACAAGAACTCTGGCAGACTCGGTCAAGGGTTCGCTCGCCGATACGATGGCTGATATGGGCGGATCGAATTTAAAATTCAGGCGTCCGGCCAGTTGCTCTCTTGCCAGCGTTTCCAGCATGCTCGGATATGAATATAATTCATTGCATGATGAAGATGCATTGAGTTTCTCTACAATCTTTGAAACCGGCTCCAACAGGGAAAACACCTCCCTTTTCACAAAAAGCTCATAGAAAGGCGGCGGATAAGCCGCGACCGTGAAAGCCGGATAAGGACCGCCGGACACCAGTACGGTGGTTATCTTGAATTTTTTAACAAACAGGGCGTTGAGCATCATCCCAAAAGCGGCAAGAGCGGATATTCTTTTGGGATTGGCATGACGCGCGATCACGGCCGCCTGGACGAAATCCAGAGCCCACCGGTCATAAACAACGATGGCAAACTTGCCCGTTGTGCCGGACGTGCGGATGGGAACATATTTCCCCTTGTAGAGTTGGCCGACATGGCTTTTATCCCCGATCCAGCGCATGATTTCATCTTTTTTCAGTTTGCGGTCGGTCACAAAATCGTCATAGTTGTCCATCATGGTCTGCTTTGTTACGGTCGGCAGGTCTTCCAGTTTACAGGTTTCGATGTCAATGCCCCGGTAAAGGTCACGGTAGAAAGGCGATTTGGCAACAGCCGTCCGCAGAAGCTTGCGGAAACGCTTTTCACGAATACGTGCGATTTCTTCAGGGGTTGCCTCACTGGCTTTGAGCAATGAAAAAATAAGGCCTATAATATGCGGTACACCCATACAAATCCCATCAATCGGATAAAATATTAAGCTGTGGTTGTTCAGCGCGTATCCATCTCCAGCCATTGCCGGACTTCAGACGGCGTCGCGATGTCCCGCCCATTACGTTTTGCGGTTTCCACGGCTTTTCTGATCCAATCGCTGTTACTGGCCAGTTTTTGTTTGTTGATATCCAGGTACAGACTGTCTTCCAATCCGGTTCTGATACCGCCGTCCATCTTTGCGGAAAGCTCCTGCATCGGGCCGTGAAACTTCCCTATGCCGGAAGCCGCCCAGGTGGAAAATGCCGGAAGCCGCGATACAAGATAACGGAGATTGTCTGCTGAAGCGTTCATCGTGCCCAGAGAGCCGAGAATCAGGTTGAAATAGCAGGGCTGTTTAAAATAACCTTTTTTGATAAGATACCCGGTATAATCAACCATGCCGACTTCAAAGATTTCCAGTTCCGGCTTTATGTTTCTCTCCAGCATGATAGAAGCCAATGACTGTATGACCTGCGGCGGATTGACACTGGCCTGCGCCGGAAAATTGATCGAACCCATTGTCAGGGAAGCCATATCCGGTTTGGCATCGTCAGGCAGTTGAAGCACCGCAGCCCTTTTTTCAAGCTCCTGCCAGTTGCGGCCACTGGTGGTTACGCAAATGATCAGGTCTGGATTTTTCTGTCTGATGCGTCCGATGATTTCCCCATAGATGGATGGGTCCGGCGCCGGTTCCCCGTTTTCAGCCCGCGCGTGAATATGGACAATAGCAGCGCCCAGTGCTCCGGCCTTGCATGCGTCTTCGGCAATTTCAGCCGGCGTGACGGGAAGATTCGCATTATCGCTTCTTCGCGGTTTCATGCCTGTCAGCGCGGCATTGATTAACAATTTATCCCGCGAGGGGAAAGGTATATCAACGGTGGTCAGGTCCGCCTCCAGTGTCGTCCATGCCTTGACATCGTCCAATCCGAAAGAATGAAGCTTGGGCAGTTTTCCAATCTCGCGGTACCCGAAATTCCGTTTATACCAGGCGATGGTATCCGGCCTGTCCGCGTTGGTAATGATTTTCACGCATCCCAGAGAGCGCAGAATCTGCATACGCCGGGTCTGCAGTTCCTTGCCCAGTCCAAGCCTCGCATAGTCGGGATGTACGGCCATCAGCGTTGTTTTCCCCGTATCATTGGCGAGAAACGTATAACCGGCG
>CAYMWM010000165.1:0-6065 GCA_964394185.1 uncultured Smithella sp.
TTGGAAGACTATAAAAAGAATCATTTTTGATGTCAATGGAATAATCATCGAGGAAAGCACAGTATCTTTTTTTATTATTATCTGATAAATTAAGGTTAATCAATAAAGAGGTGGGGTGCGGGTCAGTGGGTTGGAATGCCGACATAGTTGTTTTAATCCTTCTTTTTTTACTTTCCGGATTTTTTTCATCGGCGGAGGCGGCACTGCTATCGCTCAGAGACCTGCATCTGCACCGGATGGAGCATGACAACTATCCTTTTTATGATTACGTTGTTAAACTGCTCTCCAACCAGCGCAGGCTTCTGATAACCATCGTGACCAGCAACGAAGTTGTGAACGTCAGTATTTCCATTCTGGCGGCATCCTATTTTATCGGTCTGATGGGAGCCGACGGACAGATTGTCTCCATTATATTTACCACCGTCGTTCTGCTTTTTGTCGGCGAAGCCATTCCGAAGACCTTCGGCGTAACCTATCCCATGCAGATTTCGTCTCTGGTTTCCTTTCCGCTGACGGCAATTTCATATCTGGAATATCCGGTGATTGCCTCTCTGGAAAAAATATCCGGACTCTTTCTGAACCGTTATGGAACGGATAAATCCGAAGAATCCGAAGTTTTGATGGAACACGAATTCAAAACGCTCATTGATGTCGGAAGCCTGGAAGGCGTTGTGGATGAGTCGCAGAAGGAATTGATCAACAGGATATTCGAACTGGGCGACAGGCCGGTGACGGACATCATGATACCCCGCGTTGACATGTTTTGCCTGCCGCTGGATATTCCGGTTTCGGAGATGCTGCAAGCCATTGCTCAGGCGAGGCAGGAGCGCGTGCCGGTTTACAGGGAAGACCGGGACGATATCGTGGGCATTTTATTCGCCCGTGATTTGCTCAATAATGTCTGGCGCGGCAGAACGCAGGACAGCATCCATAATCTTCTGGCGCGGCCGTTTTTCGTACCCGAACAAAAAACGGTTAACGGCATTCTCCACGATTTTCAGAAAAACTTTTTGCAGATTGCCATCGTTGTTGACGAATACGGCGGTGTTTCCGGCATGATTACGCTGGAGCATATTCTGGAGCATCTTTTTGAAGAGATGGAAGCCGATAACGAAGCGGATAATGAGGATTTCGAAAAAATTGACGATCAGACCATTATCGTTTCCGGGAATATGTCATTGGAGCAGTGCAATAAACTTCTCGATGCCGAACTTCCGGAAGATGAATTCGATACAGTCGGCGGGCTGGTATTGCATCTGTTCGGAAAGGTGCCTCAAAAGGGAGAAGAAATTAGCTCAGACGGATATGTCTTTACCGTAAATGATGTCGGCAAGACAAGGATATTGAAAGTCAGGATAAACAAATTGCCAACCGGGGAGCCGGACGAACAATGAGCTTTTATTTAATAATCGCCGCCATATTGCTTTGTATCGCGTTGGAAATGCTTTATTCCGGCGGCGAAGTGTCGCTGTTTGCTTCCGATATCAACAAACTTAAGAACCGCGCGCATCAGGGATCTAAAACGGCCGCGCAGGCCGTTAAACTGAAGGAAAAGCCGGAGTGGTTTATCTCTACCGCTCTGGTCGGAACTAATCTGGCGATTATCATCACCTCCACGCTCATTACAGGCCTTCTGATATCCGCTTACGGCCCTCAGCGTGGCGAACAATACGCTTTCCTCATCATGATACCGACGCTCTTTTTGATGATTATCGCCCGCAGTGTTTTTCTGTATTACGCGGAGGCCATGGCGATGCGGGTTGCCTGGTTTATCCGTTTTTCCTCCATGCTTTTCTATCCGGTTGCTTTTTTGATTGCAGCCGTATCCAAAGGAACCGTGCATTTGTCTTCCGACAATAAAAGCGGACAAACATCGCATATCACCAAGGAAGGGCTCAAATATATTCTGGGCGAAAAAACAAAGGGCGGCGATATCCTGACCAGAGAAAAGGAAATGGTCAGCCGGGTGTTCGATTTTTCCGAACTTACCGCTGTGAAAGTAATGGTGCCGGTTTCCGCGCTCACATCGCTTTCGGCTTCCATGAAAATTTCCGAGGCCGTGACCGTTGTGGCCGACAAAAAGTATATGCGGATTCCGGTTTATGAGGATACGGTTTACAATATCGTGGGCATCCTGCATTACTTCGACTTGTTTGAAATGCTGCTCAAAGACAGGGCCAAGGAAGAAGGGGTTGGCGAAGCAACCGTCGCGTCCTGTATGCGCCGGGATGTGTATTATGTCCCGGAAACCAAGAAGGTCAGCGAACTGCTGGCCATGATGCAGAAAAAAAATGAGCAGATGGCAGTGGTGGTGGATGAATACGGCGGCGCGACCGGCGTCGTGACGGTGGAGGATATCGGGGAGGAAATCGTCGGGACGATAGACGAATATGTGGCGGGAGAAAAACTCTACCGGAAAATTGCCGACGGCCGTTATCTGGTTTCAGGAAGGCTCGAAATTGGAACGCTGCGGCAGTTGATTAAAACAGGGTTTCCCGAAGGAAACTATGAGACCATCGGCGGTTTTCTGATGCAGAAGATGGGGAGGATTCCGAAGATTAAAGAAAGGTATCAATACGGCGGCATTACCTTCATCATTGAGAACGCGGATCAGAAATCGATAAAGGAAGTGATGGTGATAGCACCGGCGCAATCCCTGAATTAGTATTTTTTATCATTTCTTCGTCCGGGCGAAATCCGGAAAAGAGATTAGAACGGTAGATGTTTTATAAACCGGTTCCATTGCAAGGAGATGGCATGAGAAAGGATTGTTTTATTAAGAATAACCAATTGATTTTAGCAATAATGATTTTAGCGCTCAGTTTTGTTTTTGTGATGGCTGGCAGTTCAAAGATTTATGCCGGTGAAACGGAAAAGAAAACGGATACATCGACCTTAACCAATAGGGGATTCATGAAAAACCCTCCACAAGAATTAAAAGAAAAATTTCCCATGTGCGATGCTTTTTTGGATGTGGAATGGATCGATAAAGAGAAAAAAATTGGCTACAGCACTTATGATCTTTACAAAGACGGTAAGAAAGACGGCCAAATGACGGCATTGATTTATCTTAATCAATACTATCCGCATTTTGATTACGATCTGAATGTGTATAAACGCAAGGGGAAGTTGAACGAAATTTTCTCATTCATCAAAAAAGGTGAGATTGTTGGAAAAGATTTTCTTCTTACAATTAGCGATAGTAAGAAGAAAATTATGTTTTGGCCCACTATAGGTTGGATTGGTATTAAGGGCCCTTCTTTTTCAGATCATTGTAAAAACGTGTGTATCCCTTATCCCGGCTATGAAATGATTTGGATAATTGAAGGGAAACATGTAGGTAAAGTTTTTACAGAAAAGCAAATCAAGGAAAGATATGAAATAATGAAAAAACATTTTCCTGACTTACAATTATCAATGTTTAAAGAGTGGGCTGTAATTGATTTGAATAGAGATGATATAGATGATTACTATGGAGAATATGGCTGGTTTGTTTATTCATTTGCAAATCAATATTTTGAAATGACAAAGACAGGAGCCGGCGTTGACTATATTGAATTTAATATTCCACGTTCTAGCAAGACATGCGTACTGAAGCCGTTCGGTGTTTATTATCTAACTACTGATGGGAAAAACTATTTTTTTTCTAATCAATGCAATCTTACAGAACTAACAAGATGATATTAAGTAAATAAGACGTTTGTATTAATTAGAAAAAATATTATAAATAATTTTAGTCGCGATAAAAAAATTTAAAAGGTTGACAAAGTGAACGAAAACAAATTTTGTGCGTTGATACTGGCGGCGGGGAAGGGTACCCGCATGAAATCGGATTTGGCGAAAGTGCTGCATGTCCTGAACGGCAGGCCTCTCTTGTATTATTCTCTGGATGCGGCAAAGAAAGCCGGTGCGGAAAAGATTGTGGCGGTCATCGGCCATCAGGCGGATAAAGTGCGCGAGGAGTTTGCCGGGAGCGGCTGCATTTTTGTTGAGCAGAATCCTCAACTGGGAACGGGACACGCCGTATTGCAGGCCAAAGATGTGCTCTCGGATTATGACGGGCTTACCGTGATTCTCTGCGGCGATGTGCCGCTTTTAAAGGCGGCAACAATCTCATCTCTGTTGAATAATCATATTGCCGAAAAAGCCATGCTTTCCGTGCTGACAACCATTCCGCCTCCGCCCCATGCCTATGGCCGCATCGTCAAGGATGAAAAGGGGAATGTTTTGAAAATCGTCGAGCATAAGGACGCCACGGAAGAAGAAAAAAAAATCGGCGAAATAAACACGGGCATTTACTGCGTGGACATAAAATTTTTGTTTCACGCTTTGGGAAAGGTAACCAACAACAATCAGCAGCGCGAATATTATCTTACCGACATTGTCGAGATAGCCGTCCGTGAAGGTCAAAAAGTAAAATCGTTTATCGCCTCCGATTATGTTGAAGTCATGGGAATAAATACTTTGGATGAACTCGCCCGCGCGGAAAAATATCTTCTTGCATGATAGACATCATTTTTAAAGCAGCAAAAAAAGGAGCCTTGCTTGCGCCGCTGGCGGGAATATCCAATCTGCCATTTAGGTTAATAGCCCGTGCCGAGGGCTGTCCGCTTGCCTATACGGAAATGATCAGCGCCAACGGCCTTGTCCGAAAAACTGCCAAAACGTATGAATATCTAAAAACCATTGCCGATGACCGCCCGCTGGGCGTGCAGATTTTCGGGGCCGATCCCCAAATTATGGCCGAAGCCGCCCGTATTGTCGCGGATTCAGGCGTTGATTTGATTGATATCAATATGGGCTGTCCTGTGAGAAAAGTGATTAAGGCCGGTTCAGGCGCTGTTTTAATGAAGGATCCTGAGCTTGTCGCTCGCATCATTGAAGCGGTAAAAAAAGCGGTAAAAATCCCCGTAACGGTAAAAATCCGTTCCGGCTGGTCGCACTCTTCCATAAACGCGGTGGAAATCGCCCGGATTGCTGAACAAAGCGGGGCTGATGCCATTACAGTTCACGCCCGCACGGCCGATCAGGGGTACAGCGGTCACGCCGACTGGAAAATCATTGCTGATGTTAAAAAAGCGTTTAAAATTCCGGTTGTTGGCAACGGAGACATCCGTCAGCCTCAGGATGCGGTAAGGATGCTCAAAGAAACATCCTGTGACGCTGTCATGGTGGGAAGGGGGGCACTGGGAAATCCCTGGATTTTTAAAGGAATTGCTCAGATTTTGACCGGCAATGAGGTAGATTATCTGCCGTCGCTTGGCCAAAGGTTGGAAATGATTGAAAATCATTGGAAAATGGAGGAGCAATTCTTAGGTGCAAAGCTGGCCGGTAAGAGTTTTCGCAAACATATTCTCTGGTATACCAAGGGATTAGATAATTCCCACCGTTTTCGGGAAATTGCAGGTCGGCTGAAAGACGAAGAAAATCTCTTAAACGAGTTAAATGAGTATTTCCGCTCGCTGAGTCAGGACGCAAACTGAAATAATGACTTGACATTAATGCCATAAATTGGCATAAATTAAAGCAAAAGAGGCTTTAAAAACATTTTTCTTTTATTAAAGGGAAGGATAAATATTTACTGTGGAACTGGAAAAATTTGC
Organism: uncultured Smithella sp.; assembly: GCA_964394185.1. Lineage (GTDB taxonomy): Bacteria > Desulfobacterota > Syntrophia > Syntrophales > Smithellaceae > Smithella. The sequence goes on from CAYMWM010000165.1 coordinate 5,604, forward strand.
CAAGCTTGAGGAAAAAATAAAAATAATTGTTAATGAAAAAGTTTCTTTGAAAAAACAAATTCAGAATTTGGAGGATACGTTAAAAAGTAAAGAGGCGGAATTAGAAGAATTTAAAGATAAGATCAAGGTATTGGATGAGGAAAGGAACAGCGTACGCGCAAGGGTAGATTCACTGCTTGATTTAATCGCGGATGTAGAATTAGCAAAATAAGCTTCCAGGGCGTGTGTTTTGAAAAATAGTTATAACATAACGATATTAGGTCAGGAACTTTCTGTTGTAAGCGACTCGGAAGATGAACAGGTGGCCGAAATTGTTCAGTTTTTAAGTAAAAAAGTGGATGAGATTTTACACTCCGGCAACGGTCTTAAAACATTGAACGTTGCCATCCTGGCGGCTTTAAACATTTCAGAGGAATTGATAAAATTAAAAGGAGTTAACCGGGAGCTCTGTGAACAGTTGGA
>CAYMWM010000166.1:0-5940 GCA_964394185.1 uncultured Smithella sp.
TTCACCCTTTTCGTTTGTTTTCACAAAACCTTTATCACGGGTATCCTTTATCAGGCGCGCGATTTTGGGAATGGCAAAGTCCCAGGTCTTTTCTTCCCATTCCGTTGCATACGGAGCGCGGTAAAGAACCTTCGTCAATCGATGCTTGTTTGCTTCAGTCAAATCGAAGAATCCTGCACCTTTGGCACACAGCGACCCTTCATTGATGGGATGATCGGGGTCACCTTCGATATTAAAAATCTTTCCTGTTGATTTATCCACGCTGCAAATGAGACCGCAGCCAACCGAACAGTAACAACAGGTCGTAATGGACTGTTTGGCAACTTTAATGCGGCTCATTTTGTCTAACTCGTCCGCGTATGCTTTAGTTGGATTCAGATTGAGGCCCAGGCTCGATAGCGCCACCCCACCTCCAACGGCACCGGAAAGAGTTAAAAAACCTCTTCTCGTAATTCGCATAAATAATCCTCCCACACCTCTGTCAAATTTGGTATATGTCAAACGTGGCATATATTGACCGAAAGTCATAAAAAAGTCAATGTGTTATATAAAACATATCCATTATAGTACTGTTTATTGCAAAATTTTGAAAATTGAGATTTTAAGTATAGCAATATCTTAAGAATTTTATTGACATGATGTAAATATCTCACCTATAAGGAGTAAATCTCAATATTACAATAGGAGACGGACTGATGGAGATTAAGTATAAAATCTGGATCGAAGAGAACGGAAAAGTGATTTTCGGAAAAGGCCGGGATGAAATCCTTAAGTCCATCGAAGAACAGCATAGCCTCAATGCGGCAGCCAAAGAGTTAGGAATGTCGTATCGCGCGGCATGGGGAAGGTTGAAGGCATCTGAAGAACGCATGGAAAAAAAACTTGTCGAAATCAGCACAAGAGAAAAATCTTTACATCTTACAAATCAGGCAAAAGCAATCATTGAAAGATTTGAAAAACTGGAAAAAGATGTGGAGAGTATATTAATAAAAGCCGAAGAGGATTTCAATAAATTGTTCAAATGTAATATTAAATAACTTATTGAATAAAAAGACAATAATTATAATTTAACTCTTAAGATTGCAGTTTATAAACGAGCAGAAAACCTGCTGAAATTAGGAATTACGCTTTTAGACCCTTTATAAAAACATTAAGGCTGCCCTGAACAGTAGAATGAATGCGCTCCATTCTTTTTATCGGATTGCCTGTAAACAGATAAAGCGAAATAATGCCGTTTAACATTCCCCAAATTGCGTTTTGCATTTGTCTAACGTTGCTTATGGGATAAAATTCCCCCGAATCTATACCTTTCTGTATAATTTCTGAAATAGGTTTAATGTTCTGATTCGTTGATCTTATTAGTTCAGCGCTTTGCTTTTGCGTCAGATGCATCTGACCCGTTTGCATCATGAATGTCATCAGGATTCTAAAGAGTTCCTTATCATTGAGAAAATAATCAACATAAATCCGTGCAAATTCCTGCAAAAGTTGAGAAGCAGAAGCTTCTATAGAAGAAAAATTTTGAATTCTTTCATAAAGCGCAATATTATCGGCAATCAAAATCTGAGTATATATTTCTTCCTTGCTTTCGAAACAAAGATAAATGGATCCCTTGCTAACTTCAGATTTTTCGGCGATATTATCAACTGTTACGGCCTTAAACCCACGATCAAAAAAAAGTCTGCGTGCCGCCTTTAAAATTGTATTTTTTCTGATCTCTTTTTCCTGTTCTTTCTTTTTTCGTCTTTTCTCATCCACGTCTAATTCAATCACCTTCCGAGAATTCCAATAAGAATCATGGCGGAATTTAAATTATTGACCGCCGTTCATGAACTTGTAAAGGTGCATAAATGAATATTTTTATTGTGTCAAGAAAAATCAAGGGGGATGATATTGTCTTCCTGCTTTTTGTAGAAACTAATTCAGTTTTTGCAATTCTTTTACAAGCACCTCCAGCGATGGACGATGATTGATATCATGAACATCAATGTAGCGGATAATTCCTTTCTTGTCTATTACAATAAGCGCTCTTTCCGAAACGCCTTCGGAACGCAGAACGCCGAATTTGTCCGCTACTGCCCCGTGCGGCCAGAAATCCGATAGTACTTCAAACCACAATTTTCCCATTTGATTCGTCCAGGAATATAGTGTGGGAATATTATCAACGGTAATTCCCAGCATAACGGCGTCATAGTTTTCAAATATATCCTTGACAATATTGTAGCCAGGCCACTGGTCTGAACAAACCGGTGTCCAGGCTGCGGGCACAAAAGAAATCACAACATTTTTTTCCCCGAAGTAATCTTTGAGGGAAATCATTTTGCCACTGACAGCTTTCAGGGTAAAATCAGGAGCCGCATCTCCCACCTTGACTTTCAAAATGCTGTCTACAGGTTTTAATTCTCCATGATTATAAATATTATTTTTATACGCATCTGATAAAGCGTAAGCGTTTGATGAAAAAAAACACACCAGCAAAACAGTTAATAATGTTTTTCTCATAATCTCTCCTATTTTAGTCCTGCTGATTTTGATATTTGCGCCAGAAACGTATTAATATTTTCGAGAACCCCCAGCCTGGAGTAAATCACTTCCGCTTTGCCGCTCTTTAGTTTGACAACAATAAAATAAGGTGTCCTGACTTCTCCTATTATTTTGTGCAGTTTAAAATCTCCATCCGGAATCAGGGGAAACGCCACCTTGTATTTCTTCTTGAAGATATCCGTTTCAAAAAGAGAATTGTTTATCCCGATTCCGATAATTTTGATTTTGTTTTTTAAAGAAGGATTATTGTCGATTAATGAGTATAAATTATTAATATTGGGAGCTTCTGCCTGACAGTAAGGACAATACATACTGAATATTTCTATAATCACAACGTCAGCTTTTATCTGCTGGACTTTAAACAACCCGCTACCGGATAATCCGAGATATTTCAGATCCGAAGGGTTGTCTGGTTTTTGTAATTCAATCTCAGGAAAAATATGACCTACCTGCGGTGGATTTATTTCAGCAACACAAATTGCGGTAGTTATTAACAGTAGCATCCCAAAAAACAAAAAAGATATTTTTCTTTTCATATTACACCCCAATTTTACTAATGATTTACTAAACGTTAAAAATGAGTTGCCCTCAATTCAAATAATCTTTTATCTTTCACTTATGTGTTACTAATAACATATTTATAAAAAAAAATTAAGAACAATAATAATTAGAAATACATCTTGACATTATCGGTCGTTACGTTTAAATTGAGTGCACTTTCGACAGATTAAATCTGCGAAGATGAAAGTTGAATTTAAACATTTTGAGGTACAAAGTTAATCCGTTACAATCTTTAGAGTCTTGTAGATTTTAATCCTTTCAAGGTAATCTTATATATTCTTTAAAGTGTTTCCGGCGTTAAATTCTGTCATAGTGTTAATTCAACTTGGAAAATTTATGAAAGGAGTTTTGTACAACTATGCCAGAAGGTAAGGTAAAATGGTTCAACGCCAATAAAGGTTTTGGTTTTATTGAGCAGGATGACGGCGGAGATGTCTTTGTTCACTTCAGCGCCATCCAGACTACCGGTTTTAAAACATTGACCGAAGGACAGCGTGTATCTTTTGATATACAGCAGGGCAAAAAAGGGCTGGAAGCTGAAAATGTAAAACCTCTATAATCTATACATAACTATATGATTAAATTAAAATGCACTCACGTATAACTTACGGGAGTGCATTTTTCATTTATTAAAGATATATCAGGCGTCTGATTATTCTTTAATATAGAGCGTTTAGCGAAACTTATCTGCAGTAAATCAAATACTGACTATATATGCTTATTTTGAATATATCTTGACAAAAATAAAAGATTGGAGTTAGTGCTTTTTAAGCATTTTTGACGTATATTCTTAATAATTCCAAATAATACGGGGGACATTAACCGTGTATTTCTCAAAAGAAATGCAAGATGCATCTTTAAAGCTGAGCAAAAAATGGCAGGACGAAGTTGAACAGTCATTAAAGAACAATCCTGATCAAAAAGCGCGATTTTCTACCGTTTCGGACACGGAAATCAAAAGACTTTATACTCCGGAAGATATAAAAGACATCGATTTTGCCAGGGACATCAGCGTTCCCGGTGAATTTCCTTATCTCAGGGGGAATCAGGTCACCGGTTACAGGGGGAAGTACTGGACGTTCCGTATGTTCTCCGGAATGGGAAGCGCTCAGGACACCAATCAGCGATGGAAAATGCTCTTACGCGGAGGTCAAACCGGACTCAGCACCGCTTTCGATTTTCCGACCCTTATGGGGTATGACAGCGACTCGCCCAAGGCGCTGGGTGAAGTCGGTAAATGCGGTGTGGCGATAGATACGCTGGAAGATTTCCTCAATCTAATGGAAGGAATTCCCATGGACGAGGTCACCACGTCCATGACCATCAATCCTCCCGCCACGGCTTTATGGGCGATGTACTGCGCGGCGGCGGACATTAAAGGCGTGCCCTTTTCCAAAATCGGCGGCACCATTCAAAATGACATGCTCAAGGAATTCATTGCGCAAAAGACTTTCATGTGCCCGCCGGAACCTTCGGTAAAACTCATCAGCGACACCGTTGAATTCGGAACGAAATTCGTGCCCAATTGGAACACCATCAGCATCAGCGGTTATCATATCCGCGAAGCGGGTTCCACAGCCATTCAGGAACTGGCTTTTACCATTCGCGACGGCATCGAATATGTGGAAGATGTCATTCGCCGCAAGAAAATGGATGTGGATGATTTTGCCCCGCGTCTTTCCTTCTTCTTCAATTCGCACATCGATTTTTTCGAGGAAATCTGCAAGATGAGGGCTGCGCGGCGCATCTGGGCGAAAATTATGCGCGACCGTTTCCACGCCAAAAACCCGCGTTCCATGTGGCTGCGTTTTCACACACAGACAGCGGGATGTTCACTGACGGCACAACAGCCGTATAACAACGTTGTTCGCACGACCGTCGAAGGACTGGCCGCTGTTCTGGGCGGCACTCAGTCTCTGCATACCAATTCGCTGGATGAAGTATTCTGCCTTCCTTCGGAACAGGCAGCGGAAATTGCCCTGCGCACCCAGCAGATTCTGGCTGAAGAAACCGGAGTGGCCAACACGATTGATCCCCTGGCCGGTTCATACTTTATCGAAACACTGACCAACGAGATTGAAGAAGCCGCATGGGACTATATCAACAAAATTGACGCCATGGGTGGAATGGTCGCCGCTATTGAAAAAGGCTTCCCGCAGATGGAAATTGCCGAAGCCGCGTATAAATTTCAGGCGCAACTGGAAAGGGACGAAAAAATCATGGTGGGTGTCAATAAATATACGGGTGACACTCAGCAAACCATTCCGCTTGTGGAAATCGATGAAAAAGTCGGCGAGGAACAGATTAAAAGGCTCCGTGATGTGCGCCGCAAGCGCGACAACACCGCCGTTAAAAAGTCTCTCGATAATATAAGAAACGCCTGTAAAAAAGGTGAGAACGTCATGCCGCATTGTATTGAAGCCGTGAAAAATCTGGCGTCCTTACAGGAAATATGCGACGTCTACCGTGAAGTTTACGGGGAGTATAAAGACCCCGGATTATATTAGGCAAAGCCGCATTCATACGACAAATCATTAAAACGATATGTGTGCATGATTAATTTGGTAACGAATAAGTTTAGGAGATGATTTTATGCCGGAAAGAAAAATTCGCGTAATGGTTGCCAAACCGGGGCTGGACGGGCACGACCGCGGCGCCCGTATTCTGGCGCGTTGCTTCCGTGATGCCGGATTTGAAGTCGTATACACTGGCTGTCATCAAACGCCCGAACAGATCGCGGCGGCGGCCATTCAGGAAGACGTTGATTTGGTTGGTTTGAGCTGTCTGTCCGGCGCTCACCGCGTGCTTTTCCCGCGGGTTGTGGAACTCCTGCGT
>CAYMWM010000167.1:0-5845 GCA_964394185.1 uncultured Smithella sp.
CCACGAAGGTCAGGGTTGACGCGATCACCGTATCGCCTCTGCCAACTCCCAGAAAACGCATGGCAAGATGTATGGCCGCCGTACCGCTCGATAGCGCCACTGCATGATCAATGCCTACCTTTGCCGAAAACTCCTGCTCAAAGGCATCGACCATCGGGCCAAGAGGTGCAATGTAGTTGCTCGTAAAGGCTTCGGCGACAAACGCCGCTTCGTTGCCGCTCATGTGAGGCGGTGAGAGGAATATACGGGGAGTGTTCAAGAGATCCTCCATGTATATTTCGAGGCAAGAACGTCGGGCAACTGAGATAGGTCATTCAAGGTAATATGTGGTTCATGCGCAGGTGTCGGTGGGACTCTATCAGCATATTCCCCTCCCATGCGTTGGATCCTAACTGTCAACATGTCTACTTCACGTGCTCCAATGAAATCTTTAAGCGGATTATCAGCCACATATACCGCCGACGAGCCTTCTATGTGAAGCTGGCTTAACACCTCAAGGAAAGGTCGAGTACATGGCTTCCATGAGTCTAGACCCCACTTGTCGGAAAAGACTATGACATCGAACAACGATTCCAGACCGAGCGCAGATAACTTCTTCGTCTGGGCCAACAAATAGCCATCGCTGAGTAGGCCCAAACGATAATTGAGTCGCAACCCCTTCAGCAATTGCGGGACTTCTGGGAAAGCAACTATTCGGGGTGTGTGCTCGCGATATACCACAATTAGATTATTAACAGCCTCTTTGGAATATATTGAATGGGAGGCCAACCAGCGGTTGAACGTGTCGCCTCTAACGCCGTTTTGGTAGAAAGTCCAAAGTTCGTGAAGGCCCTTTAGAGCTGGTATCTTAAACTGATTTTCGGCCCAAGATGCCACCGCCCTGAATCCGCTCAAAACATAATCACTCTCAGGAAACAGGGTGTCGTCAAGATCAAATATGACAGCCATTATCATCGGATAGCATCTCGCGTGACAAAAATGGCATCATCATATCTGAGCATAACGATACCATCCTGCCAGTCGTCAATGGCGTATGTCCGTTCAATTCCGAGCATCATTTCGATAATCCATCGAGGAAAATCTGCGCCTGCTTCCGCAGCGAGGGGAAAACCCCCGCCGAACCGTGGGTTAATTTCAATGAATTTAATATCACTTTCATGGGTAAGAAAGCATTGAACAGTTATGCAACCAACTGCACCGGGCAAATCCTCAACTACCTTCTTGCCCGCAGCTATGATTGCCTGGTTTTTTACCGTCATCCCTTTGCTTACTTCACCGGCACGCGTCTCAATCCGTAGGCGTGGAACAACAGAACAAACCCTACCGCGTAGGTCAACAAGAACATCGAGTGTGTATTCTTCGCCGACAATGTATTCCTGTAGGATAGCGTTAGAAATATAATCCTTGAAAAATTCCAGTTCTCGGGCATTTCTGATTTTAGTTACACCAGCACTGCTGCTTCCGTTCGCTGGTTTCATTAAAAAAGGATAGTTGGCATCTGGATCGTTAAGGATTACATCAGCATCAAACATCTCAGGAGTCTGAACACCAATCTGGCGAAAATACTGTGCAGTCTTGCGCTTGTCAAAACATATGCCGGTCACTTCGGGAGAGGAAACAAGAAGCGTGACACCCATATCAGCGAATTCTCGCTTGACCAACGAGAGAAGATGTAATTCCGTGTCAATGAGCGGTACCACCATATCAATGGAATGGCGTAGACAAATATGTTTCAGTGCATCGATATAAGCTGGATCACTCACCCGCGGCACCAGCTCCTGGATATCAGCCACAAAAGGTGCGGGTGCATTTTTTTTTAGATCTGTCGACACAAGTTTCCCAGTCACACCAACGTCTTGCATTGCTTTCCTGAACTTGCGTACAAGGGATACCCGTCTTCCTGCACTAGTAAACAGTATATTGAGTTCATGCATCTTTTTCGTCCTCATTACCCATAAAAAAAGGCATGGTGGCATGACCAGACTGGTTAATCCCCTCTCTTTTCAAAATCTTCCATACTGTCATCACTATGATTTTCAAGTCCAGCCATAAGGTCTGATTATCTGTATACCAAACATCCAGCTTAAACTTCTCTTCCCAGGTAAGGGCGTTTCGGCCGTTTACCTGGGCCCATCCAGTCATGCCCGGTTTAACCTCATGTCGCCTGGCCTGCTCTGGTGTGTACCGCGCCAGATACTGCATCAGCAGCGGCCTTGGTCCCACCAGACTCATGTCCCCTTTCAGCACGTTCCATAATTCCGGCAACTCATCAAGGCTCGTCTTGCGGAGAAAACGTCCAAACCCGGTCAGGCGCTTCGAGTCCGGCAACAGGTTGCCATCGCCATCCCGCTTATCGGTCATGGTTCTGAATTTATATAGTTTAAAAGGTTTTCCTTCAAGCCCGGGGCGTTGCTGGGAGAATAAAACAGGCGAGTCGAGCTTGTATCTCACCAGTAGCGCGAGCACAATAAACAAAGGCCAGATACAGAGCAGCCCGGCAGTTGTCAGGCTTAGGTCAAAAAAACGTTTGGCTGCCCACGCACGACCCTTTGTTGCACAATGCTTGCCCAGAAGAAGTTTTTCCTTATCTTCAAGAACACGCTGTAAGTACTCTTTTTGCTCGAAATTATCGCGGACAAATGCGGATGCGGCTTCACCAAAGACTAATCGCTTGCCCTTGTCCCTCAATAATGTTTGCAATGCGTCTGCTAACGCTTTAGCATCTTTTACCGGAACAACCAGCCCAGTCTCCTCGTTCCGTATCGCATCGATTGGACCAGGAACATTACTGACCACCACTGGAACACCCATCGCCTCGGCCTCAACAACAACCATACCAAACCCTTCACGATAACTCGGCAGAGTAAAGATATCCATGCACGCCAAGTATTGTGGGATTTCGTTGTTTGGAGGGATATGTATCACCTGAGGAAATGATGCAACCCAATCACGTAAATCCCTATCGATGGTCTCGCAAAAATGTTTGTCTCCAACGAGCAGCAATCGCGTATCCGGCATGTCTCCAAAAAAGCTGCGACAAGCAGAGATCAATTCATTACAACCCTTATCACGGCGGATAGAACCGACGAAACCAATGACAAGATGATGGGGCTCCAAGTTAATCTTTTTACGATACTCATTTCGCCACTCATTTTTTCTGTTAATATCGAAGCGTTCAAGATTGACACCACAGGCACTACCGTTCCAGATCACCCGCCCTTTATTCCTGGGGTAAAGACCCTCTTTTACTGAAACTTCCAGATTACTTAAGCTGTCAGGTTCAATGATGGTTGAAAATCTGCAACACCAGCGCTCCAGAATTTTGAATAATTTGCGGGGCACCCCATGAAAACCAACATAGCGGATTCCCCATTGTGCATATAAACGCACCTTAACGCCAGCCAACCAGGCAGCAGTACTTGCATAAAAAGCCGCGTTTGGCGTTGAATACTGAACAATGTCGAAACACTCACGATTGAACAATCGGTACAGTTTAAAAATCGCGCGTGGTATACCAAAGAAATCAATCCCGCGTTTGAACGGCAATGAAACATAATGGACCCCTATTGGAATTTCATCATGAAAATTTGGGTCCTCGGCACAAATCCACGTGACATCCCATCCGTTTTGCAAAAGGTATTCGGCTTGTGGGTACACGAAGGCTTTCAAGGTTACCGGCAAGGTGGTAACAAAGCAAATTCGTTTATTTCTTGATTGATTGGACATCTCACATGTAAAAACGCTGACAGTTTAGACAAGGCTTTTTTTATAAGCAACTATCCGAGCGGTATTCGACTGCCATGCGCAGCCCGGCACAGTATCCGAAAGCTGTTGCAAAACGCGTGTACTCATGTGTAAATAGGGAAAACGGTTTGTGATACGAACTTTGCCGTTGCACTTACAACCAAAAATAGGTGTTCTACAAGAATGATGTCAAATTTCTTAACCTTTTAATCTCATAATCTTGGGAATACAATACTCTTGAAATTCCTTGGCTTCGTGATTCGTCGGTTCTGCCCCTCGTTTTTTCAATATATTGTTCAGGCTCAAAAAAGGATAAACGACATAACTGTAAATCAGTTTTGCGGCATGCTTGATAGAATTAACATATTCTCCTGTTTTGAAAAACTTTTTAGCATACATTTTATAAACACTACGAATTTTCTTTTTTGTGGTGGAATCAAACTCAGAGTAGTAATAAAGAACCCGTGGAACGTTAGTATAAAATTTCCCATTGAGGTATCTGCGCAGGTAATCTATATCCTGACCGAGCATGAGATTGAAATCGTATGAAAACTTGACGGCATGTTCGCGTCTCAATAGAGAAGGGGCATGGGCTGAAGGAAATGAATCTTTAATATCGAACAGACGAACCGCGCCATCTCCTTTGTTGCGAATACGAATAAAGTCAACATTAGATCCATATGAACACATCCCTGCACCAACAAGATAGACCTGAGAGTGTCGATTCATGACCTCGACCTGAACTGCCAATTTTTCCGGATGATAGATGTCATCTGCGTCCAGCATGGCTATGAACTCCCCCCTGGCACATTCCAATCCTTTCTGTCGGGCCTGTGGCCGCCCTCTGTTTTTGTCAAAGTGATGAATCACAAATCTTGCGTCCGTCAGTGAGGCTAAATAGTCTCGTGTACTGTCGGTTGAGCCATCATTTACGATGACACACTCCCAATTCGAATATGTCTGTTCCAAGAGAGACGCTATTGAAGCCTGTATCATCGGCATACCGTTATAAACTGGCATAATTACCGAAACCAATCCTTTGTTGTCCGTCATTTTATTAGTCGTTAGCGGAATACTCTATTCATGCTTTCAATTTGTGATTCGACGGTAAACGTGTTTTTTACTAGCGAATAAGCATTCGAGGCGATATAATCATAAAGCGTCCTATCGGCAGCAAGCCTGCGAATAAAAGAGGCATAATCCTCCACGCAATTATATCTGGAAATATAACCCGTATACCCATTCAGGATGTAATCCGTCACTCCCCCTATCGCGTTGGCAATCACCGGCTTTCTCAGAATCATCGCCTCCATAATTGTCAGGGGCAATCCTTCCGTATCTGAAGGTTGAATTAACACATCACAGGCCCTGAAATAATCTATCACATTTGATTTGCCGACAACCACCTGAACATGCTTCTCTAATTCGTATAGTTTAATCATTTGCTGAACCTGCTCGTAGTATTTCTGCGAAACATATCCTTTATAAATAATTCCGGTAAATATTAGCTTAAAATTAAATCCTTCCTGTTTTAATTTCTTCGCAATTTCAATAGAAACATGCTGACCTTTGGCGGGCAAGAAACCACCAGAATGAAGAATTTTGAAGCAGCCTTCGGAGTTGGCGATGTCTGCAATATCTTGTCGAAGCTCATTTTCGTCAATGGCGTTGTGCACTACAAACAAGTCTTTCAACGAAGCTATGCCACCACAATAGAGGGCATGCCTTGTCGCTTCTGAGACACACACGTATTTATCGACGAACTTTCTAAGTAGATATCTGTCTATTCTCGATAGTTGTCTACGAAGAAACCATCCGTGAGCATAAAAAATAATCTTTGCCCGGAATTTTTTTCGAATTAAGAAGGAAAGTGTTTTGGAGCTGTTTACCACAACGTAATCGGCATTAATTTCATTGATTAGTTTATTGAGTTTTCCGTTGATGATAAAAATGTGGGGGATGAATTTTATCAAATTAAACAAAACAATCAATCGATTGGGTGTCGAGCGGATAATGAAAGGTTCCTGTCTCTTATCGATTACTTTCAACTCAAAATCTTTTGTCGTACAAGCATCAATAAACGGTTTGCAACTCCCATATA
>CAYMWM010000168.1:0-5766 GCA_964394185.1 uncultured Smithella sp.
CGCGAAGCCTTGGAAGTGAGGCGTACTTTTTGCGCACATTGCAACGCCACAAGGCTGAAGCGTAACAAAGCAGCTGGGTATTTTAGACAGCCCCTATCTTTAATCCTTAATCAGCCACTCCTTCGCATCCTCTTCCGAGTCAAAGGGAATGATTTTGTCTTTAGAGAAGGCGTTATAGGCCTGCAGAAGGATATTTTTAACACCGGTAATGCCCAGAGCGGCGCTTTTCTGTATCTTATCCGCGAAGACTTCCTTGCCAAGTTTTTTCGCGTGTACCATATAATCCTGTGATGCCTTGGCATTGCGAAAATCGGTCAGAACGAGTCCTTTTTTTGTCCATGTTTGCAATTCCCTGGCCTCTTCCTCAAGGATTGCTATGGCCTCTTTGGTCTGTTCTCCGGTCATATTTCTGTAGTCGACATAAAGAATCGTTTTCCCTTTGTATTGGATGTAGGATACCGGCATGGGAAAAAACCTCCTGATTTGGATGAAGTTAGCCTTTATTCCCCGATCTGATCCGAGGACCGCCCGATGTCAGTAAAACTATAATCGTCAGGGATTTATTAGTCAACAAATTTGGACATGAAAGGGACGTAACATTTCAATGACGACATGTAACAGCAAACAGCCGTAAAAGCTCATTCATCAGGTAACTCTTTTGATATAATTGAGTGTATCCTGTTTCTTATCTTAAAAAACAGGCGCCATGGGGACTGCGGCACAGGGACCCTGTGCCGGGATTGACGGAAACGTGTTTAAATTGATTAGAGAAGCTTCAAGGCGTCATCCATCGTGGCTACTTCGATGCTTTCATAGCCGGCCTGGGCTTCTTTCTGAGTCCGATTGAATTGATGCTTACCGAGAACCGAAGCGCCGACAATACGGATGACCTTTTTCGCGCCTTTGGCTGCCATCGCGCCCTGTGCGCGTTTGATATGAGCCGCCGCTTCCTCCGATGCCGGTTTGAATTCCGAGATATCGTTGACGATCGCGAATCCCGTCCCGAGTTTTTCCGCCTCGGAAATGACTTTATCAGCGGCTTCCTTTGCCTCGTCGGGTTGTAAAAAACCCCTCAGTGTAATAAAGAGGCAATGCCTCTTCACATCTGCCCTAATGTCATACATCAGCAATCCTCCTTCGTAGAAATTTAAATTAATTTAAAAAACACAAAGTCGATTATATTATAAATAACATAATTTTTCCTGTCAACGTGGAAAATCGACAGAACGGTCCTGATGACGGAACCGGATTTTCCCCTGTCAAAGTTCACGATCGTTCAGCGCAGATGCATTTTTAAATGTGTAAATTTGCCGTCAACGACATCAGGGACATCACGTAATTTCTGCCAGCTCCACGAAGACCGGCTCCAGATGAAAGGATGACCATTGACGTGCGGCGTGCCGTAAAGCATCCAGAAAGCGGAGGCGGAGGAGGCCGTATCCAGTTCCCCTTTCAGGCTCATCGCGGATCGGGCCATGGTGGCCGAGGCTACCTTGGCATCAATAGACCCTTCCGGAATCATTTTGGGATAAGAGGTTTCACCATACCCGAGATCCCAGCGCCCATATATGGAAAGAGGATTAGCCGGGTCGGTATAGGTAATCAGCGCCTTGGCGTCTTCAACATTATTGACCTCCGGCAGCATTTGCCTGAATTGCCGCCTTCTTGCGGGACGATTGTCCGTGGATTGCAGATCGTTTTTAACCTGCGTCGAGGCGGGAAAGTTGATTCCCATCACATATTCCGCCGTAACCATTTCATGGTCGTAATCGGCGGAGCAACTGCCTCCATCCATTGATTTGGTGCTGACGTTATAGGGTCCGCCGTCGGAAACGTAATAAACAAAACAGCGGTAGGACATTTCTACAAGTCCGGTTTCGTTCGTCTTGCTGTCCGCAAGCATATAGCCGTTGAGGTATGTGCCGGAATTGTCCAGAGAAATATAATTAAAGAAATCGCTGATGGATGCGGAAAACTGTTCCGCCAGTGTGGAGCGCCAGAAACTCCAGATCGCTTCTGTTTTCGGCCTGGTATAGGAGGCGCGATGCGTGGTCTCGTTGAACATGATTCCCTTGTTGTTATAACCGAAATCCGAACCGGAGCCTATCAGTCCCGGTGAAATTGCGTTAACGGTCATAAAGTCGTCATTAATATACAGCGTTACCGCCATGGACTGGGAAAGGTATCCGAACCATGAATTATGCGTTATAATGATGTCATTGTCCGTCCGGCTGATCGATGCCGAACACTTGTCTATCCGGCTTCTTTTGCTGCCCGCTTCCGTGGAGAAGGAAATAACATCCATCAGATCGCAAAAGGAGTTCATATAATAAATATCCATAAAGGTAAGGGAACCGATTTCATATCCCAGAACGAGTTCTTCCGGACGGAAAAAACCTGAATCGGGCAGCCAGTTACCGGATGTATTAATTTCCGCAGGCCCCTCCAGTGTTGCGCCATGATAAATACCCAGCATCCGGAAAAGCAGACGGGTGAGCTTGTTCGCTGCATCGGTACCGGCATTCTCCTGCAGATATTTAATAAAGTAGGCATAGTTCTGATTTAATATGGCTCCGGCGGCATCCAGTTCCGCGCGGGTCGGTCCATGCTGTTTGGGAAAGCCGTGGCCGGGATCCAGAAGATAGGACATATCCCAGTAGTTGTCGCGTGCGGATAGAATCGCCTGTGCCTGCATTTTTCCCAGAATGAAACCCGCCCGGTATTCCGCTCTCAGGTCATTTTCATCTTTGGAAACAATGGTCAGGTTGGAGATGTTATTGATTCTTTCATGAATACCAGCGGCATTGTCGTCAAGGAAATACTGCGACAATCCGGAATGCTCAGACGAATCCTGAGAACACGCAGGCAACAACATCAATACAATCAAAAACAAATATTTTTTAATATTAGCCATTTATTGAACCATCCCCACCGTTCCCACTCATTTATTTATAATCACCCGGATTGAGCGTGAGTTTCAGCAACCCGTCACGCTTGACCAGAACGATCGAGGATCGCGCCCCCTGAATTTCAACATTGACCCGGATGTAATTGTTGTGATCCTGCTCCGAAATATAGCGGACGTTGGACCATGCAACATATCCGAAACCTTTGGTGTCGATATCCTTCCGGGCTTCTTCCTTCAGCGATTCCTCTGTCTGGCCTCTTGCTTCGGTCATTTTCGCGATGAGACCCGCATTTCCGCTGCTGTAAGCTTTGGAGTATTTCTCCACAAACTCCTGCGCCGTTTTTGCCGAGGGATCGCCCATTGCTACGCACGATGCCGAAAACAACAGACTCAGGATTAAAAGAATGCGAATGATTTTAACGGCACGGTGATTCATTTTTTTCTCCATAACAACCTCCTGAAATGATTTGGTTTTCAGAAACATAAGTGAATCGTACTCTATTTAAGGGAAGATAATCAATGATTAGTTTTTAGGAATAACTGGTCGGGGCGGTGTGATTTGAACACACGGCATCCTGCTCCCAAAGCAGGCGCGCTACCAGGCTGCGCTACGCCCCGACACTGATTTTCTTTCGATGGAGCAATCTAGCCGAATGCTCCGGAATATTCCGGTTCAGGCAGCAAGCCTAAAACCAGCCTGAATTCCCCGCTGCTTGCGGCGGGGTCATGCATTTTTCAGGCTCGCCACGAGAGCCGCTTTCAGTTGGGCGAAAGCCTGCCCCCGGTGGCTCACTTTATTCTTTATTTCCGGCGGCAGTTCGGCCGCGGTTTTCTTTCTGACCGGATCATAAAAAACCGGGTCATAGCCGAAACCGTTGCTGCCTCGGCGGTCATTGATAATCGTTCCGTGCCATCTTGCTTCAAACGAATCGTAACTGCCGTCTGTCTTATATAATACAAGCGCGCAGCAGAAGAAAGCGGTTCTTTTCTCCTGCGGTTTGTCCTTCAATCTTTCCAGAAGAAGGTTGATATTGTCGTCGTCGGTTGCCTTTGCTCCGGCGTAACGCGCCGAATAAATGCCCGGCTCGCCGCCCAGCGCATCCACCATCAAACCCGAATCATCCGCCAATACCGTCTCATTCGTAAAATCGGAAATGATCTTTGCCTTCTTGAGGGCGTTGCCCAGAAAGGTGTTTTGGTCCTCGATAATGTCGGGCAGGTTTGCGTAATTTTTCAACGAAGCCAGTTCGATTCCCGTGCCTTCGAGCATTTCCCGGATTTCCCTGACTTTTCCCTCGTTGCCGGAAGCAAACACTATTTTCATTCTTTCAGGTCACCTGCGACTTCCTTCTGCCGCGCGATGATTTCCCGGATGCCGTTTTCGGCCGTTTCCGTCATCTGCGCTAAATGTTGTTTGCTGAAAGGAATCCTTTCGGCCGTTCCCTGCACTTCGATAAAAAGGCCTGAACCGGTCATGACAAAATTCATATCCACTTCCGCGCGTGAATCTTCCTCGTATTCCAGATCCAGAAGAATCTCATTTTCGATGATGCCGACGCTGACGGCGGAAACAAAATCATTGACGGGTATTGTTTTGACAATTCCCTGCTCCCGCATTTTTTTGAATAAATCCACCAGGGCGACAAACGCTCCGGTGATGGACGCCGTCCGTGTTCCGCCGTCGGCCTGAATCACATCGCAATCCAGATAAATTGTCTTTTCGCCGAACGCGGTTAAATCCGTCACCGCCCTGAGCGACCGGCCGATCAATCTTTGAATTTCGTGCGTCCGGCCTCCCACCTTTCCCCGCGTGGATTCGCGCGCCGTCCGGGTCTCGGTGGACATGGGGAGCATGGAATATTCGGCGGTCAGCCAGCCCTTCCCGGTATTTTTCAGGAAAGGCGCCGTTTTATCATCGAGCGAGGCCGCGCACAGCACCCTGGTATTGCCGAACTCCACTAAAACGGAGGCGGTGCTCTTCAAGTAGTTATTGGTTATCTTTATCGGCCTGAGTTCGCCGTATTTTCTGCCTGAGCTTCTTTGAAACATGAATCACCTGTAAAATGCTTTAATGCTTTTGGCCACAGCCTTCGCTACATCCGCCTGCGTTTTTGCGGAAAGCAGTTTCTTCTTGTCATCGGCATTGGTGGCAAAGCCGATTTCCACGCTCATGGCGGGCACGAGCAATCCGTCGGTCACGGGCAGATCCGCCTTGCGCAGTCCCCGGCCCTTTCTCGGGAACAGCGTATTCAGATTCTCCTGAACGATATTGGCCATTTTCAGCGAATCATTCCGGCATTTGTTTCTAACTTGAGCCTTGTCGTCTTTTGCCTTTTTCTTATCCCCGGTTGCGTCTTCGGCAAAGTCCGGATAATAAATTTCAAATCCCGACGCATTCTTGCCGAATCCGGCGTTGGCATGCAGGCTGATGACAAGGTCGGGATTGATTTTCCCGATGTTCTTTTTACGGTCACCCAATGAAATTTCCTTGTCCGCGTCGCGGGTCAGAATGATTTCCAGATTGGTTTCTTTGGAAAGCTCCTTTTTCACCGCCAGCGCAACCGCCAGCGTGACATCCTTTTCCGAAGAATTGCCGGTCATTTTTATTCCCGCGTCCTGACCTCCGTGCGCCGGGTCAATGACGATGACGTGTTTTTTCGGAGCCGCCGCCGTCGTCGCGGCAAGCGATACCTCAGCGACACAAAATAAAAAGCACATGAAAATGCCCGATATTATAAAAAATCTCTTATTTTTAAACATGGTTACCACCTGCATTTAGTTGGCGATTGTTTATAACAGAGTCCGGTTGTTGTCAACCATCAAATAAAGCAGCATTAGCCCGATATTTCATGTATTAT
>CAYMWM010000169.1:0-5455 GCA_964394185.1 uncultured Smithella sp.
GTCTAGTGGGTGTACGCCTGTGCTGGTTCAAATCCAGTCTTCGGCACCATTTTTTATTAAATTATCTTTGTTACCATGGGAAACCAGATATCCGTAATGAATGTCCCATGGTTATTTTTACTTATTTTTCAATTAATTCGGACAATTATCGAACGGAGAATATCGCTTTTGATGCGGACTATATGCTCATCTCTATTCTCTTTCCTGCCGAATGAATAAAATCTGCGTTTTAGGATTGATTTCACCACGAAAAAAACCAGGTAATTGATCCCCCGCATAATCCACAGCCAAGCATGGTTATGAAATTGGTCCGGTTCCGGCATTCTTTAGGACTTATGATTGAAATCATTTTTTGATTTTTCATACATAAACCGATCTCAGAGTTATTTCTGTTTGTCCATTATTAAATTTTCTTTATAGATATAATCAACGAGCTCACGATTGCAATACCCATTAGGATGATAATCAAGTGGATGTACAGCAAAATTTTTCATGGAATAATATTTTTTGAAAGGTACATATCCGTCAAGACATATGATTCCACGTGCCCGACATGATTTAATGATAGCCGAATGAATACTTTCAAACGGATAACGCCCCAAGAGATCTTTGTAAATCAATGGATATATAACCACTCGTAAAGATATACCATGCGCAGCTAACATATTTCTCATGAACATAATATCGTTCATCGTGTCAATGAATTCCTGTCGATTATTTTCACTCAAATACATATCTTTGTAGCTTTTTACAGTTAGATAACTTTCCCGTTGTAAAATCCATTCTTTCCTGATTAATGAAAACAGAGCACTTTTTGAGAGCAATTTCATAAAAGGACTATGTCGCTTTTCATCGTTTGACCACAGGATATTTTGAAAATCAATTATGAACTCCTGGTGAGAGCTAACTTCTTTAGACATCCGGACATCATTTAAATTATAGAAATATATAACCTCATCTACTTTAGCCTTTGATTTAGTAATTTCATCACATTCCTCGGCAACAGCCTTTGTACCGGCTCCTTTTTTGCCCCAGTTTTGAAAATTGATTCCGGGATAGCACTCGTTTAGCAGGTACCCCAACGTATCTGTCTCCTTTACTCCATTACCAAAAACAAAGGAATCGCCGACAATGGCAATCTGCCGTTTTCTCTCCGGATTATATCCTTGACGTCTCTGCCGTTCGTCATACGAAACGCAGTACCAGTATTGACCGTCCAGAGCATTCATTGTTTTAATGGGCAAAAGTCCTGTAGGATCTGACGGATAACAGTTGCCCAAATTTAATTCGTATTTATTTCCATCAACAAACACTATCCGCGTCTTTGCCATACAGATCTTGGAGTCAATTTTTCCCATATAAGCTTTATAGCCTGATAATCCTTCAATCTTTATCTTACTCAAAGCGAATTCTGCAATGCCGATGGAAACTGCAAATACACTCATAAATAAAGCGATGTTTATCAGAATGTTCTTTTTGCTTCTTATGTTTAAATTCATTTACCTTTTTCTCATAAGCTTTATCAATATGTGTACATCCTCTTCATTCCGTAAAAATGTTTTCACCTTATGTCAATCAATTTTTTATTGACATGCAGGAACGATAATCTTATATTTTAAAAATTAAGTCTCATCTCGTTCTTTATATCCCGCACCAAATTTGTTCGTAAATGAATAGTTATGCAAATTTTGCTTTTGAACTGACGTCCGAGTCATAAATAAACGATA
This sequence comes from uncultured Smithella sp., assembly GCA_964394185.1. Classification (GTDB taxonomy): domain Bacteria; phylum Desulfobacterota; class Syntrophia; order Syntrophales; family Smithellaceae; genus Smithella. Next base: position 1,728 of record CAYMWM010000169.1, read on the forward strand.
TTTTATCAAACAATTTAAAGAGGAGCCATCCAAAATGAAAGTCTTGAGTGAAAGCAAGGAATATAAGGAATTCTTTGATGAGGTTCAAGGTTATTATCAGGAAGAAGAAAAAAAAGAGGTCGTTACTCCCATAGGAAAACGTCTCAAGGAATTACGTAAAATGCAGGATATATCTTTGGAAAAATTTTCCAAGATTTCCGGTATTGATAAAGACAAATTAAAAAACATAGAGGACCATCGGATTCTCCCGGATTTGGGTACTATCGTCAAGCTATCCAAGGCTCTTAGAATCGGTACAAGTTTCCTTCTGGGTGAGAAAACAGGATTCAGCTATTCAGTAATGAGAAAACAGGATCGACTTAATATAAAACGTTTTTCTTCAGGCAGTACGGACAGACCCAATTACCAGTATCAGTCTCTGGCAAGCGGCATTAAAGACAGGCACATGGAAACATTCCTGGTAACTCTCACTCCAGACACCGGCAACGCTGAACTCTCGAGTCATGACGGAGAAGAATTTCTTGTGGTCATGGAGGGCACCATTAAAGTGGTCCTGGGAAATAAGGAGGAAGTTCTCAAAGAAGGCGACAGCATTTATTACCTGGCCAATATTCCCCACAATGTTATAAACGCATCCGTAAAGAACAAGGCCACTATCATGGCTGTGATTTATACAGGACACTGATCCGTTTTTCATGCCTGTAAATGCGCATCCTTTATGGCATTATTAAAATTTTTTTAGAAGCAAGAGAGAAGTTCTTTCCTTTGAGAGTCACAAAATGTTCAGGTCTTTTTATTATCAATACTTAATCCGGACATGATAAATAGATTCAGAATGAAATATTCTATATGGCAAAAGAATTCTATAGAATCTGAAGCGCTTTCTTATCTAACCTCTGACAATCTTTTTTGCTTGACGCTCCAAAGTATTTTTCTTATTCTGCGCTAAAGTTCTAATTGAAGGCAGGGTTAATGCTAGAAAACATTATTAGCAATTTATCATTATATCTTGAAAGTTCATTGCTTTTAGCATTTCTCGCCGCGTATCTGGGAGGTCTGGTCATCAGTTTTACCCCCTGTATCTATCCTCTGATTCCGGTAACGGTCGGCTTTATCGGAGCCCAGGGTTCATCATCCAGACTTAGCGGATTTTTACTCTCATTATTTTATGTTGGCGGACTGGCTTCCACCTATTCACTTCTGGGCGGGGCAGCCGCGTTATCGGGTAAATTATTCGGTCAGATGCAAACAACACCATGGACACATTTTATCATGGCAAATTTATGCCTGCTCATGGGCCTGTCCATGCTTGATATTTTTAGTTTTTCCCTGCCCGTTTCACAAAAAATGCTGAAAATGACCGGTCCAAACAATAAAAAAGGTTTTTTAAACAGTTTTCTTCTCGGCGCGGTTTCCGGTGTTGTCATCGGGCCCTGTACAGCGCCCGCCCTGGGTGTTTTATTGGGTTATGTAGCGCTGAAGACAAACATATTACTGGGAATGGCTCTTCTTTTCATTTTTGCATTGGGCATGGGTACATTACTGATCATTGTCGGTACGTTCGCGGGCGTCATTGCCGCGCTGCCCAAATCAGGACCATGGATGAAAAAAGTAAAAATTGTTTTCGGATTGATATTAATTGGCGCGGCGGAATATTTCCTGTATACTGCGGGTGTTTTATCAATATAATTAATGAGGTTTTTATGAACAAAAAAATAGTGCTGGTATTAATGACTTTATTTGTCTGTGTTTTATTTTTCTGGTCTATCGGATGCAGACAGGGAGCTTCCTCTCAACGGGGAAATGCGGTGGCGCCTGATTTTTCTTTACAGGACATACAGGGAAAGGCATTTAAACTAAGCAGTCAACGAGGCAGTAATCCCGTTATCATATTTTTCGGCACAACCTGGTGTCCCGCTTGCCGCAGTGAAATGCCTCACTATAAAAATCTTTATGACAAATACGCCGCAAGCGGAATGAAATTTCTATACATTGATATAAACGAATCACCCGCAAGAGTAGCGCGTTTTGCCAAAGAAAATTTGTTCCCGTATCATGTTCTGGTTGATACAGACGGCAGTGTCGCCAATAACTATAGCATTATCGGCGTGCCGACAATCATTCTCGTGAATAAAGACGGAAACATTATCGGTGTCAGTCACAGGATATCGGATTTACCCTTGCAAAAACTTTATTTGGCAAACAAATAATTTTACAGGATAAAATTAATGACAGAAGGCAACTGGCTACAAAATCTTACAAAATCAGATTCCGATAAATGGATCAGCGGTGTTTGCGGAGGATTAGGCGAAAGCTCACCCATTCCATCCTGGGCTTGGCGTCTGCTGTTTATTATGCTTCTTATCTGTTTTGGGACAGGAGTATTATTATACATCCTGCTCTGGATTTTTGTTCCATCTAAACACACAACACAGGAGTGAAAATGAGATTAAAAGACGATATATATTTTTACGAATGGACAAGCCCCTTTGAAAACAACTGTAACAGTTTTTATATCGGAGGCAGCGTGCAGGCACTGATAGATCCGGGGCTGACCGGCTACGTACCAGAACTTCTCAAGCAGATGTCTGCTGACGGAATTAAGCAGGAAGATATCCGTTATGTCATCAATACGCATTCTCATCCCGACCATTTTCAGGGCTCGGAAATTTTTGATCAGGAAAAGGTAAAAGTCGGCCTGCATGTAAAAGAAATTGAATTTTTAAAGGGAGCCGGCGGAGAGCTGTATAGTCTTTTCGGGATAAACGTTCCGCGTATGAATGTCAATTTCCCGATGGAAGAAGGCGATGTTGCTCTGGGAGATGAGATATTTAAAGTCATTCTCGCCCCCGGCCACTCTCCCGGTTCCATCGGTCTTTACTGGCCCCGGCATAAAGCATTATTCTGCGGTGATGTCGTTTTTGATCAAAGTGTCGGACGAACTGATTTCCCCGGTGGCAGCGGCGCTCTTTTAAAGAAAAGCATTCTTGCTTTTTCTAAACTTGATCTGGAATTTGTTCTGCCCGGTCACATGGGCATTCTTTCCGGCTCAAAAAACATCCAAAACAACTTTAATTTAATTATTCAAGGTATATTCCCTTATCTTTAGAATCTGAATCACGGAGAGCAAACTTTTATGGCGAATGAAGGAAATAAAGTCATTTACTCCATGATCGGGGTAAGTAAAGTCTACGAAAAAAAACCTGTGCTCAAAGACATTTACCTTTCTTATTTTTACGGAGCCAAGATCGGCGTTATCGGTTTAAACGGTTCCGGCAAAAGCTCTCTTTTGAAAATCCTTGCGGGCGTGGACGCGGATTTCTTGGGCAAAACCATTCTTACTACCGGCTACACCGTTGGTTATCTGGAGCAGGAACCCCATTTGGACGAAGCCAAAACCGTGCGGCAGATTGTGGAACAGGGTGTGCAAAGCACCATGGATTTAATTCATGAATATAATGAAATAAACGAAAAATTTGCCGAACCGATGTCGGATGAAGAGATGGCGAAACTCTGCGAAAGACAGGGCACCGTGCAGGAAAAACTGGATGCCCTGGACGCCTGGGATATAGATTCCCGGCTGGAAATGGCGATGGATGCCCTGCGCTGTCCGTCCGGCGATACACCTGTAAAAGTACTTTCCGGTGGTGAAAAACGCCGCGTCGCGCTTTGTCGACTGCTTCTGCACAAACCGGACATTCTTCTGCTTGACGAACCGACCAACCATT
>CAYMWM010000169.1:5465-5755 GCA_964394185.1 uncultured Smithella sp.
CGCCGAATCCGTTGCCTGGCTGGAGCATCATCTGCAAAAATATGAAGGCACCATTATAGCCGTTACGCATGACCGCTATTTTCTGGATAACGTTGCCGGCTGGATTCTGGAACTCGACCGCGGCCAGGGCATTCCCTGGCAGGGGAATTACTCGTCATGGCTGGAGCAAAAACAAAACCGGCTGAAAAACGAGGAAAAGGCGGAAAGTGACAGAATCAAAACCCTTGAGCGCGAACTGGAATGGATTCGCATGTCGCCCAAGGGCCGGCACGCTAAATCCAAGGCGCGCA
>CAYMWM010000170.1:0-5749 GCA_964394185.1 uncultured Smithella sp.
AAGCGCAACGCCGCAGATGAGCGTTTTTCAACAGCCCCGCAGTTTCGCTTTTTTTTAATCCTGCGGAATCAAGATTCCATCTTGCTTCCAAAAAAGGACAGGGCGCCACTTTGTCTAAAATAATGGACGGCCAAAACAATTTAAAAAAGGGGGTCTGTTACGGGCATATGTGGGAGAATGCGGACAAAATTCAAATGCTCATCCGTCAAAAAGAAATATCGGAAAGGTTTGTAACCGTCGCTACGTGAACCGGACTTCGCTGGCTACCAAACCCCTTATTCAGGGGCTGTTCAAAATGCTTAGATGCAAGGCGCGCGAAGCCTTGGAAGTGAGGCGTACTTTTGGCGTATGCCGCAGCGAAGCGAACGGAGCGCAACGCCGGCCTTCGCCGGGGCAGGCTCTGCAGATGAGCGTTCGCGTGACCTTTAGGTTATTTTAACAGCCCTGCTTTACGTTATTTTTCTTTTTCAAACTTCGACTTATCCGCGCCGCAGACAGGGCACGTCCATGATTCGGGCAAATCTTCAAATTTTGTTCCGGGGGCAACGCCGTTATCCGGGTCCCCTTTGGCCGGGTCGTAAACATATCCACAGACACTACAAACGTAATTGGACGCGGTCTGGGCAGTTGCGGCCGGTTCTTCCTTGGAATAAGTCGGCGCTGATTTCGGTGATTTTCCTCCCTTGACTTTCTGATAATAGGCGTAAGTCATCGGTTCGGCATTGCTTACAACATCGCCTTCGACAATGTTGCCGACAAAAATGGTATGCGTGCCGCAATCCAGTTCTTTTTCCACTTCTACTTCAATGTAGGAAACCGTGTTGTCCAGGACGATGGGCACTTGGGTTGCCCCGGTTTTTGTTTTGACGTTTTGCAGTTTGTTGACATCGCGCCCGCTTTTAAAGCCGAAGTTGCCGATGAAGGTCATGGGTGTTTCTTCGGAAAGAATCGAAACAACAAATTTGCGGCTTAATTTTATTAATTCATGGGTGTAGTTTCCCTTGTTGATGCTGATGGCGACCGTTGCCGGGTCTGATGTGACCTGGAACATGGAATTGGCAATCTGGCCGTTGAATTTTCCGTCCTGTCCGGAGGTGACGACATATAATCCATAGCTTATTTTATGAAGAGCGCTTCTATTCATTTGTTTTCTCCTTTGTGCTGTTTTTCATCGCCGTGTTTTATAACTTAAATTGGGCTTTTACGCCATTTAAAAATAAGATTTGCAACAAGGGAATCTTTTCTTTTGACAAACGAACCCTTTTCCTATAATTGACCCAAAACAGAATCAAAATGCGGCCTTACGATGTTTGCCGTTTCCGGTTTACTAAAAAGAGAGAAAATTCATTATGAAATATCAGGATTTTTTAAAAAGAGACCACTTTGACTTTGAAGAACTTCTGGCTTTTGCCTGGGGCAAACTGATTGATGACCCTCCCGAACATTTCGAAGCGAAACTTCCGGCGCCGCCTTTTCTCATGATGGACAGGATATTGTCGATTGAAAGCAACGGCAGGCAGGGTAAAGCTGTTGCCGAACTGGATATCAAACCGGATGCATGGTATTTTCAGTGCCATTTTCCCGGCGATCCCGTCCAGCCGGGGTGTCTGGGTGTGGACGCAATATGGCAACTGCTGGGTTTTTTCTGTGTCTGGCGCGGTTCGCTGGGGACAGGCAGGGCGCTGGGATGCGGCGAAGTCGCTTTCAACGGCCAGATTCGCCCGTTCAACAAATGTGTCCGTTTTGAGGTTGACGTGCGGCGTTATTCCCTCCTGAAAGAATCAGGCGCGAGCATCGGCATCGGCGACGGGCGCATTTATGTGGATGATGAATTGATTGCCACCGTCGGGCAGGCCCGTACCGGCATATTCAAGGATATTGCCTACAAGGATTACCCGCTGCGCTCGAAACATTCGGTTGGGGGAATCATGGAACGGTAAGGATGCCGTTATAGTTGATGGGTCAGGTTCTTTTAGAATTAAAGTTAAATCGATTAGTCTTTTTACTGGAAATATTTTGAGTATCATAAAGAAAATCGCACATTATTTCGTCCGGAAGGAATTTTGCATAAACGCGCTTCATCACGAACGCACCGATCTTGGCGTTCTGAAAGAGAAGCATACCATACCGGTCATAATCGGGCTTTTGTTGATTATTTTCAGTTATCTTTTTATCATCCCGGCATTTTTGGCCTTAGGGTTGATTGCGTCATGGTTGAAAAAACCGCTGATTGGTGTTATCGGAATCCCTCTGGCCTATGGCTTTTCATGGCTGGTTTTTATGCTGGGCATGTATTTGACCGGCACGGAATACGTGAAAGCGCTCGGACGCCTGATTGTGAGAGTTATTTTAGAGAAGATTCTGGGTGATGAAGCCAGGGAAATAGCTTCAAATCCGGATTGCAATATTAAAAAGACAGGGGTGCTAAATGGCTAATATTGAAGAATTTATTGCTGAATTGAAGGTTAAAATTATTGATACGCTGGGACTGATTGACGTCAAGCCCGAAGACATGGGAGATGATGACAGGCTTGTCGGCGGCGATACGGGAATTGATTCCATCGACGTTCTGGAACTCGTGATGATGATCGAGAAAGACTACGGCGTCAAAATCGAAAGCAAGGAACTGGGCGTAAAGGTTTTCGCTTCCGTGCGCACGCTGGCCACGCACATTTTACAGAATCGGAAAAAATAGGGTTAACTCTCTTTTCACATAAAAAAAGACCTGTAGAAGTTTTGCACGTTTTTATTCCTGATTATGAAAATACTGCTCATTTCGGCAAATACTTTAAGAATTCCATATCCGGTATATCCGCTGGGACTGGATTATGTGGCCGGGTCCCTCGATTCCCGCTATGAGACGAAAATTGTTGATTTAAACGATTATACAAATCCCGAAAGTCTGGAAGCCTTCATTCGCGATTTTTCTCCCGATTATGCCGGAGTGTCCATCCGCAACATCGATAACACCGATGTGGTAAAGTGCAAAAGCTTCCTTCCCGAATATCAGATTTTAATCCGTCAGATCAGAAAAAATTCAAAGGCGAAAATAATTTTAGGCGGAAGCGGTTTTACAATTTTCCCCGTTGAATTCATGCGGGAGCTGGACGCCGATTATGGAATCGTCGGCGAGGGCGAAAGGCTGCCGCTTCTTCTGGACGCGCTGGAAAAAAATGCGGATGTTACAAAAATATCCGGTATCCTGACGAAGGAAAAAAGGGATATCGCATACGTTCCTTTTGACGGCGCGATTAACAGGCGTTTTGATCCGTCAAGCCTGCATACAAAATTTTATCTGTCTTACGGCGGCATGCTCAACCTGCAAACCAAAAGGGGTTGCCCTTTCCATTGCAGTTACTGCACCTATCCGCATATAGAAGGCGGCCGGATGCGTTTTTTTCCGCCGAAGGAAATTGCGCGAATCGCCCGGGAATTGCAGGACGCCGGAGCAAAATATATCTTCATCACTGATTCCGCCTTCAATGCCAGCTATGACCACAGCATGCAGGTTGCGGACGCGTTTGTTGAAGCCGGGGTTTCCATTCCGTGGGGAGGTTTTTTTGTTCCCACCCCTCCGCCGGCTGATTATTTCAAACACATGGCGGACAAGGGACTGACGCATGTGGAATTCGGCACGGAATCCCTATCCGATACGGTTTTGGCCAATTTGCAAAAACCTTTTTCATCGAAAGATGTTTTTGCCGCTCATGAAAAAGCTCTTGATGCCGGGCTGCACGTAGCACATTATCTATTGCTGGGCGGTCCCGGCGAAAACAGGGAAACTCTGCAAAACACATTGACCGGCCTCGATTCTCTGGCCAGAGCCGTTTTCTTCTTTTTCTGTGGCATCCGCGTCTATCCGCACACCGCCCTGTATAACGTCGCTCTTCGCGAGGGCCAGATTGCCAAAGATGAGAATATCCTGCCGCCGGTGTTTTACCGCTCCGCAGAAATCGGGGTTGATGAAATCATGCAGATGGTGGAAAATCATGCCGCAGGCCGTTTAAACTGGATTATCGGCGCGGGTGAAGCCAAGGCGACGCGCGTTTTGCCCAAACTTTACAGACGCGGTTTTACAGGGCCTTTGTGGGAGTACCTGATTCAGTAAACCATTCCGGGGGTGTCATTGAAAAAGAAATCGCCGTTTTTAAGCCCCGCGCAAATCACAGGAATCATCCTTTTATCTACAGCTTTCGCTGTTTATTTTATTAATTCACTGCTTGGAATAGCCATTGCCGTTTTTTATGTCATTCTTTGTGTTGCCGCCGTTTTTTTCCCGCGGAGCAGCTTTTACCTGCCGGTCATCAGCCGCGGTAAAACCAGCCAAAATCAGGTCGCGCTCACGTTTGATGATGGTCCCGCAGAGACGACAACAAAACCAATACTGGATTTGCTGGACAGGTATTCAGCCAAAGCGACTTTTTTTGTTTCGGGCGTCAACGTCCTGAAACATCCGGCAATTATCAGGGAAATCATTACCCGCGGCCACACTATCGGCAATCATTCTTTCCATCACAATCCTTTTTTGATGCTGGGAGGTTATCATTATCTTTATCAGGAAGTATTCAGAGCACAGGAAGTCCTGAAGGAAATGGGTGTGCAAACTTTTGCCTTCCGGCCGCCGGTGGGGATCATTAGCCCCAAACTGCCGTCAGTGCTTGATAAACTGGGAATGTATTGTGTGACGTTCAGTTGCCGTGCCTTCGATGCCGGCAATCGCCGCGTTAAAAATATCGCCTCCGTTGTCCTGAAAAAGGTTAAAGCCGACGACATTATTTTATTGCATGATGCTTCTCCGCGCGCTGAAGCCGACAACATTATTTTCTTGTCTGAAATTGAAAAGATATTGCAGGGGCTTTCCGCAAAAGGTTTAAAAGTCGTTCCCCTTGCCGATTTAATCGGCACAGAAGTCATGATAAGAGAACTTTAAAATCCATCAATCTAGTATAGTTTGAGGCTTGCAGCCTGAACCAAAATATAGGAAAATGCACACGTTTGTTCCACCTGATATCATTACAACGATAAAATAAACAAAAGGAGGATCAAATGAAAAATAAAGAGCATATCCCAAGCAAAACAAAGATTGGCCGTGTGCCTGTCCTCGAGAGACTCAAACGATTCAATAATACACAGTCCTTCGGCGTTCTGGCAACAAACGATAAAGGTCAACCCTATACTTCCATAATATCTTTTGCAATCACACCCCATCTCAAGAAGGTCATCTTTGCCACACCTAAGGAAACGCTAAAGTTCAGGAATATCATTAACACAAAAAAAGTTTCAATTCTCATCGACAATCGGTCAAACATTCGGGAAAAGCTCATGGCGACAGAGGCAATAACGATCATGGGCGAGGCCCGGCATGTTCCAAAAGGCAAAAGCCACAACGAACTTGCAGCGATATTTCTTAAAAAACATCCGGATTTGGAAGAATTTGTGCAATCAGATACTACTGCTCTTATCGTAGTAAAAATAGCGCACTGCATTCACGTCGGCAAATTTCAGACGATTTCCGTCTGGAATTATAAGCCTCATGCTTGCACTAAGCACTGATGATCAAGACAGCTTTTGTGCCGGATTGTAATCTGTAATCGCTAAAAAACTTATCTGAAAAATAGACGATGTTGTGGTTTCTAACAAGTCTATTAATAGTCAGGCAAACAAGGATAGGAGCGTACGCATATGAAAAAAATGCAGATCAGTAAAGCGTTTACGTTGATCGAATCCGGTCCCGTTGTTTTTGTTACGA
>CAYMWM010000171.1:0-5694 GCA_964394185.1 uncultured Smithella sp.
TGTTGTGTCCCCCGAACTCTGCCCAATTCATATTCCGCAACAAAAAACTGATATTTCAAGACCTGACCCCGTCATTTCCCCTCCTTTCTTTTGCTTTGTATACCATTTTTCTGTATACTTTTTAAAGTGTCCGTTAAACTGGGGTAGGTTCAACCTGACCCCATCATCTTCTGTATAATGTATCTTCACTCATTGCCGCGGGATGTCACATGATAAACCGCATCGGGATATTCTATTCGTAATGGCCGCGCCATGCCGTTCTCCAAAGATGTCAGACAAATTTCAATTCATATTCCGCAACAAAAAACTGATATTTCAAGACCTGACCCCATCATTTTACGGTATGCAATAAAATGAATGTGATTGGTCATGAGGCACCAGGCAAGAATTTCCAGATCGTGCCTCTTGGATTCTTCCTTGATGAATTGTAAATATTGTTTTCGGTCATTATCGCTATTGAAGATATTGATAGATCGCACACCGCGTTGCGTAATATGATGGGGATAATCTACGGCAATTATTCTCGCTATTCTTGGCATAAGTAATATTTAGATCATTTTCCCCTGCCTGTCAATATAATTAAGTGTTATGTCCCCCGAATTACTTGTAATTCGCGAGAAATTCCTTTCCTTCATCGAGCGTTTTTACAAGAACAATGTTTTTCCTGCCTGTGAATGTTATAATACCCCTGAAGACAACTTCCTGCAGTCCTTCTACGCCGTACACAGCGGTACATTTGACATAGGGTGTGTTTTCTTTCGCAAACTCCCGGAGGGCTTTGGTTATCGCTACGTTGAAACTTGCGCCTTTGGCGTTGATAAGCACCAGCGCTGAATTTTTCGGCTGAAGGACAACCATCGTTTTGGCCCTTTCTATAAGGTCGAGTATTTCGTTGGGTTTGCTATACGAACAATCCTGGTATACAATCCTCACTCCTTTGTACGGAATAAAACTTATACTTGCCAATTTCCATTTCCTTTAATTGTTTTTTAATTTACCACACTGCCGGTTAAATCTCAGAATGAGCGGAGCCAACAAATATCAGAGGTGTGTTTGAAAAGATGTTTATCTGGGACGTTGAGAGTATAGGGTGATGCCGTTGATATGTCAATTGTTTTAAAAGTGACAGATTTATTGCTTGACAAGTATATAAAAAGCAGGTATATATAATTTATATAGTTAATGAAGAAATAAACCTCAACAGATAAATAATAGATAAATCCGCTCAAAAAGGGAGTTCTGATGTCTATTAAATACGCGATTCTGGGACTTCTCAATTACTCGGATATGCACGGCTACCGCATCAAGGAGCATATCGAGAAAAATTTCAGCCACATGTGGTCGGTCAACTGCGGCCAGATTTATCCCAACCTCAAAGAGCTGGAAAAAGACGGCCTCATCGATATGCTGGAGGTCGCCCCTTCGGAAAACGGCGGCCCGCACAAAAAACTCTATTCGATAACCCGAAATGGAAAAGATGAATTCGCGCGGTGGCTGGCCGCGCCCCCCGAAAAGCCCATGCTCATCCGGGACCCGTTTCTGCTCAAGTTCGCGTTTTTCGGTTTCGGGAAAGACGAGCAGACGCTGAAAATCATCAATGAACAAATCGAATTTTTTGAAACGCAGTTGAAGCGGCGGCAGGCCAACCGCAAACGATGGGAGCGTCAGGGTGTTTATGTGCGATTGCTCGCGGATTTCGGCGTCACGCAGAATGAAATGTATCTGGAATGGCTTCGCCATGCCCGGACTGAAATAGAAAAAAACCTGAAGGGGGCCGTCAGGAAAAAAGACTGAAACCGTTTTCGGGTCACGATAAACTTTTGCAGGAGCGATCATGGAATTTAAAGGCATTACCCTCGTCACCGGCGCGGCCGGATTTATGGGCAGTCATCTTGTGGAGTTTCTCGCGAACAAGCGCGTCCGGGTCAGAGCGACAGCCCGTCCCCGCAAGGACACTTCGTTTTTTGATCGTCTTGGCGTCGAATATGTTCCCGCCGATCTGACAAAGCCCGAAACACTGCCCCGTCTCTTTGAAGGCGGCGTGGACAGAATATTCCATCTGGGAGCTATCTGCAATTTTTCCACCCCTTATGAATCGCTTTGTACCACCAATGTCGAGGGGGTAAAACACATCACAGGGCTGGCGCTGAAAAACGACGTCAAACGCTATGTTCATGTCGGGTCCACCAGTGTGTACGGATATTACAAGGGGACGCCGTTTAAGGAAGATTCTCCCCGTGACCCGCATGACTGCTACGGCAGGAGCAAGCGCGACGGTGAAAATGTCATCTGGGAGCGCATCCGTGAAGGCCTCCCGGCGATTATCACGCGTCCCTGCACGGTTTACGGCCCAAGGTGCAACGATGGCGCGGGCAAGGCTTTTTCGCGGCCTTCGAGCATCACGGCGATTCCCGGAAGCGGCAAACAGCTTCTATCGAATGTCCGCGCCGAGGATGTGGCCGCCGCCGTCTATTATCTCTCGTTCATCGACGAAGCTGTGGGGCAGGCGTACAATCTGGCCGAAGACACGCATCCGGCGCTGGAAGAAGCGCTCATGCTGGCTTCCGATGCTTTCGGCACAAAGCCGCCGGCAACGCACCTGCCGCTTTGGCTGGTGAAGACCGTCGCGCGGGTGGACGGCGCAATCTCGGCGCGCAAAGGCCGGATTCCCGATCTGGAACTGGACGCGGTAAAATATCTTTATGATGATTACATTGTCGATAACAGCAAACTGAAGGCTCTGGGATATAAAATGATGTATCCCGATTTCAGGCAATCCATGAAGCAGATGGGCGAATGGTATCGAGCGGAGGCAAAGAAAGGAAAATAGGGTTGTTGAAAAACCCCCTTATAAATAATGGAGGTGCATGCATGGGACAGATTGTGGTTATTACCGGGTGCGCGGACGGCATGGGACGTCACGCCGCAAAGATGCTGGCTGAGGCCGGACACACGGTGGCAGGATTCGACATGGATGCCAAAGGCATCGCGACTCTGTCAAAAGAGCTTAAAGAAATCGGCGAGGATCATCTGCTGGAAGCCATCGATATAACGAACCGTCCGGCAATCCTGAAATTCCGTGACCGCGTTCTGGAGCGGTACGGGCGTGTCGACACGGTGCTCTCCAACGTGGGCATCGGATTCTTCAGTCCTTTCGAGGAGGCCGATCTTGAAAAGGCGCTCAAGTGCCTGGAAATCAATGTCATCGGAACGGCCGCCATTTTTCAGGCCTTTATTCCGTCGATGCGCGAACGGCGCTCGGGCAAACTCATCGCCATGTCGTCGCTGGTCGGGCGCATCCCCTTCCCTTTTGAATCCATCTATTCCGCAAGCAAGTTCGCCGTCACGGGCATGGTGCTTTCGCTCAAATACGAGGTGGAGCCTTTCGGCATCCGGGTTGCCCTGATCGAACCGGCGCAGGTGTCGACGACCTTCGCAGCTAAAATCCACGTCCTGCCACCGGAAAAATCGGTCTACCGCGACCGGGCGCGGCGTTTCATCGAGCGCGACGATGTGCTGATCAAAACGGCTCCCACGCCGCCTGTGGCCGCGCAAAAAATCGTCAACGTCATCCTGGCGGAGAAACCCGCCCTTTTCAATCAAATCGATTTCATGAGCAGTTTCTTTCTGAAGCTCAATCAGTTTCTTCCGAATTCGATTAAGGACGCGATTCTCATCAATCATATGGACATAAAGGTTTAAAGGAGCGGGAAAAGATTATCGTCATGACCGGTGAAAAGTAAAACCGGGAAAGGAACTGCAAACATGAAATCGGAAGCCAATGTAAAAGAACGCAGTAAATTATATATTAACGGGCAGTGGGTAGCGCCCAGCGGCACGAAAACCATCAACGTGGTTAACCCCTGCACGGAAGAAGCGTTTACGTCCGTCGCGATGGGAAACGCGCAAGACGTTGACAAGGCAGTGGCAGCCGCAAGGGCGGCATTTCCATTGTGGCAGAAAACACCCGTAAGCGAACGCGCAGCATGGCTTGCCAAAATCGGGCAGGCTCTGGCGGCGCGGCAAAACGAAATCGGCGATACCATTTCCACGGAAATGGGCATGCCCTCTCCGTGGTCGAGAATGATTCAGGGCGGCCTGCCGGTTGCCGCCATCAACAGCTTTGTCACCATTCTGGAAAACTATGCTTTTGAATATGCCATGGGCAGAACGCAGATTGTGAAGGAATCCATCGGTGTGTGCGGGTTTATCACGCCCTGGAATTATCCGCTGCATCAAATGATCGGGAAAGTGGCCCCCGCGCTGGCGGCCGGATGCACGATGGTCGTCAAGCCGAGCCAGTTGGCTCCGCTTTCCGCCTACATTCTGGCTGAAGTCATGGAAGAGGTCGGCGTCCCTCCCGGTGTTTTCAATCTGGTCATGGGAACGGGTTCCGAAGTGGGACAGGCCATCGCCTCGCACCCGGGCATTGATATGGTGTCCCTCACCGGTTCCACAAGTTCCGGCGTCATGGTAGCTCAGGCCGCGGCGAAAACCATCAAGCGCGTGACGCTGGAGTTGGGCGGCAAGTCCGCCAATGTCCTTCTCACCGACGCGGATTTTCCCACGGCCGTTTTCAAAGGGGTGTATAATTGTTTCCTGAATTCGGGACAGACCTGCATCGCCCTGACGAGAATGATTGTTCCCGCCGAAAAACAAAATGACGTGATTGCGATTGCCAAATCAACGGCTGAATCCATCGTGATGGGCGACGCTTTCGCCGATAACGTTTACATGGGGCCGATGGTGGATGGCCATCAGCAGCAGTCCGTCAGAAAATATATTGAAACGGGCATCCGCGAGGGAGCAACGCTGGTGACAGGCGGAGTGGAACAACCCGATCACCTGAAAAAAGGCTTTTTCGTCAAACCAACTATTTTTGCCGATGTCGATGCCAATATGACCATCGCCCAGGAAGAAATTTTTGGTCCCGTTTTGTGCATCATGCCGTACCGCAATGAAAGCGAGGCGATGGAAATCGCCAACAACAGTGTTTACGGCCTTTCCGGGTCGGTCTGGTCGGCGGATCTGGAAAAAGCAAAAAGAGCGGCAAAACAGATGCGCAGCGGTCAGGTGTTTATTAACGGCGCGGATTTCGATATCAATGCGCCCGCCGGCGGTTACAAGCAGTCGGGCATCGGCCGCGAAAGAAGCAAATACGGGCTGGAGGAATATCTGGAAATTAAGGCGGTTATCGGACATAATCCGGTTGTTTAAAAATATAATATTCAGGGGCTGTTCACCGGGGGCGCATTCCCTTGAGGGAAGCGCAATTATTAATAGCACATTGAGGTTATAAGATATCATTCAATTGTTTATAAATTTTTAATATTAGGGGCTGTTCAAAAATGTTCAGATGCAAGGCGCGCAAAAACCGAACCGCGAGGCGTATATGGAAATACGTTGAGCGGCACGGCTTGCAGCACAACACAGCAGGTGAGCGTTTTTCAAAAGATCTGCCGACTCTTTAGTAATTCCAACCCCAAAATCCGAACGCCAGTATATTCATCGTTACCGGCACCGCATAGATGATGCCGACCGTGATCAGCTTGGCTTTCATCGTTTTCAGACTGATGACCAGAATGGCAAAGCAGAAAAAGTGAAAGTAGCCGAAAAGAAAAATCAGCCAGACGCCTTTGAAGGATAAATACCAGAAGGGATATTCCCAGACCAGATGCCCGCCGATATTGAGCA
>CAYMWM010000172.1:0-5600 GCA_964394185.1 uncultured Smithella sp.
TTTCATTAAGCGTTGCGTCCTTCTTCGGCACGGCCACAACCGCCACAATCTCTATCCATTTGGGATCAGGAAGGCCGATAACCGCTACTTCTTCGATTCCCGGATGCTGGTAGAGCACTTCCTCGACTTCGCGCGACGCCACGTTTTCGCCGCCGGTCTTGATCATGTCTTTCTTGCGATCCACAACATACAGATAGCCGTCTTCGTCGAACCGTCCCAGGTCGCCGCTGTGGAACCAGCCGAATTGAAAAGCATCGGCGGTTTTTTCCGGATCATTTAGATAACCCGTCATGACATGGCCGGAGCGGTGAACGATTTCACCAACTTCTCCCACCGGGACAAACTTTCCGTCATCATCCATGAGTCTTGTTTCCACATTCAGCACCGGTTTGCCCGCCGAACCGGGCTTCAGAAGCTGATCTTCAGGTTTCAGGATAGTGGCCACCGGCCCCATCTCTGTCTGACCATAATAGTTCCAAAGCTTGAGGCCGTGGAAGGTGACGGATAACTGCTTGATAATTTCCACCGGCATGATGCTGGCGCCGTAGGCGGCCTTCTTCAGGCTGGTGTGATTATAGTTTCTGAATTTCGGATGGTTCAGAATTCCAATCCATACCGTGGGCGGGGCGAACATATGTGTGATCTGGTACTTTTCTATGAGCCTGATCATTTCAAAAGGATCCGCCTTATGCATGATGACATTGGTGGCTCCGATATACAGATAGGGCATGAGGAAGCAGTGGAGCTGGGCGCAATGGAACAGGGGCAGGGCGTGGAGGCTGACGTCGTCGGTTGAGTACTGGCCATCGAAAATGCAACTGTGATACTGCGACATGAGCGATCGGTGCGAGAGCATCGCGCCTTTGGGTTTTGATTCCGTTCCACTGGTGTAAGGAATTTGCACGATATCTTCCGCGCTGACTTCCACTTGCGGCTCATCGTAGGGCATCGCCGCCATTTCCCCAATCAGGTTAAAGCAGTCTTTGGGAATGTCAGGATTTTCCAGGGGTATGAACCCCCATCGCTCCACGGTAGGGAATTTATCCTTGTTCTTGGAGATACCCGGATACAGTGTGTCTTCCACAATGAATATTCGGGAACCGGAATGATTGATGATGAAAGCTATTTCTTCGGCGTTGAGCATGAAGTTGATGGGTACCTGAATGGCGCCGATTTTGGCCAGACCCATCATGCTGATAGGATAATAGGGAGAGTTGTAGGCATAGACCGCCACTCTGTCGCCTTTTTTAATCCCGTAGCTGGTCATCAGATTGGCAAAGCGCCTTGCTTCCCGTTCGAGATCATAGAATGAAATTTTTGTGTCGCGGAAAATAATGGCGGTTTTGTCGCCGTATTTCGTTGCCGCCCTGCGGGCCATGTCGCCTATGGTGTCGCGATCGATGATGTTGCTCATAATTTTAACCTTTCATGGAATCGTTGTTAACATAATATTTTTTTTCAAAAATTTCTTTCATTTTATACTTCTGAATTTTGCCGCTGGCGGTTGTCGGGTATTCCTCGACAAACTCCCAGTATTTGGGAATCTTGTGCCGCGCGATTTTGCCCTGGCAATATTCAATGAATTCCTCGGGTGTCGCCGTGTATCCGTTTTTGAGATGAATGGCGGCCAGTACCTGCTCGCCGTATTTTTTATCGGGGATGCCGATGACCTGCACATTCTGCACTTTGGGATGGGAGAAAAGAAATTCCTCGAGCTCGCGGGGATAGATATTTTCACCGCCGCGAATAATCATGTCTTTGATGCGTCCCGTTACCTTGAAATAGCCGTTTTCATCCACCATTCCCAGGTCGCCCGTGTGCAGCCACTTGTAACGGTCGATGGCGTCGTCCGTTGCTTCGGGCATTTTGTAGTAGCCTTTCATCACGCATTCACTGCGGGTGACGATTTCCCCTTGCGTATTGGGAGGCACATCGATGCCGAGGTCGGGATCGACAATCTTGCCTTCGATATCCGGCAGAAGCCTGCCTACGGTGGAGACGCGCAAATCAACCGGATCGTCACGGCGGGTCATGGTCATGACTGGCGCGGATTCGGTCTGGCCGAAAGCGATGACGACGTCGGGGCAATGCATTTTGGTGCGCACCTGATTCATGGTTTCTTCGGGGCAGGGCGCTCCTGCCATAATGCCCGTGCGCAGGGAGGTCGTATCGTATTTATCGAAATCGGCATGATGCAGAATCGCGATGAACATGGTGGGGACGCCGTTGACCGCCGTGCATTTTTCGGCATCGATTGTTTTCAGCGCTTTGAGAGCATCGAACGATTCCAGCACAACCATGGTAGCGCCGTGATAGACAGAATTCAGGGAGCTCATCACACAGCCGAAGCAGTGAAAGAGCGGCACCTGAATCAGCAGTTTGTCTTTTTCGGTCATGCCCATGACGTCGCCGACCATGCGGCTGTTGTTGACGATGTTGTGGTGCGTGAGCATGACGCCTTTGGGAAAACCGGTCGTGCCCGAGGTGTACTGCATGTTAATGACGTCTTTGTCATCAAGGCTGTTTAATCTGTCATCGAGGTGTTCATCCGTGATTTTTTTCCCGAGTTCGATAAGTTCATTGAAGTTCAGCATGCCCGGCGTGTTTTCCCTTTTTCCGATATAGATGATATTTTTCAGGGACGGCAGTTTGTCCGACACATGAGTCCCTATTTTATGATTGTCCAGATTGGGCAATACTTTGCGGACCGTCTCGTAGAAATTTATGTCACGGTACGATTCCATCAGAAACAGCGAGGTGGAATCGGACTGCTTGAGGATGTATTCCAGTTCATGCGTCTGGTAATTTGTGTTGACGGTCACCAGAATGCCGCCGGTCATTCCCAGGGCAAACTGAAGGTAAATCCACTCCGGTATATTGGTTGTCCAGACGGCGATATTATCGCCGCGCTTGATGCCGATGGCCATTAATCCTTTGGCGACATTTCTGACTGATTTGTAAAATTCGCTGTAAGTCTGTTTGATGCCGAAATCCGGACAAATAAGCGCTATGTTTTCCGGATATTTTCCGGCTGTCTCTTTAATTAAATGACCGACGGTCTTATTAACAAATTCTGACATTTTATGTTCTCCCCCAAAATTGATTGTTGTTCAAAAACAAGGCTATTGAATGCCATTTACAAAAATGGCGAAAATGACATAATCTATTGATATTATAACTGATTTTCCAATACAAGCCCACCTTACGTTAACTGGCATATTATATCCAAAAAAAGATTCTGTCAAGCGTTTTTTATGACCGCCAGTCAACTTTTTGTGTCTTATGATTGTGTCCGGGAATTACATAACTGACCATCGGTCTGATAAAAAAAGGGGGACAAAAGCAAATGTATAATTGCCCGGCACCGATCAAATGCCCCTGTAACCGTTCAGTTTTCGCTTTATAATAATAAAGGAACTGGATACCGGCCTGCGTCGGTAAGACGATTAAAAGAAATCCGGGCCGAAAAAGAGATATGGCGGATTGGAGAAATAATGATGTACATTATTCCCGAAGTGGAGCAAATTTTTAAAAGATAATAAATTATTGACCGCAAAGCGTGATTATGTAATTTAAAACTACTCTCTGGGATTGGCATTTTATGGAAAAAGCACTTTTGATTTTATTTCTGATTCTGTTTTTCAGCCGGATAATCTGGCGCTACATTTTACAGCAGCTCAATATCAGGCATTTGCGCGAACACGGCAAGGAGATTCCCGCCGTTTTTCAGGGTTTGATTGATGAAGCCACTCTGGCCAAAATGGTGGATTACACCTATGACAACTCGCGTCTGGCATCAAAGGAAAATCTGGCTGAAGACATTCTGGAACTGGCCATTCTGTTCCTTTTATTGCCGGTGCTTGTCGGAAAAATCGCGGGACTGCAACCGCACCTCATCTGGCAGGCGCTGATTTTTTTCGGGGTGCTGGCGGTCATCGGCGGCATTGCGGGAATGCCCTTTGATATTTACGATACGTTTGTGCTGGAGAGAAAATACGGTTTTTCCACCATCACCTGGAAACTCTGGCTTACCGACCTGCTTAAATCCCTGATTATTTCAGCTTTCCTGATGGGGATTATGCTTTCCGCCTTCATGGCTTTTATTCAATACCTGCCCCAAAGCTGGTGGTTCTGGGGCTGGCTGTTTTTCACCCTGTTCGAAATCCTGCTGTTGTGGCTTTATCCGGTTGTCATCGCGCCGCTCTTTAACAAATATGAACCGATTAAGGATGAAGTTCTCAAGGAAAGAATCATAGAAATGATGGCGCGGGTGGGATTGAAGGCCAAAGGGATTTATCAGGTGGACGAGGGCAAACGCTCCAAACATACCAACGCCTATTTTACGGGTATCGGCAGGACCAAGCGCATTGTCCTGTTTGATACACTGCTTGCTTCCCATTCGCACGATGAAATACTGGCGGTGCTCGCGCATGAAATCGGCCACTGGAAAAAGAAGCACATCCTGAAACAATTGATTTTTATGATTGCCGGGTCACTGGTCGGCCTCTATTTTGTTTATCTGATTGTGAACTGGCCGCCGCTGTATAGAACATTCGGATTGTCTCAGATGCCTGTTTACGCGGGATTGCTGCTGGTATCGGTTTATTTCAGTTGCATCGGATTTTTCTTCAGTCCCCTTGGAGCGATGATTACGCGCCGTTACGAACGGGAAGCCGATAAAATGGCGCATGAATTGACCGGAACATCCGAGCCGATGATTAACGCGCTCAAACGATTGGCAAAGGACAACCTGAGCAATCTGCACCCGCATCCCTGGTATGTCTGGTTCTATTATTCCCATCCGCCGCTGTTGGAACGAATCAACTATCTGAAGGAGATGGATAGAACATAGCATGTAAGTTACGAACATAAAAAAATCCCCTCCCATAGAGGGAGAGGATTTAAGTTTCATCTGTTAAACAGGGGAAGAAAAAAGAGAATTATTTCTTCCCGTAACCGATGGTTTTGGCCGCATCGGCAATGGCGTTGAGCACGGACGGGTCATCTATGGTGGAAGGCACCACGTAATCCTTGCCGTCAACGATTTTACGCATGGTACTGCGCAGGGTTTTCCCGGAACGCGTCTTGGGCAGGGCCTTGACAACGGCGGCTTCCTTGAAGCAGGCCAGCGCGCCCAGTTCGGAACGTACCATCTGGACAAGTTCTTTGACAATATCAGCCGGGTTGCGGTCGACGCCCGCTTTGAGCACGACAAAGCCCACGGGTACCTGACCCTTTAACTGATCTTCGGCGCCGAAGACAGCGCATTCCGCAACGTCCTTGTGCTTGGAGACTATTTCCTCCATCGCGCCGGTGGACAGGCGGTGTCCCGCTACGTTGATGACATCGTCAATGCGTCCCATGATGAAAATATAGCCATCCTCATCGAAACGCCCGCCGTCGCCGGTTACATAATAGCCCGGTCGCTCCGTGACATATTCGAGATAGCGTTTGTCGTCCTGCCACAATGTGGGCAGGCATCCGGGAGGCAGGGGGAGCTTGATGACCACCGAACCTTCTTCACCGTTGGGAAGCTGGTTTCCGTCGGAATCGAGTATCTGGACATTGTAGCCCGGAACCGGTTTTGTCGGCGAGCCGGC
>CAYMWM010000173.1:0-5481 GCA_964394185.1 uncultured Smithella sp.
TCGCTTTTTTAGCGGGTCTGAAGACCCGCACTACTTTTCTGCCTTAGGAGCGGTCGTGTCGAAAAGACTCGACCGAACACAGCAATCTCGTTGTAGGGAACGGTTTCAAACCGTTGAGCCATTCCATTTTCAGTGTTATTTTTTCTGCAACGGCGTTTTTTTCTGGAAATTCGTATCATAGAGAATGCGACGGACGGTGTCCCGGTGTTCCGCGGCTGTAGCGCAGGCCATTTGGTCAGCGGCGGTCACCACTTCCGACAGGGCAACGCCGACTTCGGCTTCCCCGGCGGCGACGACGGTGGCGCCGGCCCTGCGCAGTTGATCCGCCTCGCGGATGTTGCCGCAGCGCACCATAATCTGCAAATCCGGATTCAGAAGGCGCGCGTGTTTGATAATCTCGGACGCGTCTTCAATGTCCGTGCTGATAATCAGGCTTCCGGCGGTTGAGACGCCCGCGTCCTCAAGCGTTCCCGGACGCAATACGTCCCCGTAGATCGCTTTGTGCCCCTGATGGCGCAACTGGCGGACGGATTTCAGATTCAGGTCTATGACCGTGATGTCGGCGCCTCGTTCCATGAGGAGATGGTGGACAATTTGCCCTATCGGACCATAGCCGATCAGGATGCAGCGGTTGGAATCAATGATTTGCGGCTGGCTTTTCACCACTGGTCTGCCCTTTTTGGGCTTCGAAAATAAACGGCGCGCCCCGCGGTAAATGAACGGATTCACGGCAATGGATATGATGGAGGCGGCGACCAGCGCGTTCCACCCGGCATCGTTGATGAGATTCAGTTTAAGGGCGACCGTGCCGAGAATGAAACTGAATTCCCCGACCTGCGAAAAGGCCGCCCCGATGGGAATGGCCGCCGTCAGGGGTTGTCCGAGCATCCGTACCGTCAGCGCGGCGGCCAGCGGTTTGACCACCACCACCACAAAAAGCACAGCGGCGATGACCAGGGGAACCTGTGTCAGGCTCAACGGGTCGAACAGCATCCCGATGGAAACGAAGAAAAGCACCGCGAAAGCATCGCGCATCGGCAGGGCGTCAATGCCCGCGCGCGCGGCAAACTCGGAACGTCCCACAGCCAGGCCCCCAAGAAAGGCGCCAAGGGCCATCGAAACGCCGAACAGTTTGGCGGAACCCACGGCAATGCCCACGGCCAGAACCAGCACAGCCAGCGTGAAGAGCTCCCGTGACCGCGTTTTGGCGATATGCTCCAGCGCCCAGGGAATCACCCATTTCCCGAGGACCGCAACAATGGCGACCAGCCCGATAATCTTGATCCCGGCGCCCCCGAGAATGATTCCGATGTTCTGATCCATGCTTCTGTCCGGTGAAAAAATAATGGGCAGAAGAAGCAGGAGGATAACGGTGAGAATGTCTTCCACAACAGTCCAGCCGATGGCGATATGACCGATCTTGGCGTGCAGATCATGCCACTCTGTCAGGACCATGGCCATCACCACGGTGCTCGCCACCGAAATGGCCATTCCCAGGATGAATCCGGATGTCCAGTCCCAGCCCATCAGATGCAGCAGGACGGCCAGCGCGGTCGTGGACAGGGTGCTCTGAATCAGCGCTCCCGGAATGGCCAAACGCCACACCGCAATCAGCTCCCGCAGATGGAAACGCAGCCCGATGCCGAACAACAGGAGAATCACGCCGATTTCCGCAAACTGTTCCGCGATGGCCCGGTTGACGACGACACCGGGCGTGAAAGGGCCGACGATGATGCCCGCCAGCAGATAACCGATAATGGGGGATAACTTCAGACGGACGGCGGCATAGCCAAACAAAAGGGCGGCGGCAAGTCCGACGGTAAAGGTTATCAAAACACTCAATTCATCCATTTTTTGTCCCTTAAGAATAAATATCAGGAGAAGACATGGTTTTGTTGTTCGCTGCCTTGAAATGCAGATACCCGCAGTAAAAAAAGCATCCGCAAACCAATTCTCATATTATTTTATTTATAATAATAAATGATAAAAATCAAATATTTAAATTTCATGCGGCATTTTACCAGCCTGTGTACATTTTTTATTGTCAAATTGTTCATTGACATGTCCGGTGACGTTTAATATATTTTAAGCATAATACCTTTTGAGTTATGGGCCGGGATCGGGTTCAATCCGCGTAACAGTTTATTCAATACGATTTAAATCGGTTAATGAGCTCCTTAAAACGATCCGGTCAGGCAGATGTCCGCAAGACCGGACTTTTTCAGTCAACACAAAAACTGATTTCAGGAAAACCCTGACACAACGTGATGATGAGAGAGGTGGCCATGGAAAAATTTAAAAATATTCTCTATGTTACGGACGAAAACGGGGATCAGATTTCCGCCATTGCGCGCGCGGTATCAATGGCTGAAAATAATCAGGCACGCTTAACCATTATGGACGTGATTGAACCATTGACCGGCGACTATATGGGAGACATGGTTCAGATGCGCAGGGAATTCATCGCGTCCCTGATAAAACCTTTCCTTCAGCATTTTGAAATTAAACACAAGATGATCGTCGGCACGGCTTTTCTTGAAGTTATCCGTGAAGTCCTGCGCAACGAACATGATCTGGTCATGAAACCGGCGGAAAACCCGGTTTTCCTCAAAAGGCTCTTCGGCAGCACGGATATTCATTTACTGCGCAAATGCCCCTGCCCGGTATGGATTATGAAATTGCCCGAAAAACCCCATTACAGCCGCATTGTGGCCGCGGTCGGTTTCACGCCTCTGGAAGTTTCCGGGGAAGAGGATGCCCTCAACCGGGAAATTCTTGATCAGGCCTGTTCGCTGGCGCTGACCGATTCCGCTTCGCTGGATGTGATTCATGTCTGGGAAGCCTTTTCCGCGAAATATCTCAGAAGCCGCGGCGACAAAACGCATGAGGATATGACCGTTTATGTCGAGAAGGACCGTTCCCTCCATCAATCGGAACTCAACCGGCTGATGGAAAAACTGAGCGAACGTATCGGCACCGATGTTTATCAGAAACTGTCGCCGAACCTTCATCTGCCGCAGGGAAACGCGCAAAAGCTGATACCGGAGCTGGCGGCAAGCCGGCAGGCAGACCTTGTTGTCATGGGAACCGTTGCGCGGACCGGCATTCCCGGAATCATCATAGGCAACACGGCGGAAGCCGTTCTTGACCAGCTGACGTGTTCCGTTCTCGCCGTCAAATCGCCCGGATTTATGACACCGGTCGGACTGTTTGACGGGTGACACAAAGGCCCCGGCGGTTAAAATTGCATTGACAGACTTAACCGGGATTCTTATAGTTCAGTCATGAACGTGCAACGCGATTCCGCGAAAGACTGCCGGATACCGGCGCAAAGAAAAAGCCTGCCCGAACCCCTCGTGGACTTTCATGTCCACCTTTTTCCCGACAGAATGTTCGATGCAATCCGGCGGCAGTTCGTCAAGGACTACGGCTGGAGCATCCTCCATCAGCTTTACTGGCGGGAAAGCGTCGCCTACCTCCGCGAACGCGGCGTCGGCCCTGTTGTTTACTCCAATTACGCCCACCGGAAGGATATCGCGGCGGGACTCAATGAATGGAACCTGAAAATTCTGGAGGAGATGCCGGATATTTACTGTTTCGCGGCCTTCCATCCCGACGACCCCGACGGCCTCGCGATGGCCGCCGATATGATCGGCCATCCCCGCGTCCTCGGTTTCAAGCTCCAGCTTCTCGTCCAGCGTTTTTCGCCCGACGATGCAAGGCTGTTTCCCCTGTACGAGCTGGTTATGGAGAGGGAAAAACGCCTGCTGATGCACGCGGGAACAGGCCCGGTGGGCAACGAGTTTGTGGGCGTCGTCCCTTTCAAAAGACTTCTCGAACGCTATCCCGGTCTCCCCGCCATCGTCGCCCACATGGGCGCGCTGGAGTACGGAGCGTTCGGAGAGCTTCTGGCCGGTCATCCCCGTCTCTATCTGGACACGGCCTTTTCATACCTTCCCCGCCTCGGAATCATGTGCGATCTCGACGCGGGATTTCTGGAGACGCGCCGTGACCGCATCCTCTACGGCTCGGACTTCCCCAATGTCCTTTTTCCCCGCGAGGACGAAATCGATACCCTGCTCGGGCTCGGCCTCTCCCAGGCCTTCTACAACGCGGTCTTCCGGGACAACGGCCTGCGCCTGATCCGTGAACTGACCCGGATAAAATAAGGCGCGCGGGACCGCTGTCCGAAAGCGAATTCCCGCATGAAAGAAGCCATAACAGGGGAGGATATTCCCTGCCGGTAAAATCCGCAGGATTCATCAGTCTTGCGGACCGGGAATCACTCTTGTCATCATGTTTTTTATGGAATTTGTTTTTCCGTCTTACGCAAGCTTATAGCCTTTCTCACGGAATAATCTCAGGCACGCATCCACGATATCGGCATCGTAAAGAGTCCCCCGGTTTCTCTCTATTTCTTCGAGGGCTGCTTCAATACCCAGGGACGCACGATAGGGACGATGGGAAGACATGGCCTCCACAACGTCGGCCACGGCCATGACACGCGCCGCCATCAGAATTTCATCCTCCTGGAGATTTCTGGGATAACCGGTACCATTCATCCTCTCGTGATGCTGGTAAACAATTTCCGCCAGCGGCCAGGGCGATTCCACATTCTTTAACATCTCGTATCCGCTCTGGGCGTGTTCCTTGATCAGAGAAAATTCAAGTTCAGTCAATTTGGTGGGCTTTGACAGTATCTCCGCCGGAACCGATAATTTTCCGATGTCATGGATGGAACCGGCCATGCGGATACCTTCAATCATATGATGGGAAAGCCCCCTCTCCCTGGCGATATCACGGGCAAGGCAGGAGACTCTCCTGTGATGGCCGGCGGTGTAGGGGTCTCTTGCCTCCGATGCCAGACCCAATACCTGAATGGTCGTTTTGATGGCTTGCCGCAGATTTTCCAGCGTCCGGTTGAGTTTTTCTTCGGCCTTCTTGCGCAGGGTGATGTCCTGATAGGTAACCTGTGACTGAACCCTGCCGTTCCAGAATATGGCTTTGCGGAAAACATACAGATGGCGCACTTCGCCGCTTTTCGTCACGATGCTTATTTCATATTCGGACGGACCGGACTCGCCCCGCAGTCTTAGTTCCTTTCGTGCCTGCCATTGGGCGTAGCTCTCCGGCGTATAACGTTCTTTCAGGGATGCGTTTTTCAACTGATCGATGCTGTCATACCCGTATATATCCAGAATCGCCTGATTGGCATAAATGGTTTCACCTTCGATGGTC
The DNA here is from genome assembly GCA_964394185.1 of uncultured Smithella sp. Lineage (GTDB taxonomy): Bacteria > Desulfobacterota > Syntrophia > Syntrophales > Smithellaceae > Smithella. The sequence continues at coordinate 5,239 of CAYMWM010000173.1, forward strand.
GATATGCGCACACCCAGCGGGGATTCATTCAGCGAATGATGGAAGTTCGATTCACTCGCCCGCAGTTCATCCTCCATTTGTTTCCGCTCGGTAATGTCGCTGCTTTCGCCCAGAATAGACAAAGGTTTCCCTTCCTCGTCCCGGATGAAACTGAACCTGCATTCTTCCCACAGGGTTTTGCCGTCTTTACGGATAAATTCCAGTTCCAGCGTGCGCTTTAAAACATAATTGCCGGGTGCGGCC
>CAYMWM010000174.1:0-5444 GCA_964394185.1 uncultured Smithella sp.
GGCAGCGGTCTGCAAAACCGTTATTCATCGGTTCGAATCCGATTGCCGCCTCCAAGTAATTTCAAGGACTTAGGCTGTTTTCCGAAGTCCTTTTTTTGTCTCTGGTTGCGCCTGGGTTGCGTCTTGTTGCAATCCAATTCATCAATGTCAGAATTGCTTTCACTCGGCATCCACTTATAATAAGTCCGATAAGTGATCTCTGCTGTGGAATGTCCCATTTCTTTTGATACCTCGGCCAGCGTATCTCCTTTGCTCAATCTCAAGGTTGCATATGTGTGTCGCATATCATGTGGCGTCCGTCTTCTAAGTTTTGATTTATCCATTGCTGGATTCCATACGCGATGAATAAAATTTCCGTAGTTCAATGGTGTGCCGTCGGTATTGACAAATATCCAATCAGGCCGTGTCTTCCATCCATTCTTTAATGTCAGTTCGGCCATGTGCCGCTTATGTTGATTTAATATCTCGACAAGCTGGGATGTCATGCGGACGTAACGTCTCCCGGATCTGCTTTTCGGCGTGGTAATCTTACCGCGTGTAATGTTTCTTTGGACCAAAATAAGCTTTTTAAGAAAGTCTATATCTTGCCATTGCAGCGCGATGATTTCACCGATCCTTAAGCCGGTCCGAAAGCCGCAGATCACAAGCGGGTAATAATAGGAATAATGTTCCAGGAACGTGGTTTCCAGTTTCGTGCGTTCTTCCCAGGTCATTGGATCTGGTTCTTTTGATTGCCGTTCATCTTCCGGTTTTGGAATACGAACATCGCGTGCTGGATTAACAGTGATAAATTCACCTGGAGTAACGGCATCCCGCATGATTGCGCTCAAAGTGTTTTTGATATTCTTAACAGTCCCACTTCTTAGACCGCCCTTTATCTTTTTGCTTATCAAGTCACTGATCATTCCAGGCGTTATTTCATCCAATCTTTTCGATCCAAAGGCAGGGATAAGATGCGTGTCGATTATTGATTTGTACCCGTTGTGCGTGGAATTTTTCAGCGACAAGACAGCAACTTTCTCATACCATCCCATCTTTTTTACGCCGTCATTCATGGTCCATCCGTCAATATATTTTTTAAACGTAGGAATTTCGTTGTCATTAAGGTTAAAAACTCCAAGCTTTAACTGAGCATCAATCTTTTCGGCTGCCTCAATAGCAGTCCGCTTTTTGCCGATCTTCTTTGCTTTCCGCTTGCCCTTATGGTTTATAAATATCCACCATATTCCAGACCCTTTAGGACGTTCTTTGACTTTAACAGCCATGATTTCACCTTCTTTCTGGCTTATTAATACGTTATTGAGGCCCTGCCACCGGCAATGACGCGCAGCCCCCCAAGGTCCCTTGCCGTGGAAATATTGCGTCGTGGAGACTTCAATCGCGGCATGTTCGTTTGTTTGATTGCTTTTTCATCATCAAAGATGAACTCCGCCTCATTCATTACTTTGTACGGCATGAAATTCTCTTTATCATAACCATTAAAAGCCTTAAGAAAGGCAAACAAAAGCATTACGTTTACTTCGTCATCATTCGCTGTTTCTATTTTTTTTAAAAACCGATTCAGCATTTTGATGATATCCCGGTGCTTGAACACCTGGACGACGTTTGTATCAAATTTTTCCATGACAGGGGTTAACCTCCAATCAAAGGCATAAACACGTTCACCATCAACATACCCCACTTTTAAAGCCATATCATTGCCTCCATAAATAAAAAATGGCCGTGGAATTGCGAGGGTCTAACAGAGACCCCCCGGCCCTTGCGGGTAACGGATTCCACGACCAAAGTTTAAGTTCTGCTGCCCAAATAAAAAAAGCCACGTTTTCGGATTGGCCTCCCGCTGTTAAGTTTTCGCAATATCAGGATACGCTTTTCAGTATAAATATCAAGTTAATATTTTGGTAATGGGTCAGTTTGGGGGAACGAAAAATAATTGTACGCCTTATTTCTATAATGGTATAAGTAACTCATGCGAAACAAACCACTTTCAACAGGCGACCTTTGGGGTATCATTGGAATCATCCTCGGTATTATTGTGGGGGTGTTTCCGATGAATTCCTATATCAAGATTGCTTTATGGATAATCGCAACTACGTTCCTTATTTATGCAGTAAATAAATCAAAGTGGACAATTAATTTAGGAGTGTTTGGGAAAATTATACTTTCAGCTATTATAGTTATTTTCATGGGTGTCATTGGCTCATATCCAATAAAAGAACAATGGAAAACAGATAATAAAATTTTGATAAATCCAAAACAGCCGACCGCCAAAGAAATAGCTGAGGAAATTGCGAAGAAACTTACTCCAATGCCTGTGAAATCAACACCGAAAACGGCCATTCCATCACCCGAAATAAAACTTGTGTTCAAAAATTCAACACTACTAACACCCGCACGAAAAAATAAAATTACAGTAGAACTAAATGCATTTAGAAATTACCTTGTGGGGCTTGGATTTGAAGTTCCCAAGGAAACACGCCCAATGGGAATAGGAAAGGGGAAAGGTTGGACGAGCGGATTTAATTCTTCCAGTGACCCTGTAATGAGTGGAGACATTTATATTGGAGAGGAAGAGATAGATGATCTATCAACCTGGCGGAAAGCATATGCTTACTACGTTTTTTATAAAATATTTAACACGAATAATGCCAATATAGATCTCGATTCTATCAGAACTTGGTGTTCTTTTATTTTTACGGATTATTTTACAAATAGCTTTGCAAATCAACTTCCTAAGGATAGTAAGGGAATAAATATTTGGGTAAGTGCATTATGGGATATTCGAACCAGTTGCAGCCAAGATTTCACAGATCGTTCTTTGTTTTACACGTATAAGGGGATAATTCAAGATAGAGAAAAAAAGGAATTTCAAATTAGAGATGAAGAATTTGTTAAGGTCTTTAATAAATTTTTTTCAATACACTATTTTCAGGGGTCATGGGTTTTAGATAATAATTCTCAAAATAGACATAAAATAGTTAAAATTCTAAGGAAGCATAAACTCATAGAATAAGATTGATAATTTCTTCCAATTTCCAGACATGATCTGCAATCCTTGCTTCCATTTGTGGATTTCTCTATAACCACTTATCTTCATTTTCATTATTTCAGTGCATTCAGCCTGCCTGTATTTTCTGGCAATTTTTTCGACTCGCCAGGATCGGCCAGGTTGCACGATTAAGTTGCCGTTGGTGTGATTGCCTTAACCTGATCATCAAACCTTTTGCCTGGCAGGGTGCCGGCGCCCCTGGGCGGCTTATTTTCTCATCGTTGAAGCTCGAAGATTCTGATATTGATACGCAGAATTTTTATCCTCATTTCTAGCTGCCGAAATGCCGACTTTATGGATCTTAACCTTTCTTTATTATTGCCTGGCACGAAATTTTGCAGTTGCGCGTTGCTTATTCTGAACATCTCTTTAATCTCATTTTCGATATCTTCCATTGTAACTTTGCTCATAATTATTCATCCCCTTTCGCGTTTTGGTTTAATATAATGACGTTTATTAATATCATCCAAAATCATGTTTCTTAAATGACCCGGCTCAATATCCAGTTCGTTTGATAATGATACGAATAGGCTGTTGCCCTCATCAATAAATTCTAGTGCCATTGAGACATCCGACGGACTATCATTGTCACGTAAAGCTTTCAGCGCATCGATGAAAACAGCGACTAAGAGGCCTAAACAACCCCTTTTTAAAATAGGTTCATTACCAATAAGCTCATGGATAGCATCAAGATCATCTGCCATCTTTACAAAGCGTCCCTTTTGAACCACCCCGTTTCCTGAATACCGGCACTAATGACGCGTCGGCCTGAGGGTTGAGATTCACCAGCTTGCTTTTTATTTTTCATGTAAGAAGCCATCATTTGCAGAGACGGCAGCCATTCCGCGTCGGCACAGGCGGCAGCGATTACTTCGCAGTCGAGCAAGTGATTCTGGTAATAGATTTGTTTCCAGTGCATCTGCTTTTTACGATCTTGACGCCACTCTTCCGAAAGCAATTGTTTCACATAATCCAGGCCGGTATCGGCATGGACATAAAACCGCTGACTTTGCGCTGGCTCATCCAGTGTGGCTTCTTTGCGACCCAGGCGAAAGTGAATCAGGCCCTTGTATTGCGATGAATCCAGCAGACGCAATTCCAGCCCGCCGGGAATTAACTTTTGTGAGCTAGGTAAAGTGTCGATCTTTGTGATCTTGATTCGCTTGGCTGCCAGCGATTTGATATGCGTTGCGCCTTTGGTACCATAAACACGCTGCGCTGAACCTTGTGGCTGCTTTCTTAACCACTGGTAAATCTCTTCTGTTCGACTCCAATCACTGTCCGCTGACTCGCCTCCGCCGGTATCGATCCCGGCCCGCCAGATCTTCATGGTGCCTTGTGATTCATAAATCTTATATTCTGTCTGATAAATCAGCGTTTCGATGTCGGCCCATGAAGTTAAATAACCATATTGGATTAAGTAACTGGTAAGATCCTCTTCCCATCCGCGAACAACAAACCAAAATCCATTCTTTTGAACGTCGATCCCGCAAGTCAAAGCCGCAATATCAGGCGGCACAATTAAAGGCGGGTAAACTGATTTACGATCCAGGACGGCATTTTCTGTCTTTTTAATGGCCTTTTCTTTCCACTCTTCCGCACAGTGCTGTGTAACCCATGATTTCAACTTTTCTGGATCATCCTGGCCATCCAGAAAAGCGGCGACGGCTTCAGACATGCTTTGCACGTACCAGGATTGCAGACGGAAGGCGATGACGCGCGGACGCTCGACCGGATCTTCAGCACGCCAGCCGTTTTTCATTGTGGCCAGCACAGCCATATCGCGCAGGGTATCATCCCATTTGAAGCCGCATGCCTTACAGTTATACCGCGCCAGCTTTTCGCGCATGACCTTGCGGGCGTCCCGCGTGTCGCCCCATGAGATGTTTTCCCAGATCATCCGTTGCTCTTCGCCACAAATAGGACAGCGGGCAAAATAATAGCGGACCTCATCGGCCCGTTTCTTGATGACCTGGGTGATCAGGCCCTCTTCGCCGGTTGGAGTTGATCCACCGTAAATCTTATAAGTGAAAGGAAAGGAATTTGTCCGGGCCTTGGCGGCATCAAAGGCACTTGGTTCATCGTTTTGCGGCGCTGGATATTTATTCATCTCATCCAGGATAACCAGCTCCATTGCGTCAGAAGCCATCGCAGCAGCGGACCCGGCCCAGGCACCCGTAATATCCATACCGTTTATAAATAGAATATTGTGGCGGGTGGTGTCTTCAGCCCTGAGACTCATCATGGCCTTTGTGCGTGGCGTGGCCTCGATGGATGGCAGCAACCGGCGCTTGAAGATGCGCCCGGTGAGCTTTTCATCAGGCATAACCAGCATGGCCGACGTGGGTGCCTGGTCAATCCGTTTCATCAGGTAGTTTAAAATTGATTGTGTTTT
>CAYMWM010000175.1:0-1120 GCA_964394185.1 uncultured Smithella sp.
CAAATCGATTTCGAGTCGATCCCGTTACGACCACTTCGGTACCTCTCCGCATTTTTATTACGTCGCCGAAGCGGATGCGGATGTTACTCTTTTTTCCCGAAAAAATCTACTGATAATTTCTCCACACTCTTCGGGTAATATTCCTTCAGTTATTTTCACCCGATGATTCAGCCGTTTATCACTGAAAATATTATACAATGAAACGACGGCGCCGCATTTCGGATCGCGCGCTCCGAAAATGACCCGCTCCACACGCGCGTGAATAATGGCTCCCGCGCACATGATACAAGGCTCCAAGGTAACGTAAAGCTCCGTTCCTGTAAGCCGGTAGTTGCCTGATTTTTCCGTGGCTTTTCTTAACGCCAGCATTTCCGCGTGAGCGGATGGATCATGATTGGCAATAGGCGAATTATGCGCCTGCGCCAGAATATTGCCTTCACGCACCAGCACCGCTCCCACCGGAACTTCGCCTCGGTGGTAAGCCTCTTCAGCTGCCGCGAGAGCTATTTTCATAAAATCGTAATCTGATGACATTTTTATCCGGTGAACAATTTCCCGTTAAATTATGGTAATGATTATAATGACGCGGCCAGAATGGCGGCGCCTATGGCACCATTGACCTGAGCATATTGCGACACTTCGATTTTCATTTCCAGTTTCTTCTCCAGAGCATGGACAACTCCGATATTCCGGGCCACTCCTCCTGTTATCATAACCGGTTCCTGCAGGCCTAAGCGGCCGATCATTGATGAAATCCGGGCGGCAATGGATTCGTGAATACCGGCGATGATATCCTGCCTTTGTTCTCCCTTGGCTATCAGGGAAATAACTTCCGATTCTGCAAACACCGTGCACAGGCTGCTTATTTTGGAAGGCTGTTTGGCCTTTATGGACATTGCTCCGAATTCATCAAGATTGACTTCCATGGCTCTGGCCATAACCTCCAGAAAACGACCTGTTCCCGCGGCGCATTTGTCATTCATAACAAAATTTTTTACCTTGCCGTGATCATCCAGAAGAATGGCCTTGCTGTCCTGACCGCCTATATCAATAATGGAACGGATATACGGATTCAGGAAATGGGCTCCAACGGCGTGACACATGATTTCCGTGTAGGATT
>CAYMWM010000175.1:1130-5433 GCA_964394185.1 uncultured Smithella sp.
GGTGGAAACAATTTTTTTCACGGCTGTCTTATCAATACCCGTCTCTTTCAGGGCTTCTTCATAAACTTTAAGCCCCGCGGCTTCGGCGTTGTAGCCGGTGAAAATAACCTTTGTCGCAATGATTTTTTTGTCGGCAAATATGGCCGCTTTTGTGGTAATGGAACCTATATCAATTCCTGCTGTCTGCATCATATCCTTATTTTACTTTTTGTTGGCCTCCATCAGCTCGATAAATCCTTCTATTCTTGTTGCAATCTGTCCTTCGGAGTAAGCCCTGGGATCGTTCATGTCGCACTGGAGTATTAGCACGGGAATGCCCTTGTCTCTCCTGATGGCCTCCGCTAAATCAACCATCCCGGCGCTGGAAGGCCTGCACGACATGTTCTCATGCAGAATAACGCCGTCAATTTTATATTCGTCAACCCATTTTTCAAAATTCTCTATTCGTCTTTCGAGGTTGTAGGCGTAAGGCGTGTCCATGATCAGTTTGGCGACATCACGCAAAGTTTCTTCCATGGTGAGACATTTTTTCTTCGGGGGAGCGAATGAATAGGTGTAAGGCTCGAATGCAATAACAGCGCCTTGCTGCGCAAGATCATACATAAACCTCATTCTGTACCAGAAAGGTATGCCTTCCCACATGACACGGTATTTTTCCATGCCCTTGGGCATGGTTCCCTCGCCCTTTGCGGTGAGATTTTTTACATCGGCAAGTATTTTTTTGAAAAAATCAATTCCGATTTGAACGCCCGGCAGAACCACAAGAGGGAAAAATGCTGCGGATGTTTCGGCTCCGCTGTAAGGTGAAGGTACCACCTTTCTGTGTTCAAAAATCTCCCGCCACAGGTCTGACAGTTCCATTGACTTGCCCAGAACTTTGTGCAGTCTCTTTTCACTCATCTTTTTGCCTGTGTGCTTTTCAACAAAAACCATCAGGTCGTAAAACTGATTTACCACATAATCGATGTTTCCCTCGAGGGTTTTCTCATCAGTGCCGCTTACCCATTTGGGTATATCAAACATGAAAAACGGGACATTCATTTTGTCGGCCATAATCTGAAACCACTTCCAGTGGGTATCGCAAATGGCATTTGTGCAAACCACGATATCGGGCTTGCTTATTCCACCGAGCGTTTTTTTGATCCTGGTATCATAGGCGCCGATGTTTGTCTTGCAGTAGGAACAAAGGTCCCGGGAAAAACCCATCCCCTCGGCATGCTCGATAAGGCGCTGGGACTGTTTGCGGGCGGCGGCTACTGTCGCCATATTCTCCGGATGATCAGGGAAAATATCATAAATCCACATCATTTCTATCGGGAAAGCCGCGCATGTCCATGCCGTCTTTTTCCAGGGCAAAGTCCTGTACAATTTTTCCATGGCGATCCACCACAGCATCGGCCACTTAAGGTCTTGCGAATGAGGCAGGGTTTTCAATTTTACCCTTCCGGAATTATTGTTGGATTTATTTGTTTTATCCATTATTTCCTCCATCCATCATTTCCACAAAGGCCATGAGCCGGTTCGTGATCTGCTGGTCGGCAGCCGGGGAAAAGTCCCTTTCCAGGTGGATAACCCTGTAGCCCCTGGCTTTCAGATCATTATTAACCGGAACGGAATCATAAGCATAGGGTTCGCAGAATTTAACATTTTGCGAAAGAATTCCATCCACCTTTGTCTCTCCGAGGGCTTTATACAGGAAATCCAACCTCTTCTGGATGGTCGGCCTTGTCGCAGGCTTGGGTATCTTCGTGTAATATTCAATGAGAGAAATAAGGGGATCATTCCCGTCTGGAATCAGTGTCGCGAAAAATCTTTCGCCAACGGAAAGATCGTCCCGGACAATCCTGATGCCGCATTCTTCGAGCGTGTCCATCCACTCGATATAAGTAATGTCACTGCCGGTTAGCAGAAAACGTTTTTTACCGGATGGAAAAGCCGCTCTTGAATTCCAGGCCTTTATTTCGGAGTCGAGCCAGGCTGAAACTTCATCCACAGGACCGGTAAGAGATTTTATTATCGCGGTTAGATAATCACAGTTGGGGATGTCCTTCTGCGATCTGAGTGCGGAGAGTTGTTGCAGCTTTTTCTTCATTGCATTGGATTTGCCAATCGCTTCCCTGATTTTTTCCGGTGTTATTTTAATGGCAAATTGTTTTTCAAGGCTGCTGATAAGCCTCTCAAGTTCAACCCTGTAATATTTTTTGGCGGCGTCGCTGTCAAGCAGGGGACAGCTGAACCAGTGCAGGAAAGGTGTTTCAACATGAACCTTCCAGATATCGAAATGCCTGTTGGTATTGTTGCAACCCTGCGCGAAAACAATCCCTTCCCATTCCTTGGAGTTGGCAAGCGCTTCGGTCAGCCAGTTTCTTGCGGCAGGGCAGAAAAAACTGGATAAATACTTATCCGCGGGGTCATTGGATTTGTGGACGTCCCCCATAATTTTATACGGGGTGAATCCGGCAGCCATGACAATTTCCAGCGGCATCTCATGAGAGGTGTCAAAATATGCAATTTTTTTCATTCGCGGGTTTCCCTGTAAATTTTATTTTTTAGCGCTTCCAGACATATGAAGACATATAACCGGTTTTCTTTTCAATTTTCCATAAGTTTGCGCATTAAATCAGATTGTCACTAAAAAAATCAATCAATATCTTTTTTGTCAACTAACTAGCTGATATTAATTATTTTTCGTTGTCAGAAACGCTTTGCCTGGCGCATTAATCTTAAAAATGATAATCATTTATCAACGCGAACCACAGAGGCAATTCAATGGAAAAAATCAAAATCGGCATCAGTGCCTGTTTGCTGGGTGAAAAAGTCCGTTATGACGGCGGACACAAACTGGATTTGCTCATAAAAGATTCTTTGGAAAAATATGCGGACTTTATTCCCGTCTGTCCTGAAATGGAGTGCGGCCTTGGCGTTCCGAGAAAACATATGCATCTGGAAGGCAGGCCTGATTCTCCCCGTTTAATCGTAACCGATACAGGGAATGATTTGACGGATTTTTTGCTGAACTGGGCGAAAAATCGGGTCATTCAACTGGAAAAACAAAATATGCACGGCTTTATTTTTAAAAGCAAATCGCCCAGTTGCGGAATAAAAAAAGTTAAAATCATTGATAAGGGGAATGTTTCCGTTGAAACGGGAACAGGAATATTTGCAGGAATTTTTGTTAAACATTTTCCATATGTACCGGTTGAAGATGAAGTGAGTTTTTACGATCCCATCCAGCGTGAAAATTTCATCAAAAGGGTTTTCGCGCATGAAATGCCATGTGTTAAGTAAGATAAATTTAGTCTTGACAGCAATTTATTTACTGTGTTACGACTTTTTCCACTTAAAAAAGTGCAAGAGAGCTTGATTGATGTTGAAACTTTTTTCAAAAAATAACTGGTGGTGGCAGATTTTAAATATCTGCCCATAAGCTCGAACATAAAGAGAATGGGCAGGGAAGGTCCTTCCCATGACTCTTAAAAAATAACGCCATGGGAAAAAATCCCGTGGCTTTTTTATTTTATGCAACAATACTTACTTAAAGGAGAGAAAATATGGAACAGGTAAAAGTGATACTGCAGGACCGTGAAATTCCAAAAAAATGGTACAATGTAATGGCAGATCTGCCTACGCCGATGAAACCGCCTTTGCATCCCGGAACCGGCCAGCCGGTAACCCCCAGTGATTTGGCGGCAATTTTTCCGATGAACATTATCGAGCAGGAAGCGTCAGCAAAGCGCTGGATAAATATTCCGGATGAAGTTTTGCAAAAATATCTGCTCTGGCGTCCATCTCCTCTTTACCGCGCCTACAATTTTGAAAAACTGCTCAATTGCCCGGTTAAAATTTATTACAAACATGAAGGTGTCAGCCCGGCAGGTTCACACAAGCCCAATGCCGCCATTCCGATGGCCTATTATAATAAAATGGCGGGGACCAAACGCATCACCACGGAAACCGGTGCCGGACAGTGGGGCAGCGCCCTGTCCATGGCCTGCCAGATGTTCGGCATCATATGCCGTGTTTACATGGTTAAAATCAGCTATGAACAGAAACCCTACCGCCGCATGATGATGAACACCTGGGGTGCGGAATGTATTCCCAGCCCCAGTAATCTGACCCAGGCCGGACGCAACGTTCTGGCGGAGCATCCTGATTCCCCCGGTTCGCTGGGAATCGCCATCAGCGAGGCCATTGAAGACGCCGTAACCAGCAAAGATACGAAATACGCGCTGGGCAGCGTATTGAATCACGTACTGCTTTATCAGTCGATTATCGGTCTGGAAGCGCAGAAACAAATGAAGAA
>CAYMWM010000176.1:0-5420 GCA_964394185.1 uncultured Smithella sp.
TGGCCGCCACGGACATGGCAGGCCGTTCCCAGGCATACGGAAATCAGGTGCTTCCCGCGGGGCTTCAAGCTGAAGGCTTTATAGAAGGTTGCTACCCCGTAAACATCCACAAGGCTCCTTCCCGTCTGGCGTGCGACGATCCTCAAAGCTTCTTCCGGCAAATAGCGAAATTTATTCTGGATTTCTTCAAGAATTGCGATGATGGAGCCCAGTCTATCCGCATGATTTTCAACAATTTTTTCGATCTCTTCAAAGGTCATTTTTATTCCTTTCCTGGCAAATCTGTTCCAACATCTTCACCATATTTCTTATTGATGCTATTGATAGTCCTCACAGTGCCACACGCCTGCTTCCGGTTTGGGGAAACTACAGTATGGATAGTGGTTGCAATTGCTGCAAAGACCCAGAATGCCGGAAGGAGCTAGTGTTTTCATATCTTTAGGTTTGTCGTTCGTAACAATGACGGGCGCAAGACAGACAGTTTGGTATTCTTCACAAAACTGGATACTTTTTGCTGAATCGTCTGCCGGTCGCAAACTGCATTGCGTAAAATGTACGCAGGTCAAACAAATTCCCTGATTTTTTTTGGTCATGGTGTCCTCCCTGCTCTTTGATGCTAACTGTAATGGCAAATACTATGCCAAAATAGTTGATGTCATAATAATGATGTATTACCACCCTAAGTCACTTGAAAAGAGGGGATTCTCGATAGAACGAACTTAAAACCAGGGAATGATGATTGCCGATTCGGATAGAAAGAAAAATGAGGAATTTCTCGCCATTTGATAAAATATTCCTCAATTAGAATAGATTTAACTGTAATTTCCCCGTTTTGAAATCAGATTGTATTCAGGATTTTCAATGCCTATTGACAAACATAAAAAAGCTTTTTTAAAAGTTCGAGGTTGGAAATGATTTATTTTCAGCTTAAAGGGGGAAGTATTTTTATAAGCTATTGATTTTATTTTGGTAGTCCCACGGGGGCTTGAACCCCGGTTTCCGGCGTGAGAGAGCCTCCATGCCACCCTATTATTATTGAATTTATTAGCTTTTCGCATTACATTACAGTCATAAAAGACATTACAAGCACTACAAATTGTGTCCATTCTTGTGTCCGCGCTAATATTACCACAATTTTGTAAACTATAAACAAATGTGATTCGACCTGTACTTTGTTTAACAGACAATGTCTAATACGTTGTGAATTATCACACAATCCCAACTTATTTATAAGGCAGATTCCATGACCTAAACTGATTAAAAGCAAAGGGCTAGATTTCATAACGAAACGTGGAATTTTTCGCTCGATCAATTTTAGATGCCGATAGTGGGTCAGAGCCAAACGCTTACACACATATGATTTCTATTGCGTATCAATAGGGAATGGAATAGGTGAAAACAATATAATTGCTCTATTGGAAGGCAAAAAGAGACATAATTATGGATTTTGAAGACTTGTTTGAAAAATATCAGCAATTACTCGCCGAGAATAAAGTGCTGAAAGAAGAGAATGAAGCGCTGAAGGTGAAGCTGAGATTAAATATCAAAAAGGGATTTGACCAAGATAATGAGGACAATTTTACGCTAGAATTAGTTGCTCAAGTATCTCCATCTAAAAATGATCTATCTGCGGGGAAAGATCTTACCAAATCCGCAGATAAGATCAGCTTATTTATGTCTCTTTTTAAAGGACGCAATGATGTCTATGCCAAAAGATGGCAGAGCAAGGATGGCCGGTTCGGCTATACCCCGGTTTGTCTAAATGAATGGAAATCCGGTCTATGCCGAAAGCCGAAAATTAAATGTTTCGACTGTCCGAGTAAGTCTTATGATGTTTTGAATGAAAAGATCATAGAGGCGCATCTGAGAGGCGATATTGTTGCTGGCATATATCCTATGTGCCAGGATGATACGTGCCATTTTCTGGCAATTGATTTTGATGATGATGGCTGGCAAAAAGATATTTCTACACTCAGAGAGGTTTGTTTGACGTTCGATATTCCTGTTGCAATCGAGCGTTCACGCTCCGGTAACGGAGCTCATGCCTGGTTTTTCTTTGAAAACTTTATTCCGGCAAATTTAGCCAGAAAGTTTGGTTCTGCTTTGCTTACCTATTCTATGGGTAGAAGGCATGAAATAACATTTAAATCTTACGACCGATTTTTTCCTAGTCAGGATACGATGCCCAAAGGCGGTTTTGGCAACTTGATTGCTCTTCCTTTGCAGAAAAAAGTCCGGGACAGCGGTAACAGTATTTTTATTGATGAAAAATTTAATCCTTTTGAAGACCAATGGATGTTTCTGGCTAACATCAGAAAGTTATCAGAAGCTGAAATAGCTGTGCTTATACCAAAATTATGTCGCGGGAACGAGATGGGTGTTCTAAAAGAAGCCGATGAAGAACACATCAAACCGTGGGAAAAAAAACAACTTAAATGGTCAAAAGCTGATTTTCCAGAAGAAGTTAAAATCGTAAAAGCAAATATGATCTATATTGAAAAATCAGGTATTTCGCAGAAGGCATTAAACGTTCTGAATCGGCTGGCTGCATTTAAAAATCCAGAGTTTTATAAGGCGCAAGCGATGCGCATGCCGACATATAACAAACCCAGAATTATTTCGTGCGCAGATGAAACTCCTGATTATCTTTGCCTACCTAGAGGTTGTGAAAGTGACGTCATAAGTGTGGTTGCCGAGGCAGGCGCTGAAGCAATATGGACTGACAATACTAATCCGGGCAGGCATATCAAAGTGGAATTTATAGGAACACTGCGAGAAGAGCAGCAACTGGCTGCAGAAGAAATGCTCAAGTATGAAAATGGTGTGCTGTCGGCAACCACCGCCTTTGGGAAAACAGTTATTGCCGCAAAACTGATTGCTGAACGAAAAATAAACACACTGATATTAGTACATAGGCAGCAACTGCTTTCGCAATGGGTGGCGAAATTAACAGAATTTCTGAAAATTGATGAAGAATTGCCAGCTTTGGAGAAAAAGCGAGGACGAAAAAAGCAACAGAGTTTGATTGGCCAGATAGGCGCGGGTAAAAATAATTTCAGCAGAATCATTGATATTGCAATTATGCAGTCTCTAAGCAGTTGTGGCGAAGTGAAGGAATGGATAAAAAATTACGGTCTGGTTATTGTTGATGAATGCCATCATGTGCCAGCATTCAGCTTTGAACAGATACTCAAGAATGTCTATGCGAAATATGTTTATGGATTAACCGCCACACCGGCAAGGCAGGACGGACATCATCCTATCATTTTCATGCATTGCGGTCCAATCAGATACAAGGTGGATGCAAAGAAGCAGGCAGAAAAAAGACCATTTGAACATTATGTTATCCCAAGATTTACAAGTTTTCGGATGCCATTTGAAGCGGAAAGAAAGGAAATCTCCATTCAAGAGCTATATTCAGAAATTGTTGTGGACGAATTTCGTAATCAGTTGATTGTAGATGATGTAATTAATGCTTTTCAAAATGGCAGAAATTCCCTTGTCCTCACTGAAAGAACTGCCCATGTCGCAGAGCTTGCCAAAAAGTTAGGTGAAAATATACCTAGCGTAATTGCTCTTACCGGCGGAATGGGAACAAAAGTAACAAGAGATATATGGACCAGGATATCTGAAACTCCGGCAGACAAGCAGTTAACACTCATTGCCACAGGAAAATATATTGGCGAAGGGTTTGACGAAGCGAGGTTGGATACGCTTTTTCTGGCAATGCCCATATCGTGGAGAGGAACCCTGCAACAGTATGCGGGCAGGCTTCACCGGCTATTTGAAAACAAGAGCGACGCTCAGATTTATGATTATGCCGATATTCATGTCAGAGTGTTGGAGAAAATGTACAACAAACGACTCACCGGATATGCGTCAATTGGTTACAAGACAAAGACGGGTCTCTTCACTGATGAATCGGTTGATGTCATATTTGATAACAATAATTTTCTTCCGGTTTATAAAAATGATTTGGTTAATGCCACACGGGAAATCTTGATTGTAAGTCCATTTGTCACGAAAAGACGAGCGCTTCAAATGCTGGAATTGATGAGTGTCGCATTAGATCAAAAGGTCAAGGTTACGATTATGACAAGGCCGGCAATAGATTTTAAAGACAAACCAGCACTGGAAGATACATTGAGCGTACTTGAAACAGCTGGCGTGGATTTGGTGTGCAAATCCAATATTCATCAAAAATATGCTGTTATTGACCAGAGAATCGTTTGGTATGGAAGTATTAACCTTTTGAGCTTTGGCCGAGCAGAAGAGAGCATTATGCGGCTCAATAGTCCTAGTATTGCCAATGAATTAATGAGAAATATTTATTAAGCGGTTTGGAATTCATCAGTAAGAGTATTCAGAAGATAATCTTTAAAAGAATCATCAAGTGAATGCAATCATAAAAAGTAAAATTTCAGTCCGGACGATCCGCAGGGATTTTTATGCAATATTAATATGCAATTGTTTTCCCAAAGCTTTGGCAACTCGTTCTAATGTTGACAGCTTAATATCATCTGCATGATTTTCGATTCGCGAAATTGCCGTTTTCTTTGTTTTAAGACGATGAGCAAGCTCGTCCTGTGTTAATCCCACTGATTCTCTAGCCTGACGTAGCATTACTCCTATCTTGAACTGTTCATAACCTGCATCAAAATTTGCAGAGAATATTTTATCTTTCTTTTTTCTCTCTGATATATATTTTTTCAGATCACTCATTTTGTTTTCTTCCTCCGTAAAAAATCTTTTCTGTATGATTCTGCTTTACCTATCTCACGTTGTGGCGTCTTTTGACTTTTCTTTACCAGGCCATGAGTTAATACAATCACCGAATAACTGTCAAAGAAACAGAATATCCTGTATATATTAGAACTATATTGAGTCCGGCACTCCCAAATTTCCTCCGTTCCGGTAAGTTTTTTAAAATATATGGCTGGTACGATTTCTAAATCTTCCAATAGCCTAAGTGTCCATAATACCTTTTGCGCCACTTTCCCTGACAAGGAATCAAGAAATTCCTGAACTGGACATTTTCCATCAATCGTTTTGTAAAAAAGTACCGTTCTCTGCATGGTTGTATGTTAACATGTATGTTAACCTTTGTCAAGGACAATCATTTATAAAACTGCCAGCAAAAATAGCGGATCAAAAGAGTTTCGTAACGTATAAAAAGGCTAAAATCCCTTTACTTGCAGGGGAAAGTATAGGTGAAAGTATCTTTTTAAATAATTGATAGTAATTAAAAAGCTTTATAATCAATAAACTATTAATGCACTCCATGCACAAAAAAAGAATTTTGTGTCCGCTCTTGTGTCCAGAGGCTGATCGTTAGTTGATGATGTGTTGTAAGTTATTGTTTTTATGGTAGTCCCACGGGGACTTGAACCCCGGTTTCCGGCGTGAGAGGCCGAAAAATA
>CAYMWM010000177.1:0-5370 GCA_964394185.1 uncultured Smithella sp.
GTAGTGCGAACCTGTCATTCCGAGGAACGCAGTGACGAAGCAATCCCTCTTTTATCGTAGTGCGAACCTTCAGGTTCGCTTTTTCACGGGTCTGAAGACCCGCACTACTTTTCTGCCTTAGGAGCGGTCGTGTCGAAAAGACTCGACAGAACACAGCAACCTCGTTGTAGGGAACGGTTACAAACCGTTCCGCTTCTCGCAACTGAAGAAAACGTGATTCAGTAATGCATTCCGATCCGTAAAGTTTTATCATTGCCCGGCATCGGAGAGTGCGTCGTAATTCAAAAAATACCATTAATGTTAAATCAAATTCATAAAAGATATATTGGGAAAGTTATTATTCCCTCTGGTTATATTATGTTAAATTTAAATTTATTATGTTTTTTGATAGTAAAAATGTTAAAATAGAAATTAAGAGAATCGCGACAGCGCATTGAGTTGACAGGTTAAATAATCAATATTATCACATCATAGGAGGAAGCCATGAAGTACGGTGCAAGAAATCAATTGATTGGAAAAGTGGAAAGTATCAAGAAGGGCGCGGTGATGTGCGAAGTGAAAGTCAAGACCGGCGGCGGTGATTTTATGGAATCCGTGATGACAACGAACTCGCTTAAAGAACTGGGCATCAAAAAAGGCGATAAGGTTAAAATTGTCGTAAAAGCCGTCAATGTCCTGTTGGTAAAAGAGTAAAACATTCACAGAAACATCTTGAACCCAAAACGCCGTAACATTTTTTAATGTTGCGGCGTTAAATTATAAATATTCAGCATACTCCCTGCCATAATATTCCTTTAAGTAATTTGACATATTCTATATGATTATATATAGGCACTTCCGGGATATTGATTATCCAGAGGAAGGAGAATATATGGCTGAGAATTTAGCAAACACAGAATGGGAACCGAAAATTGCCGCGATCGTCTGCAACTGGTGCACCTACGCGGGCGCCGATCTTGCCGGTATCAGCAGAATCCAATATCCGCCGAATGTGCGCATTATCCGCGTTCCCTGCACGGGTAGAATAAATCCTTTTTATATCGTCAAGGCCCTTCAGGAAGGGGCTGACGGCGTTCTGGTTTCCGGATGTCATCCGGGTGAATGCCATTACATATCCGGAAATCTGGTCGCCCGGCGCAAATTTGCGATGTTAAAAAGTTTCCTGAACTACATCGGCATTGAAGGCGACCGGACCATGTTTACCTGGGTGTCGGCTTCCGAAGGCGACCGTTTTGCCCAGGTAATCAAAGGTGTCACAGCCAAAGTCAAGGCGCTGGGACCAGCCAGTAAACTGGTAAAAAAAATAACGTGTAACCCATAGATTGAATGGATTCGCCCGTTAAGGGGATTATCAGGAGGATTATAAATGCTGACCGTTACAGACAAGGCTTCGGAAGTCATCAAGGATTTTCTGAAGGACAAAAAAGCGGATGCGTCAATTCGTGTGTTCCTGAACAATGGATGTTCCGGCCCCTCTCTGGGGATGGCTTTGGATGAAAACAGGAATGAAGCGGATGAAGTGATTTCTGTAGGCTCAACAACTTTTGTCATTGAAAAAGACCTTTTAAAACAGGTCAAACCGATAAACATCGATTTTATCACAACGCCTCAGGGCGCCGGTTTCAAGTTGACATCCAGTCTGCCCGAAGGCAGTGGTTGCGGTGGTTGTAGTTGCCATTAAATCCCATGGGGGGGATACACCTCCCTCTTTTTTGGTATTATGACGGAGAACAAACCGATTATAAACAAACTCACTGATAGTGGCAAATTGCCGGCTGGAGAAAAACATCCCGGGGGAATTTTATGCCTGAATGTGGATATTAAAAGATATTTTGAAACCATTGCCCTTGAATCAGATTATTTAAAAACTCTCCTCTTTAAAACGATCTTGAAGATCATTCATTCCGGATTCCGGCAGGATTTGTCATTTGGATCGGTTATTGAAGGCAAAACTTTTTCCGGTGGAGCCGGGGAAGTTACCAACAATCACTGTATCCGGATAAATTCCAAACGATTGAAAAAATATCAAGACAATGTTGCGATGGCTCTCATAGCGCATGAACTTGCCCATGACCATCTAAAGCATTTCACAACCTGGAAAAGCAATTTGGAAAATGAACACAAAGCCGATAACCTGGCCAGGGAATGGGGATTCGATATAGACCTGTTTCGCAAGATATGCGGCCCTCCCGGCATCAATGGCCGGTTACTGCAAATAGCTATCATCAATAAGACATGCCTTCACGGTATGTCGCAATCGATATAGATGAAAAAGGAAAAAGGTTATGTCCATTTTATTTGAAAACTATCGTACATGAACCATCGCCAGGGAACCAGTATGGTTCCTGACCGATAGGTTCGCCCTTTCTTACTCCCAGCAGACCATCTAGGTACTTTCCTCTTCTGCCGGGAAAGGACGGCAGTTGACAGGAAGGAGGCCAAGTTTGGTTTATCAAAATCCAAACCCGTATTTCGTATAATAAACAATTTGCGCTGATTCTGGTTGCCAACAGCCGGAACTGCAATGTCATTTTTTTTCGGAAGCGTAACTTCCAAAATCATGAATCTTTATAAAGGAGCATATTAACGATGAAAAAAGGGATGAGTATTTTTTTAGCAGGTCTGCTGATTTTTCTCTTTGCCGGATGTGACGGTGACGAAAGCGATCCCGCTTCTCCAAAGGAAATTACGGCTTTTTCTCTGGGTGCGGCAGATTCTCCGGGTGATTTTACCGGTACAATCAAGGGGAAAGCAATTGAGGTAACGGTGGCTTATAACGCGGATGTGACTTCTCTTGTTGCGGCATTCACCACAACCGGCGTCAGCGTCAAAGTCGGTTCAGACATTCAGGAAAGCGGCGTAACGCCTAATGACTTCACCAGTCCTGTGGTTTATACGGTAACAGGAGAAGATGGTTCACAAGCAAATTATACGGTAACAGTAAAGCTGGCACCTTCATCCGCAAAAGCGATAACATCATTTTCTCTGGGAACATATACGGGCGCCATCGATGAAGAGGGAAAAACCATAACCGTAAATATTGCCTCTCACACGGACGTAACGGCGCTGGTAGCGACATTTGCCACAACCGGTGAAAGCGTCAGTGTCGGCACCATTGAACAGGTCAGCGGGACAACCCCCAATGACTTTACCCATCCTGTAATTTTTACGGTCACGGCGGCTGATGCAACGACGACAACCTATACAGTCATTGTAACATTGAATTTAAAGGCAACAGCTGTCGAAGTTTCAATGACGCCGCACAGTCCGTCAAGCGTTCCTGTTGGTGTTTACTGTACAAAAACGACAAGCATAACAGGTGCGATTAATGTCACTGATGCGGACGGCGGCACAGAAGTTGAGTGGAAATGGTATGATAATAACAATCTCATAACCGGCGGTACGGCAACATTAACTGAAGCAAACGGCACTGTAACAACAACCCTTGCCCAGAAATTAGGTTATCACCATACCATAAAACTGGAAGTGACCGCTGACGGAGTGACCGGTTCCGCATCCGGTTATGTCACGTGCGGAGCAAATTACTAACACTATCGTGATGATGATTTAATAGGCATTTTTACAAATAATGCCGGAAATAAAGATGAATTTTAACATATAGACAAAAATACTTGTGAGGCAGGAGATGAAAAGATTATTCAGTATATTTTCAGGTTTGATTTTTCTCGTGATGTTTTGTGTCACTGCCGGCGCTGCGGAAAAAACGGTTCAATTGAATGTTCCCGGTTGCAGGCCATGCGGAGCCGCCAAACATATTGACAAAGTTGTGAATGAAATTGACGGAGTTACAAAACATGAGACCAGGGACAATGATTTATTAATCATTACGTTTGATGATAAAAAAACCAGCCTCAAGGTTATCATCGACCAATTGAAAAAGGAGCATTTGTCTGTGAAAGGCAAACCGAAAATTTTGAAATAGGCAAAAGCCTTATTCACATGGGTTATACAGGTTAAAAACTATTACAATTTGATTTATAGGAGAAATAAGCATGAGTGATACATTTATTTTAAACGGAAAAGAGACTCCCTTTAAAGAGGGGCAGATGATTCTGGATGCGGCTAAAGACGCGGGCATTGAAATTCCCACCTTGTGCTATCTGAAAGGCACAACACCAACCGGCGCGTGCCGTGTTTGCTGTGTCGAAGTGAAGGGGGCGCGCTCGCTTCAGGCGGCCTGTTCCACGCCGGTGTCCCCGAAAATGGAGGTAATCACCAATAGCGATCTGGTGCATCAGGCAAGAAAACTCAATGTTGAGTTGCTGCTTTCCAGCGGGAAGCATAATTGCATGACCTGTGAAGCGAACGGCAATTGCCGCCTGCAGGATTTGTCCTATTTTTACAAGATCACGGATTTAAAATTTAAAGAAAAAGAAATAACAGATATTTATCCGATAGATGATCAGAACTCTTTCATTATCCGTGATTTTAGCCGCTGCATTCTTTGCGGACGCTGTGTTCAGGCCTGTAATGAAGTCGTAGTCAACCGCGCTATCACGCAGGGTTATCGCGGCAAGAACAGCAAGATTGTCACAGGTGGCGACCTACCTTATGACGCTGATGACAGCGAATGCGTATTCTGCGGGCAGTGCGTGCAGGTCTGCCCGGTTGGCGCTTTGACGGAGAAAAAATGCAAGGGACTGGGACGAACCTGGGAACTCAACCAAGTCCGCACAACTTGTCCTTACTGTGGTGTCGGCTGTCAGCAGATTCTTCATCTGAAGGGTGAGCAGATCGTAAAAATTACCGCGGCTGAGGATGGTGCGCCGAATTACGGCAAATTATGCGTTAAAGGCCGCTTCGCCTACGATTTCATTTACTCGAAAGACAGGCTCACCACGCCGTTGATTCGTGAAGCTAATGGCGAGTTCCGCGAGGCCTCCTGGGATGAGGCGCTGGATCTTATAGCGGCAAAATTCAAGGATATTATTGCAAAGCATGGGCCGGATTCCGTTGCCGGCATCAGTTGCGCGCGCAGCATTAATGAAGATTCCTACAATATGCAAAAGCTGTTCAGGGCTGTTTTTCAGACCAACAATATAGACCACTGCGCCCGCGTCTGTCATGCGCCGACCGTCGCCGGTCTGGCCGCGTCCTTCGGATCGGGAGCCGGCACCAACTCCATTGCCGAGTATAAAGACGCCAGGATGTTCTTCTGTATCGGAACGAACATGACAGAAGCTCATCCCGTGGCCTCCTACTATGTCAAGCAGGCGAAGCTAAAGGGCGCGAAACTCATTGTTGCCGATCCCCGCTGCCATGAACTGGCAAAAATGTCCGATATTTTCGCCCAAATCAAGGTCGGCTCCGATGTGGCTTTCCTCAACGGCATTATGAATGTTCTGATTA
>CAYMWM010000178.1:0-5261 GCA_964394185.1 uncultured Smithella sp.
CAGGTCGATAAATACACCGTAATCGGTTATATTCTTAATCGTGCCTTCGACAACATTGCCTTCCTGTATGTTTTTCAGAATATCCTGCTTTTCCGCTTCCCGTTCCGAAGCAACAATCGAACGCCGGGATAAAACAACATTATTACGTTTACGGTCATATTTCAGAACTTTGAAGTCAAATGTCTGACCGATGAATTTATCCAGATCCCTGACGGGACGGACATCGATCTGGGAACCGGGAAGGAAAGCGATAATGCCGATATCAACCGAAAGCCCTCCCTTGACTTTTTCCACAACAACGCCTTCCACCAGCGTGTCATTGTCGCAGGCAATCTTGATTTCATCCCAGATTTTAACCTTGGACGCCTTGTCGCGCGACAAAACCAGGTTGCCTTCCGAGTCTCTTTTGTCAATAAAAACGTCTATCTCATCCCCGACGGAAATATTGATATTCCCGTGCGCGTCTTTTATTTCATCTATGGGAATAAAGCCTTCCGTTTTCCAGCCGACATCAACCATTACCCTGTCATCTTTTATCTGTACGACTTTACCGGTAGCGATATCGCCATACTGAAACTGGTTAAGGCTTTGTTCGTATAGTTCTTTAAAATCGAATTCTTCTTCCTTGGCAGAAGATGCCTGTGCTTTTGATGAGGAAGCCTCATCTGTTTCTTTTTGTGTCTTTAAGTTTGAGTTGTTATTGTTAACCATTTAACCAATACCCCCTATTTTTTGTGAAAACCTGTAATTTTTAAGGTTTAACACAGTAAACTATAAATATCAATCTAAAATCAAGTCTTTTTTATATTACTTAAATCAGCTCTTATTTATTGAAATATTAGATAAAATTTTTTCGACAACTTCTTCAATGGACAAATTGTCGGAATCAATGATGACGGCGCCTTCCGGCGCTTTCAGGGGAGCCAGTTCCCTTTGTTTATCCTGCTGATCCCTGGCGATGATATCCCTTTGGATAGACTCATATTCCGCCGGCATCCCCTTGATTTTAAGCTCTTTATGCCTTCTTCTGGCTCTTTCATCCACTCCGGCATCAAGATAGAATTTACAAGCCGCGCCTGGAAAAACTACCGAACCCATATCCCTGCCTTCGGCAACGATACCGCCCCTGACTCCCGCTTCCCTTTGTAAATCAAGCAGTTTTTCGCGAACGACGCTGTAAGTTGATATTTTCGAGGCGGCAAGACCTGCTTCTTCCGTGCGGATTTTATCCTCAACATCTTCCCCGTCAACAAAGACTCTCATATGGCCGTTGACATTTTTCAGATAAACATCTGTTTTTAGACATAAATCATTTAATGACGAAATGTCGTCTAAAGATATTCTGAGTTTCAGCGCCTTATAAGCCAAAGCCCTGTACAGAGCGCCCGTATCCAGATAAATATAACCCAGTTTTTTTGCCAGAATTTTACTTATGGTGCTTTTGCCCGCGCCCGCCGGGCCGTCAATCGTTATAACAAGATTTTCCGCCATAGAAAAAAACTCCTGATACAAATACTTGTCTTAAAGTTATAAAGGAAGTAATATAATTTATATATAATCATATTTTCTAAGGTATTTATGTGTAAATTTATTCAAAATCAACATATTTGTTTTGTTCTTGTCTTTCTTATCCTGTTTTTTCCTGCAAAGCCGTGTATGGCCGAATTCACTATCGAAGACGAGAAAAAGCTGGGAAAAGAGTTTTACGAAAAGCTCAATGAACAAAAACTGATTTTAAAAGATCAGACTCTCAACGATTATGTGACAAAAATCGGAATGCTGATTCTGGCACAGACTCAAAAAGCGCCTTTTGATTTCCGTTTCTTCATTGTGGACAGCAACG
Organism: uncultured Smithella sp.; assembly: GCA_964394185.1. Lineage (GTDB taxonomy): Bacteria > Desulfobacterota > Syntrophia > Syntrophales > Smithellaceae > Smithella. The sequence goes on from CAYMWM010000178.1 coordinate 1,844, forward strand.
CGATCAATGCTTTTGCGACACCCGGCGGTTACATTTATATCAACAAGGGACTAATATTAGCCGTTGATAATGAAGCGGAATTGGCAGGCGTCATTGCGCATGAAATCGGCCATGCCAATGCCAGACATATCGCCAGCATCATTTCAAAATCACAGAAATTAACCATGGCTACACTGGCCGCCATTCTTGCCGGGGCTTTTCTGGGCGGCGGCGGAGAAACCTCCGCGGCCATTGCCGCTTTTTCCATTGCCGGTTCCAGCAGTCTGACCTTAAAATACATGCGGGAGCATGAAGAAGAAGCAGACCGCCTGGGACTGAGTTATCTGACAGCCGCCGGATATTACCCCGCGGCGATTATCGACTTTCTTAAAATCATGAAACAAAGCGAGTTTATATCCAAAAGCATGCCTTCCTATCTGATGACGCATCCCGGAACCGATAACCGGATAATCTATATGGATGCCCTGATTGCAACGCAGTACCGCCAGCAGGGAGTAAAAAATATCATCGGCAATATCAGCAGGATTCAGGCTTATATTCCGCTGGATATTCTGGAACTCAGCAAGAAAAACAAGCAGCTGGAAAACGCTTTGAAAAACGATCCTGATAATGCCGACCTTCTTTACGGCCTTGCCGCAGTCGAAGACCGGCTGGGGCAAACCGAATCCTCCCTCCAACACTACCAAAAAGCCTTGAGTTTATCACCTGATGACGATGATATTCTGAAAAACATGGGATTGATTTACCTCAAAACGGGAAAGGCCGATATGGCGGAAGAGTATCTTCAGCGGGCGGTAATTTTAAATGCAAAAAACGATGAAAACAGACTTGCATTGGGCAAAGCCTATTTTGCCAGAGGCAAATACCGGAATGCTCTGGATTGTTTTCTGAGCATAAATGATAAAAAAACCGGATCTTCGGACATGAACTACCTTTTGGCCATGACCTACGGCAAGCTGAATAATCAGGGTGAATCCCATTATTATTTCGGCCTGCATTTCATGCAGGAAAAAAAGAGGGAAAGCGCCCTTTTCCATTTCAACGAAGCGCTTAATTATATCCCGCAGAATCCGGAACGAACCGCCGAAATCAATCGTTTTATTAAAGAACTGAAAGGCGTCAAAAGGGAGCGGCCAGCGGGAAAACCGGCACGCTGACGCTGAAAAGATTCGCCCGGTCTGACAGCAGACAACAGAAAAAAAATGATGGCCGCGCGTGACACGTCCTCGATGACACCAAACAGTTATGGACTGATTTAACGTGCGGAGAAAAGTGATAACCAGTATGGATGTCCCCGGATTTCGTTCCCATGAAAATGATATTAGGAAAAAAATATGGCGAATTTCGTTTAGTTCTTGTAAGTAATCACAGCAAGAAGTACAGAACCTATTGTCGGCAGGAAAGTACAAAATGACGCCGCTTCTCGCAGCCATATACTTGCATCCTTAAAGACGTAAGTTCTGACAAAGTAACATTCTAAAATAAAGGCGTAAATCAGAGAAACTGAGGAGTGAATGTATGAATGTGATGAGAAACCAAGTTGGATTTGTGAAAAAGGCGTTGATCTGCATCCTGGCGGTACTGATTATCCTGGCTGCTGCGTTAGCATTTGTATTCCGTAACGAGATCAGGACGGCCAATAGTATTCAAAAAATCGATAACAACTTCTATACCATGAAATATTCCGGTGACTACGGATTTGACGATTTTCTCAAGGTCGGAGCCGCTGATGACGCCAAACTGGTTGAATTTGTGTCCAGGCAACTCCTGAAGGGAATTTCCATTAAAGTTAAAACACCAAATTTGAGCTGCTCTACCTTTAATGCGGCAACCCCCGAAGGAGACTATATTTTTGGAAGAAACTTCGATTATAAATCGGTCGGTATGCTGGTCTATACAAAACCGGCTAACGGTTACAGGAGCATCTCCATGGTCAACCTGGCTTTTACCGGGGATGATCAAATTGGCGGTGTGCCGGATACGTTATGGAATAAGTTTCTGGCTCTGTCCGCTCCTTACCTGCCTCTGGACGGCATAAACGAAAAAGGTCTGGCGGTTGGAATACTTCAGATTCTTGACAAACCCACCACGCAGAACACCGGCAAGGTGCCTGTTACCAGTACCACGGCTATCCGCATGCTGCTGGATAAGGCGGCAACCGTGGATGAAGCGGTTGCCATGCTGAAAAAATATGATATGCGCAGTTCGGCCAACAGCTGCTACCACTATCAGATAGCCGACGCGGCCGGCAACAGTGTCATCGTTGAATACATCGATAATGAAATGCATGTTGTGAAACCGGACGGGAAATACCTTGCCGCCACCAACTTTTTTCTGACGCCGGGAAAGAAGTTTAATTTCGGAGACGGACAGGACCGCTATCAGATATTAATCAACACCCTGAAAGAGAAGAATGGCGTAATGACAACGCAAGACGGCCTCAGCCTGCTGGATAAAGCCAAAATGCATAACTTTAAAGATCCGAAAACCGGACTGCTTTGCAATACCTCGTGGAGCGCCCTTTACAACAACTCTAAAAAGTCCGTTGATCTGGCCATTGAACAGAAATACGGGAAGATTTATCACTATACGGTGAATGAATAGGTTGCCTGAGGCGGCTGAATTCGGAAGACAGTAAACTTCATGAACAGTGAGGCAGGAGTTCCGGGGACAGGATACTTAATTATTGACATCTAAGGCTTGATTATGGGGTGACGGGGTATTGAAATATCAGTTTTTTGTTGCAGAGAAGAGAAAACATGGGGACGCCTTGAGAGAAAACATGGGGACACCTTACTAGTTTTCAGATTTTCAAGGCCAGATTTTTATAAAAACTGATATATACCCGTTTTCAAATTCGAGGGACATAACGGATTCAATTGGCCGGGCTTGACATTATTGAAATCCGGTATATGTTATAGAAAAACAGCAAAGGATCATACAAATGCCTATTTACGAATTCAGATGCAAAAAATGCAAAAATATATTTGAAAGCCTGATCTTTTCGTCATCCGAAGAAAAAGACCTTGCCTGCCCCAAATGCGGCGCTAAAAAAGCCGAAAAAGTGATGTCCGTGTTTTCCGGAGGGAAAAAGGCCGATGGTTCATCATCCGGTTCATCCTGCTCCGCATCATCCTGCCCGCCGGGGTGTCACTGCGGTCATTAAGAGACCTGTTTTCTGACTCTCTAAAATTACCCTCCCATGAAGTTACTGTTTATTCAGGGGCTGTTTAAAAATGTTCAGATACGAGGCGTGCAAAAACCGGGGCGCGAGGCGTATAAACTAATACGTTGAGCGTCACGGTTTGAAGCACAACGAAGTAGATGGGCGTTTTTTAACAGTCCCTCAGTCATTATTTTGTGTTGCTAAAATCGATACAATACATTATAAGACTGCCAGTTTAATATAACCATGAAA
>CAYMWM010000179.1:0-5237 GCA_964394185.1 uncultured Smithella sp.
TAATCATGTATGTCAAGGGGAACGTGGGGGGAAAAAGGCGGGAATGACAAAAGAGCGGAACGGTTTGTAACCGTTCCGCTACGAACCCTTTCCATCAAATATTTTCCCTATCCAATTTTCAACATTGCCCAACATTGCCGGACTCTGCATGACATAGTATAGAATGGTATGTGATATAATGCGTCCGAAGCTTCAGGAAGGAAATGAACTGACACTGGCTGGACGTAGTGAGACTCTCTGAAAATGAGCGAAGCGATATTTTCAGAGTAAGTCGAACTATCCAATAGCCAAAAGCTATTGGGAATTATCCCCGGAACGTCCCTGCCACCTAAAGGTGGCGGGATAGTTCGCTCTAAGATTTTCATTGCACTACGCTTATGAAAATCAAGGCTCACTAAAGTGACGAGGGATGATAGAGAACTGAATTCCCGGTGGAGATAATTCAGGGGACATAACACTTAATTCAAGTTTTTTTACCGTCACTTAGGCTCGTTTGCGCTCGCAGCGTGCACCGGAATGTTTCAGAAATGTTTCGGAGCAGGCAACATGCCTGCTTCAGCTCTAAAGCGGGTTCAATTTTAAATATTTTTACTGTCAATAAACCTCATTGTGACTGCCGACATCGACGGGTATTATCCTTTGATCTTCAATCAGGAAAATAATTGTAACCCGATAAGAAATATTTATTGAAACCGCATACAGTTCAGATAATTTTCCATGCAGCTTGTGTAATCTTAGCGACGGATGGTAGGGATTTATTTCCAGCAACTTTAACGTTTTTTCATATTGCGATACTAAATCGGGATGCTTTTTGATAAATTTCTTCGCCCGTTTTAAATAACTGTCAGTATACAGGATTTCAGCCACGCTTCATTCTCTTGATATGCTTTTCGACGGACTCTTTTACAAATTTTCCAGCCTTAATATCCCTTTTTGATTCCAGAAGCGCCGCTTCCAGTTCGCATTCCCGTAAATGATTATATTTCTCCATAGGCAAAACAACAAACTTGTTTTTCCCCCGAACCGTAATGATGACCTCCGAGCCATCCGCTGTCTCATCGGTGAGTACGGATATGCCTTTTGTTTTTAATTCATTCGCGGTAATGGTTTGTGGCATTTCAAATAATCCTTTAATTAGTATGATTAATAATACTGAATATAGGTTTGTTTGTCAACAATTTATATGAGATCAGGGAAGTGGGAACAGCGTTCGGAGTTCTGGGGACAGTATACTTAATTAAAGGAGAAATAGCGGCTAGGCAAATAATTAAGTATACTGTCCCCAGAACTCCCGCGACAACATTCACCGTGAGATGGTAATATTAATATTTTTCTTTTCAAAATTTAGATAACACAAGTCGCGTTATCTAATCTTTCAACATGATCCGGGCATCCACGACAGTACACGACTTCTCGTCGCACATCACCGGATTTAAATCCACCGATTCAAAATAATCCTCCATATCCATCATTAATTCAGCAAAACGAATCAGTGTTTTTTGCACAGCCGCAATGTTTACAGGTTTTGAGCCGCGGTAGCCGGTCAGCAGGGGGTAGGCTTTAAGCTCCTTCAGCATGTTGTCCACATGGTTTTTATTCAGAGGCGCCATCCGCAAGGAAATATCTTTATATATCTCGACGCCCACGCCGCCGAAACCCAGAAGAATCATGGGGCCGAATTGAAGGTCGTTTTTCGCCCCGATGATCAATTCAACGCCTGTGACCATTTCGTCAATGAGCATTCCGGCAAATCCGGGCAACTTGCGGAATTTTTCAAGAACCTTCATAAGCCGTTCATCATCCTTTATGCCAACGACAACACCCTTGACATCGGACTTATGGATGATTTCCGGAGACACGATCTTGACCACAACCGGGTAGCCGATTTTACGTGCGGCCGCGATGGCCTCTTCGGGCTTTTTCGCCACCGCGTATCTGGGCGTTTGAAATCCGCACAGGGAAAGAATTCTTTTCGCGTCCGGCTCCAGCACCCATCCCCATTGTTTCGATTTTTCAAGAATGCTTTTGATTTCCCTATTCAACATGCTCATTTCCTCATCAGGGCTTTGACCATCAATACTGCTCCCTCGATGGAGGAAGAAGCCGGAATGCCGTTGAGTTCAAAACCGTCAATCATCATATTGTATTTTTCGACATGAGGCACATAGACGATAATCGGCTTTTTGTATTTTTTGCAAACCTGACTCAACCTCACGCCGATATCCAGCGTGACACCCGGAATATAAGGCAGCAGCAGAAAAACAATACAGTCAATCTCATCGGAAGCGCCCATGATCTTGGCACACGCCACAAAATCGTCGTCGATGGCGCTGCCCGTCAAATCGACCGGATTATTGAAAGACGCGATCGCGCGGACATTGTCGGAAACGGCGTCTTTAAGTTTTTCTTTCATCTCCTGTGATAATTTAGGCACGGACATTTTCTCCATTGTGCAGGTGTCAACGGCCATGGCGCCATGACCGCCGCTGGCTGTGATGATGCCAATTTTACCTTCAATTGACTGCTGATAGACGCTTAGCACTTCGCAAAAAGAAACCAGTTCGTGTTCATTGGCCGCTTCCAGAATGTTGTGCTGTGCGATGGCTGCCTTAAAACTGGCATAATCGCCCGCCATTGAAGCCGTGTGGCTTGATACCGCCCGTTGTCCCGCTTCGCTCTTGCCGGACTTCATGATGATAACCGGTTTGGGCGACCGCTCGGCAGCCAGCACAAAATCCCTCCCCTCGTCTTCGGCAAAGCCTTCCACATAAAAAGCAATCACTTTTGTTGTTGAATCGGCAATCAGGTAGCGCAGCAGGTCTATTTCCCTGACGAAAGCTTTGTTGCCGATGCTGACGGCTTTGGACATTCCCACACCCTGCTGGCTGAATTTTATCATCTGATCGACCAGAATGCCTCCGCTCTGGCTGACCAGAGCCACGGAACCTATATTTGGCTTAACCATACGTTCGATCGGCAGAAAAAACGTGTCCACGTGAAACGGAGAATAAATACCCAGACAGTTCGGACCGATAAACGGGAAGTTAGCTTCACGCGCCATATCCACGATCTTGTCCTGTAAATCATTACGTCCGCCTTCGGTGAAGCCGCCTGATATGACCGCCGCTGATTTCACACCGGCTTTGATGCACTGCAAAATCACATCAGGAACAAATTCAGCCCTTGCGGCTATAACAGCCAGATCGATTTTTCCGGGAAGATCGATAATCCGTGAATACAGTTTTTCATCGTGAAGGCGCCCGCCCTTCGGGTTTACGGCGAATACCTTCACCGGATAGCGGTGATTGTTTTTATCATAAATCACATTTGCCGGATGGCGTTCATTGGTCGCCGACACGCCGATGACGGCCATTGTTTTTGGCTCCAGTAACGGCTTGAGATTCATAAACCCTCCAAGTATCAAATGAACAATTGATCAACTGACAATCGAATTTTTATGGAACATCAAATACTCAAGGCATCGTCATTGCATCTAAATATCTTTTTTTCTCATTTTTCTTGTTCGACGATCTTGTCTTGTTCATTCTCGTCAGATGAACAGTTCAACAGTCCGGATTTTTTTATCAAGTAATACGCAACAGCCAAAGCCACAATGATAAAAGCAACTCCAATGATCTTCAGTCCGTCAATATCTTCAATTTTAAGCACCACAACCTTTCTGGCAACAGCGATAATGGCAACCAGGACAACCACTTCCACGTGCATGACTTTTTCTTTCAGGTAAACCTTGATGGTATCCAGCAGTTCAATGCCGATAAGGACCAGCATGAAGACTCCTAAAAGCTCCATCAAATGATTGAGGTCAATAACAGCATAATCAGATTCAATAACATACTTGAAAGTATAGTATCCAAGTTCGATGGTTGCCAGTATCAGCACAACTGTCATCAGTACAATAAGAGAATAAATGATGACGTTCTGAATAATCTTTCCTGTTTTTTTCATAAAACCCTCCATCATGATAAGATTTGCCAACTTTGTATGTCTCAAGAGGTTTTGGATAAATTGAGCAAACAATTAAGAGATGCTTTGATTGCTCATATATAACTTTTCTGCATTTTCAGCAAGTCTCAAAGCACAAATAGGGGACAGCGCCCTATTTTTATTTCATAATAAATACAATAACTTATAACACATTTTTTATAAAAACTATTTTCAGCTGGCTCAATCTTGCTATTTGAAACGAAATGCTTTGCCGCAATCGGCACCCTGTCCGGCGCATCCGATAGACAGAACCGGGCAATGAAAAAAACGGCATGATGTCCCGATGTTTTTCATCCTGAAAGGGAGTGTCAGATAATCTTCAAATTCGCACTCTCTTTCAAACAATATTCATTAATATCGTTTTCAGTTTGTTGGACAAATTTCCCATAAATTACCCGCCGGATTTTTCCCGATAATAAAGGGTAAAAGCCCGGTAGTAAAAAATTGAAATATTAATTTTACAATGTAATATTTCTTTTCATTTTTTATGAATTAAAGTAGTACTGAACAAAATTCCAAAAAATGCCCACCGTGTATATTAATTTGTTATGCGTGAGGAATTTAATGGATATCCCAGAAAGTATGAAAGCAGAATTGCAGGCTTGTAATAATGGCAAAGGAATTGATCTTGAGTCATGGATTGGACTTAGCGGAAATTTCTCTTTAGCTGTAGGGTACGCTAGCATATTTTGCCCAAAGTTTATTCAATTTGAAGATTACATATTTGTTGGTGAAGATATAGACGATGATTCAATAAAGACAGTTCGAGCATTTGAAAAAGGGAGCACGCCTCAATCTGTCGAAAGTGTTATAAACCATTTTCATATCTGGCATTTACATTATGTCGGGTGCCCAGATTTATCAGTAGATAAAGTAATTGTTATAGGAGAAGCGCTAAAGAATATATATGAGGCGAGATTACAATATTTATTCCCAGAAAGACCGTGCACTGTAGAATTTTTTAAACCAGAAGATTCAGAAGATATAGAGGAATATTATATATCCTTCTGGCAAAAAAAGCATGAATCAAAAAATGCATAATCCGTCGCTGCACCGTTCAAATAGTATTCCTTAAATTTTACGACTATAAAAACCGCGCCTTTGTAGAAAATAGTTGCCGGGACAAGGCATCCATTGCCTGCGTTACGCCTTCTGTTTTGTGAACTCCGCGAAAAGTATAATACATGAAATATCGGGCTAATGCTGCTTTATTTGATGGTTGACAACAACCG
>CAYMWM010000180.1:0-5234 GCA_964394185.1 uncultured Smithella sp.
GAATTGTCAGAAAAGATTCAATGTCGCTACGGATTCTCAGGGGTGTGTCCGCTGTCCTGATTACTCGCGCGACATGTCGATAAAAGACAGCGATATTGATGAGGCAGTCAGAAAAGACGGGCAAGGTTAACCTTTTTGATTAACGGCTCCGCTGCGGGGCAGGGTTGAAATTAACGATTTCCCGATATTGTGCAGGGGAAACCCGGAGTTTAAAAAAAATAACAGTTAAACTTGCAGTGACAAGCAGCAAATGATATTTAGGGCTGCTTGTCACTTTTTTTTACAGAAAGATTTGAAATGAAAAACAGACTATTAAAAATAATAGAAAATGCCTTGAATGCCGCCGTAAAAAGCGGCCAGCTTCCGCAGCTTTCGCTGCCTTTCATCGAAGTGGAAGCGCCTGCCAATCCCGGTCACGGCGATTACGCCGCCAATGCCGCCATGATTCTGGCCTCTCAGGCCAGGCAAAATCCGCGCAAAATCGCTCAGATCATTCAGGAGAATATCTCCGATCCGGAAAATATTATCGAAAAAGTGCAAATTGCCGGTCCGGGTTTCATCAATTTTTTTATACGCGACAGCGTCTGGTATGGCGCCCTGAAAACAATCGAAGAGAAAAAAGATAAATACGGCTGGCTGGCTCTCCCGGAAGGTAAAAAAGTCCAGGTGGAATTTGTCAGCGCCAATCCCACAGGACCCCTGCATATCGGACATGCCCGGGGCGCGGTTGTCGGGGACGTCATCGCCAAACTGCTTGCAGCTGCCGGTTACCATGTTTCCAAAGAGTATTACATCAACGATGCGGGCAACCAGATGAATAATCTGGGTAAATCCGTCCTTCTGCGTTACCGCGAACTAACAGGTGAAAAAATAGAATTCCCCGATACATGTTATCGCGGTGATTATATCAGGGATATATCCCGTCAGATTCTTGAAAGGGAAGGGGATAAATATCTTGCCGCCTCCGAGGAAGAAACGATTCCTTATTTCACCACGCTTGCGGGCAGCTCCATTCTGGATGAAATCAAGGTTGATCTGATGGATTTCGGCGTCACGTTCGATGAATATTTCAGCGAAAAGGACTTGTATAAAAACAACGGCGTGGCGAATCTTCTGAATAAACTGCAAAAACAGGGATTCGTTTATTCCGAAGGAGACACCCTATGGTTTAAAACGACATCCTTCGGCGATGATAAGGACAGAGTGGTTATACGCAATAACGGCGAGCCGACTTATTTTGCCGCCGATATCGCTTATCATCAGAATAAATTTTCCCGCGGCTTCGATATGATTATCGACATCTGGGGCGCGGATCATCACGGATATATGCCGCGAATGTGGGCGGGGATTCAGGCTCTCGGATATGATAAAAACGCCCTGAAAATCATTCTGGTGCAGCTGGTTAATCTGCTGAGGGGCGGAGAACCTGTCGCCATGTCCACCCGCTCCGGCGAGTTTGTCACGCTGAGGGAAGTACTGGACGAAGTGGGGAAAGACGCAGCGCGTTACAATTTCCTGATGCGCCGTTCCGACAGCCATCTGGATTTTGATTTGGAACTGGCCAAAAAACAATCCAATGAAAATCCCGTTTATTATGTTCAATACGCGCATGCCCGCATTTGCAGTATTATGAAAATGGCGCTGGAACGCGGAATCTCCATGCCCGCCTTCCATGATATTAATCCGCTGCTCCTTAAAGAACCGGAAGAAAAGAATATCATCAGGATGCTGGCGCGTTATCCCGAAATGATTCAGGGCGCGGCAAATTCACTGGAACCGCACCGGGTTACTTTTTACCTCAATGAACTGGCAGGGGTTTTCCATAGCTATTATAATAAAAATAAGGTGATTTCCGACGACGAAAGCATAACAAAAGCGAGGCTCTTTTTCGTCAATGTCATTAAAATTGTTTTGCATAACGCTTTGAATATTTTAGGTGTGAGTGCTCCGGAGAAGATGTAAATGATTTGGCCGATACACATGAAATTCGGTCCGGCAGAAGCACTTTATTATTAATTTTATTTTAAATCAAAAATATGGCCACTGGAAACGAAAAAAAATTTGAATTAAGACTCGGGAAAGCGGGACTGATTATTGTCATTGCCGGAATGACGGCGCTTTTGTGCGCGGCCTTTTTGATCGGAGTAGATATCGGAGAAAATATTGATGTATATCCCGACAAAATTGCTTCGTTTCCGCAAAGGGTTCTCGCTTTGGTCTGGCGGCCTGCTAAAATAAAAATTGCGCAAAATGAACAACATAACAAAACAGGCGTGAAAACGTCCGATCCTGCCGGGACGGGAGAAAATATGGACCTGACTTTTTACAATACATTAACCGGTAAAAAAGGATCACCAAAAGAAGAAATGTCTATAGAGACCCGACCGGCTGCCCCGCAGGTTCAAAACGAAGAGGAAATGCAGAAGGGAAAGTTTGTCATTGAATCGCAAAATCCGCCGGAAAAGACGATTGAAGACATTATTGACGCGAATAAATCGCCTGAAGAAAAACCGCCTGAAGTTATAAAAAAATCTTTGGATGATGCTGCCGCGCCGTCAAAGCATAAATTCATCGTTCAGGCCGGTTCCATGAAGGAAAAGTCAAAGGCCGAGCACATGAATAAACAAATTGCCTCTATAGGGTTCAAACCGGAAATCATCAAAGCTAAAGTTAACGGAAAAGGAATCATGTTTCGCGTCGTGGTTACCGGTTTTGATGATAAGGCAAAGGCCGAACTGGCCGCCCGGAAAATCGAAAAGAAAACAGGCACGAACTGTATGGTCAAAAAGGCAGGATCGTGAGCAATAAAAATAAAAATATGGTTGCCCAATTATGTTTGAAAATCTGTCCGACAAATTAGAAAGCATTTTTAAAAAATTAAAGGGACGCGGTGTGCTTACCGAGGACAATATTAATGCCTCGCTCAAGGAAATCCGCATGGCGCTTCTGGAAGCCGACGTCAATTTCAAGGTGGCGAAGGATTTCATTGAAGACGTCCGTGTCCGGGCGGTCGGCAAGAACGTTCTTGAAAGCATTACACCCGGTCAGCAGATTGTCAAGATTGTGCATGACCGGCTCGTCGAGCTCATGGGAGGCGTCAGTTCCAATATTAAATTCGGGGCACGCATTCCTTCGGTCATCATGCTGGTTGGGCTTCAGGGATGCGGCAAAACAACAACCGCCGTCAAACTGGCGCTTTTGTTATCCAGAGAAAAAAAGAAAGTCTGCCTCGTTTCCGCAGACGTCTACAGACCTGCCGCCATCGAACAGCTGGCGGTACTGGGTAAACAGATTAACGCGGGTGTGTTTGATTCCAAAGGCATGAAGGATCCGGTGGAGATATGCGCTCAGGCGGTCGAAGACGCCCGGAAAAACGGTTATGAGGTTCTCATCATCGATACGGCGGGAAGACTGCATATCGATGATCTCCTGATGGAAGAACTTCAGAAGATCAAGGGCAGGGTCAATCCGTCGGAAATTATTTATGTCGCCGACGCGATGACCGGCCAGGATGCCGTGAATGTGGGAGCCAAATTCAATGAGCTCATCGGCATTGACGGGGTCATCATGACAAAAATGGATGGCGACGCGCGCGGCGGAAGCGCGCTATCCCTTAAATCCGTTATCGGGAAGCCGATCAAGTTTGTCGGCGTGGGTGAAAAAATCGATAATCTGGAGGTTTTTCATCCGGAAAGAATGGCATCCCGCATTCTGGGAATGGGCGATATTCTTTCCCTGGTGGAAAAAGCGCAGGCCAATATTGATCAGAAAGCGGCTCTGGAACTGGAAAAGAGCATCAAGAAAAACAATTTTACGCTGGAGGATTTCCGCAACCAGCTTGCCCAGATAAAGAAAATGGGTTCAATCAAAGATATTCTGGGAATGATTCCGGGAATGGGAAAAATGAAGGCGCTCAAGGATCTGGAACCCAATGACAAGGAACTGGTCAAAATCACCGCCATCATCGATTCCATGACGAAAGAAGAACGTTTCGATTACCTGATTATCGACGGACGGCGCAGAAAAAGAATCGCTCTGGGAAGCGGAACAACCGTTCAGGATGTAAATCTTCTGCTGAAGAATTACACGGAAATAAGGAAATTAATGAAAAAATTCAATAAGAAAGACGGAATGAAATCCCTGATGAGGAATTTTCCCTTTTAAAATGCAAAAAACTGTGATAATTTAATACAGGACTAAAATTATTATTTTAAGGAGGTAATATTTAAAATCAATGGGTGTTAAAATTAGACTTACTCGAATGGGTGCGAAAGGCAAACCTTTTTATCGAATCGTTGCAGCTGATACGGATTATCCGCGGGATGGAAGGTTTCTGGAAATTTTAGGCAACTATGATCCAAAAAAGAATCCGGCGGAAGTGGTGGTGAAGGAAGATCGTGTTCGTAAATGGTTGGCAAAAGGAGCCAAGGCCACTCCGACGGTATCTAATTTGCTGAAGACTAAAGGTATAGAGGCTAAGATCAAATAGTACTTTTAAATTTTTTTAAAAAGCCGCAAATTGTTTAATGAGAGATCTATGGGTGAAAAAAATTATTTCTAAAAAGATTAACTAAAACAGCGGAGGTTATGGCGATGAAAGAATTGATAAAGTATATTTCTCAGGCTTTGGTGGATTTTCCGGATAAAGTTGAAGTTACCGAGATAATCGGAGAACAAACATCTGTTATCGAGTTGCGCGTGGCAAAAGAAGATTTGGGTAAAGTAATCGGAAAGCAGGGCAGGACTGCCAAGGCGATCAGGATGATTTTAAGCGCCGCTTCAGCCAAAGCCCACAAACGGGCTGTCCTAGAAATAATTGAATAGTAAAACGATGGATCTCTTTGAGGTTGGAGAGATTGTAAAAACACGTGGCCTCCATGGATGCATGAAAGTATTATCGTATCTGGAGGCCACGGGTGGTTTTTTAAACCCCGACTTTGTTTATATCGAAAAAAATCCGGGACAAAAAAATCGTTTCACGCTGAAAAAAATCGATATTGCCGGTAAGGTATTCTTTATGGAAGTGGAAGAAATAAAGGATGTCGAATCGGCAAAAAATTTTCTGGGCGGGAAGGTTTTTCTGTCTAAAGATGTTCTCAAAAAACTTCCTGAAGGCGAATATTACTTTCACGACATTATCGGCCTTGATGTTTATGACGAAGAAGGCGCCTTCATTGGAAAAATTGAGTCTGTTTTTCCCACCGGCAGCAACGACGTTTATGTCTGCCGGTCGG
>CAYMWM010000181.1:0-215 GCA_964394185.1 uncultured Smithella sp.
CATCCATCAAATTCGATTATGACCATTTCTTCATCGAGTTTCACACAAACAAGCTCAGGAAGCATTATTTTTATATGAGAAATCAGCGCAACGGCAGACACATTATTTATGTTATGGGGAAGAGGATTTTTTCGTTTTGAATTGAGGATTTTATTCCTGATATGAATTATAAGCGTTGTTCATTTGGGATGTTGCAGGCTTAAAAACATGAGAGT
>CAYMWM010000181.1:225-5164 GCA_964394185.1 uncultured Smithella sp.
GAAAACAGATTTTTTAAAGTCGGCAATGCGGGCGACATCTTTGCCCGGGAGATCATTCGTTATTTATACGGATGTGAGGCGGTGAACATAAAGAACGAAGGGAGCCGGTTGCTATGCCTCGGTTCAATATCCCACAAAATTCAGGCAGGGGACGTGATTTGCGGTATCGGCACTAAAGGCATGACCGTTCCGAAAGCTTCGCAATCGCCATGCGTCATTTACGGTTTAAGGGGCCCCATAACCTGTGAAGCCTTCAGGAAGGCGGGGCATGATGTCAGTCAGATACGTTTTTTGAAAGATCCGGGGCTTATGATACGGTTTTTAGCGGGTGACGCGCGAAAAAAACCGGCATCCGGTAAAGTACTTTTTATTCCTCATTACAGGGAGAGATTTTTATATAATAAAAAAATGCCAAAGGGAATCGAACTTGTCGATGTTGATGCGCATCCGTTACAAGTCGCAGATAAAATACTGGAAGCGAGCCTGGTTTACGCGTCATCATTGCACGGTATCATTTTTGCCCATGCGCTCAATCGTCCCTGTGTTTTCGTAAAACCTCAAACGGATGAACCCCTGATTAAATATGAAGATTATTATGCATCTGTCGATATAACATTTCCCAAACCCTTAGAGAGTATTGATGATATTAATTACAAGGCAAGTCCGGATTCCACTCCTGATTTGAAATATGATAAAAACGATTTCGTTTTTCCTTCAATCAACGCATTGATGGAAATGGGGATCATTCAAAAATAAGCGGTGATGTTTTATGAATTTGCCTGTTTGTCTGTTGCCATATGACAGTAAAGAGTCATTGCGGCTTGCAGAATTATTGAAGGGATATAAAAATTTAAACTGTTTTAATCCGGGCTTGATATCTCTGGATGACCGGATTATTATTTCTTTCAGGGCTTATCCCTCAGCCGGACAGACGCCTTTTCATTCCTATCTGTTATTTCATGATAAAAAGGACGGTTCGGTGAAGGTCATCGACCTGAGCCTGCACTATTTGAATTATGGAATAGACAACGTAGCCGATCCAAAACTGACTGTGCTGAATGGGGAAGTTTGGGTGACTTTCAATACGGGATATTCAAAAACGGAAAATAAATTATATATCGCGCAGGTGTTTCCTGAAATACAGCCGCCATACTTATGCCGGTATTCCGCCCGTCAGGCTGTAGAAAAAAACTGGTCGTTCTTCATGGAGGAGGGCGCATTAAAAGCACTCTATTCAGTTTCTCCCTTGTCGGTTCTGAGGGCAACGGAAAAAAACGGGTTAGAGAAAACCATCCATTTTGTCTCTGATTTCGCTGAAAGACAGGATAATCCCTCTGATGGTTTGAAGCATTTGTCCATTGGTACACAGGCTGTGTTCTGCAACGGTCAGCTCTGTCTGATGGCGCATGAGAAAAAATATTTCCTCGGCAAACGCATATATCTGGGGGTGCCTGTGCGTATAACGAAAACCGGCGGTCAATATATCCCGGTTGTGTCGGATAAACGGTTCATTCACTCCTATGTGGCATTGCTGGGTTCCCTCAAAAAGTTCAATAAGAATTTATGGTCATGTACGTATTTTTCCGGTTTACACATCAGGGAGGAGAGCAGGGTCATTTTAGCCTACGGCATCAATGACCGGAATTTTGCCTTCAAGGAATTGCCGTTGGACAAACTATGGCAATAAACTCCCCGGCTTCGGCCTTTGTGCCTGCCGCCGCGGTAAACAACGGATCCTTCATATCATGTATGGAATGACGGATGAATATATGATATAAAATTTACATTACTCATTGTTGAAATCAGGACATGAAAATAGTCTTTACACCGTGGTATCAGAATAATCCCTATCAGAGATTACTGGCGGATGCACTGGAGAAAACGGGTCATACCATAATTCCCCATAAGCCCAGGCCGCCATTATCCCTGATAAAGTACATCTTGAAAAACGGAAAACCCGATATCATTCATTTGCATTGGATGCATCCTTTTCTTATCCGGAAAAGTTTAACGGGGACGATGATTGCCTCCGGATTATTTATCATAGAGATGATTATCCTGAAAATGATGGGCGTAAAAATTGTCCGGACGATTCACAATATCATCAGCCATAAAAAGCTTCATTCAGGCGTTGAAACAGCAGCCCATAGGATTCTCCTGATATTGTATGACCGGGTGATTCATCTCAGCCGGGCCAGTCTGACCATCATGAAGGATATGTATCCGCTATCCGGGAAAATGATGAATAAACAACACATCACGCCTCACGGGAATTATATTCATTATTATCAAAATGTCATCGGCAAAGCGGACGCGAGGAATGTCCTCGGGATTGATTCCCAAGCGATTGTTTTGTTGTGCTTTGGTACAATCAAAGCTTACAAGGGAGTGGAAACATTGATGATGGCGCTTCAGGAAATACCGGATCAGAATATTTCAATACTGATCGCCGGCCTTCCCGAAGATAAAAATGCTGAAACGCAAATCGCCCATTACAGCGCCAATGATAAGAGAATTAAAACATTTCTTCATTTTATTCCCGATGATGAAATTCAGGTCTTTATGAATGCCGCGGATACGGTTGTCCTGCCTTATTCCGACATTCTCAACTCAGGTGTGGCCGTTCTGGCCATGTCTTTCGGAAAAGCTGTTATTGCGCCTGACGTTGGAAGCATTCCCGAAGTGATAGATGAACAGGGCGGTGTTTTATTTGAGCCCCGGGATAAAAACAGTCTTGCCAAAGCCATAAAGGAAGCCCTCACCATGGACCTCGAAAGCATGGGCAGATATAATTATGAAAAAGCTGGCAGGTATGGGATGGATTCTATCGCCGCCATGACATCGGATATATACAATATTAAATAACAGGATGACCTCTGAATATTTCGGGGGAGTTCGGGGGACACAACACTTAATTCACTTTTTCACCGGTCTGTTGAGATAATTAAGTGTTGTGTCCCCCGAACTCCGAACTTCCGAAAAGTATTATAAAGTCGATCTGGTGGTGTTTGTATATTAACAATGACCATTGAGGTGTTTCAATGAAAATATCTTTACTTGATCGGAGTCTCTATTATAAGGGTCTGATGATACTCATTCGTAAGGATCACCAGATACATGATGAAGAAAAAAAGATGATGCTGAGCATAGGGGAAAAGCTCGGTTTTAATCTAAAATTCTGCACGAAGACAATGGAGGAACTCCTGGACAATAACCACATCGTTGAGGCACCACCTCTTTTCTCGGGAACTGATATTGCTCTTTGTTTTATCAGGGACGGATTGATGCTGTCGGCATATGATGGGCAGATTCACGAAGCTGAGATTAAATGGCTTGAATCCGTTGCCGAGAGTAATGGCCTCAGAAATGTATGGAGCGCAGAACTAGAAAAATTCTCTCGTGCATCACATGGCTATCCTGATAATAATTTGGAATTAAGAAGTTTTGAATGGGAATAGACCACGCTCATTCTTTGGCAGTGTTGGGGAGAAAGGGAGGGCAAATCTTTACTCTTGATAATTCATAAATTATTGTTGATTATCGATTCAAATCTATGATGGTGCAGCTGCTGGTTTGCGGTTTCTTAATGTAGAAAAAGCTTCCTGTAAGTCTCAATTTTCAAAAATTCAATTCTATGCTAGGTTACAATCCGCAATCGTTAACATGTCCAGCATTAGAAACGATCCATATAAACAATGTTATAGCAGTGAAAATTAAAAAAAATGTCCACCCGAGGTAGTTATGAAATTATTCAACAAAGAAAATTCATACAATACTGGAGACCTCAAGATATTATCATCGTGGATGCTGTTAAGCCCTAACAATACATCATCCCAAAACCTATCTTTGCAAATATCAGAAATACCCATGGGTTCAGAACAGCCAATACATAATCATGAGCCGGAGCAGTGCTATTATATTATTAAGGGCAAAGGTCTCATGGTCATTGAAAACGAAA
Source organism: uncultured Smithella sp. (assembly GCA_964394185.1). Taxonomy (GTDB): domain Bacteria; phylum Desulfobacterota; class Syntrophia; order Syntrophales; family Smithellaceae; genus Smithella. Next base: position 4,184 of record CAYMWM010000181.1, read on the forward strand.
CCCAGGAAGTAAAAACAGGTGACGCTATATTTATTCCATCAAATTTCAAACATGGAATCAAAAACATGGGAAATGAAGTATTAGAGTACATTACAGCAAACGCACCTTTGTTCAGTAAAGAATATGAAGCTGCTTTATGGCCGTCAGCACCGAATAAGTAAAAACGCTATAACAATGCGCTAAAGCCGATCGCCGCCCCGTGAACTGCTTTACGTTGCATCTTTTAAACGGTAATTAAAACAGATGCCAAATATTGAAAATAGAGAAAAGTAACATATGAGGAGGAATATGATTTCACGTATAGACCACGTATCAATAGCGGTAAAAGATCAAAAAAAAGCTGAGCATTTTTTTCGTGATATTCTTGGCGCCATTACTGGAGCCGGAGCAAGCGATCCCGAAACCAAGTTTTTCTGGCAGCTCTTTTCCCTTGGTGATCTATCCCGCTTAGAGATTATCTCGCCCACAGGAAAAGGAAGTTTTTTGGATGGTTTTCTGGAGAACAGGGAGGGAGGCGTCCACCATATCACCCTCCAGACACCCGATCTTAGTAAAGCAATGGCGCATCTTGAGGATCAAGGCATTCCCTTCTTCGGTTATAACGAATATCCCGGAGGTGTGTGGAAGGAGATATTCATTCATCCTCGTCATGCCTTCGGTGTTCTGATTCAAATCGCAGAATTTGCGGCAGCAGACTGGCTGTCTGAAAAAGTAAAATTTCCCCCAGAGACGTTGTGGCAAGTTGAAAAAACGGAAGCCGGTGCAAATATCACTTTTGCCCACCCTGGTGGAGGAAAGGTTTCTTTTAACTTCGATCGTATAGAGTTGAAGAAACTACTGGAATCATTGCAACAGGCTTATGTGTAAAAAACTTCTTCCTGTATTCCACACAACGTCAATTTTGAAAATTGTGCTGCCTTTCAATTCGTAATCAATAAAGTTGCACCCCATATCTTGTGGCAGAATATTCTTGACTCTCAA
>CAYMWM010000182.1:0-5091 GCA_964394185.1 uncultured Smithella sp.
TAAATTTATGTCTACCGGATCTGATAGCTGATTTCTTTGACATAGCGATCTTTCTCGATACTTATATTACATTTTAAGAGAATTCAGCCGTTTATGATTATTACGATTGCATGACAGTCTGACTTTCATGTCAACCAATCCATTTCAGAGAATGTTATCCCGATGCCATAATGATATAATTTATCTTGCTCCATGCAGGAGTTCGTCTCCCAGTTTTGCCTGCTTGTCCTGCAATGTTTTTTCCTGAAGCGCCCCCAGAACGTTGATGTCGGTTTGGAGAACATTAAAACGTTCCTTTGTTTTGATTTCCCATTTCGTGATGGCGGCGGATATTCTTGCCTGAAAACCGGCGGCCAGTTCTTTGAATGTGACCATCAGAGGCACGGCGGCAACATCATGTTCATCCAGCTTTTGTGCGGCGTCGCGGGCAATGGCGCGCATCGTTTCCAGCAATGAGTCCAGCGCCCCCACTTCGCTTTGCAGAGACTTATTCTTGTGAATGTTGAGCTTGTCGCTTTCCATGATTAAGTCCATCAGTTCCGCGCCCATCCCTCCTGTTGCGGCACCCATCAGGACGACATTTTCCGCGTCACTGAATGGTATGACGATATTCGTATAAGCCGTGTCCTTTTCGCCGAGCATGGAAGCAGCGGGTAAAACGCAATCCGTCAATTTAATTCCGCCGTGCGGCGCAGGTTTGAGAAAATCGAATTTCAGCCGCGGTTTGACCACAACCCCCTCATCTTTATCGGATACCAGAAAAGCGCTGAATTTTTTCTGCTCCTGGTCTTCACCGGTTATTGCGATAACGATAAAAAGTCCGGCAATGGGCGCATTGGTGATATACGTTTTTTCTCCATTGAGTTTATATTGATTGCCTTCAGGCGCCGCGGTGGAAGTCAGCAGTTTCGGACGTGCGCCGTGCTTGGGTTCGGAAACGGCAAATGACGCGATTAATTGTCCATTGGCCATCTGCGGAAGATATTGTTTTTTTTGCTCATCTGTGCCGAAGCCGGAAATCAGATTCACGGCAATAATCTGCTGATATAGCCATGATAGAGTCAACCCCATATTATACCCGCTGCGGACGAAAACCTCTCCCGCTTCGGTGAGCTGTCTGAACCCTCCTCCGCTCCCGCCGTATTCCGGCGCGATTCCTATTTTGAAAAATCCTGCTTCTCCCATTTTTTGCCAGATGTCGCGGGGAAAATCCTGCGCCGTCTGCAAGTCTGAGCGCGAAGCTACATGCTCGATGGCAAAACGTGATATCCAGCTGTAAGATTGTTTTGACGGGGTAGAGTTCATTTTATAAGACAAGCTCCTCGATAAAAGTAAATAATTGATTGACGTTGCGGCACTGGCGCATCTCATGACAGTGAGGCATGTAAGACCTGATTTCGCTGTCGCCGGTGCTCCAGAGATTCTCCTGTTCGGGATTGAGCCAGATAACGCGCCGGCAGCGTTCCCGCATCTGACCGAGAATCGCATCCTCGGGATTCATATAATTGGTGCGGCCGTCGCCGACGATAATCAGCGTTGTTTTCTTGGTCAGAAGTTCCATATGATCTTTTTTAAAATTACGCAGGGTTTCGCCGTAATCGGTCGAGGCATTGAAATTGATATCCGGTTTTTCCAGCACCATGCGGATCGCATCATTGATTTCGTTTTCCTCGAATATCGGGGTCACATCCGACAACTGGTCAATAAACACAAAACTGTTGACCTTGTCAAAGCAATCCTGCAGGGAATAAAGCAAGTTGAGCATGAAGCGCGCCGCCGCCCAGACGGAGCCGGACACGTCGCACAGCGTGACAATTTTGCTTTTGCGTTTCGCCCTGCGACGGTATTTTATATCCAGGGGAACACCGCTGTATTTTGCCGATGCGCGCAGTGTTTTTTTAACATCAATGCCTCCCCGGTTGCGGACGGCATAGCGGCGGCTGACAATGTTTTTCAATTTGCGGACCAGCCTGTCAATCGCTTCGCGCATCTCTTCGACTTCCTCACGGGTGAAGGAAGAAAATGATTTTTCACCCAGCCCCTTAAATTTCTGTTCATCGGTTTTGGTTTTCCGTGTTCCCGAATCTCCCGGACGCGGTTCATGGACGAGCATGGAGCGGGCGGCTTCTATACGCTCCTCGAAAAGCCTGGCCAGCTCACGACCCGCCACGGAATCGGTTTTCGCATAATTATCTTCGATGAGACTCTGCGCGGCTGAAGCGGCGCGGTTAATCTGAACCATCACATTGAGGCGGTTGCCCAGCGGTCCCAGATTAAACCGCAGCATGGTGACTTCCTCTTCCGTTTGAATCCGGCGCATCTCCCCGAGAAGCGCCCTGGGATTCCCCCGCAGAAAGTCAATCACAGCGTCATAAATCGGATTATCATGCGGCATCTGCTTGAGCATGTCCGCCGCTTTTTGTATCTGTTCGGAATAAGTCGCCGCCGATTTGATATCGGCGGTGTCCATGCGCATTTCATGGAAGAAGAGATGATAGAGGCGGTCGAAGTGCTGCACATCTTTCATGCTTTTGGCGAAATTGGAGCGCAGCAGGGAACGGAACTGTTGTTCGTCGGTCGGATCAATCAATTTCATCTGATTGAGGCTGTCGAGAACTTCCGATGTCGAAACCCGCATTCCCGCCGCGCGGCAGCAGGACACAAATTGTTGAATCAGCTTGACCATTACAGTAACAGTTTATTGAATATTATTGAATAACCCGGTTCATGTTTTTCCGCACTTTTTCCATGTCGACCTGGTATTTGCAGATGATATTGAGGGTTTCGGAAACAATTTCCGGCGTCAGTTCGTTAATCTGCAAAGCGATAAGCGATTGCGCCCAGTCAATCGTTTCTGAAATGCTGGGGCTTTTCTTCAGGTCGAGTTTGCGGATTTTGCGGATCGCGTCAACCAGCGATTCGCAGAGTTTGTCCTCTATCCCCGGAATTTTCAGCCGGACGATGGAAATTTCCGCATCCCGCGCGGGGTAGTCGATATAGAGATGAACGCAGCGGCGTTTCAGAGCATCGCTCATGTCACGGTAATTGTTGGAAGTCAAAAGCACAAAGGGAATCTGAATGGCCTTGCGGGTCCCCAGTTCGGGAATGGAAACCTGAAAATCGCTTAAAAGTTCCAGCAGAAACGCTTCGAATTCGGGGTCGGATTTATCCACTTCATCAATCAGGAGCACGACGGGCCTCTCCGAGCTGATGGCCTGCAACAATGGCCGGGACTGAATGAAACGGTCGGAGAAAAAAGCGTCCTCCTGCGCGGCTATCTGGTCAACCGCCTGTGTCAGGGTCGCGGCGGATGAAATGATATCGTTTAGCCTGTCCTTGACCATCTGGGTGTAAAGCAACTGCTTGGCGTATTCCCATTCATAAAGCGCCTTGGCTTCATCCAGGCCTTCGTAACACTGAAGCCGGATAAGTTCCCTGTCCAGGGAGCGGGCAATGGCCTTGGCCAGTTCCGTCTTGCCCACACCGGCAGGCCCTTCGACTAAAACCGGTTTTTGTGTCGCGGCCGCCAGAAAAACAACCGTGGCGATTTCGCGTGAGGGAATGTATCCCGCATCTATCAGTTTTGATTGAACATCTTCAACATTGTTGTATTCCATCAAATCATTAAATCCCTTCTGATATCCATTCGTTTGAACGAATTGGCATAGTATTTTTGGAATGATAGGTGATTTATAACTGTAAGTCAATCACGAATAGGGACCCGGCAGCAAGGCTTATACTTTGTTAAGAAAAACTTTTGACGGGAGTACCTTTCATGATAATATGACCACCATGATGTATTTAAGAGGCAATGAAATAATTCAGGCATGACACCTAAACCGATAAAATCACTGTTAAAAGATTTTTTCTCCATCTGGAAACCTTCTCTGGCAAGAAGGTTATCTGTTTCTTTTACCGTTTTCGGCCTGGTGATCGGCTACGCCGTTTTTATTTATCTGGCCGTTACTTCGACCAACGCTTTAATCAGGCTGGCTTCCGAATCGGTTGGCGAATATCTGGATTATGCATCCAAAAACGATGTCGGCAAACGCCAGGATGAGATTCTAAAACTCATCGACGGGCGGATGACGAATATTGTGGACGCGGCAAAAGTCATGCATGTGATTTTCCCCGAGTTGAAATTTGACCTTTATTTCAATGACGGCGGGGCATGGCAGCATACCTATATGGATGAACAAAAGACCGTGAAATCGGAATCCGTCACCAATAAAGTATTTTCCCGATCTCTGGAAAAATCCAAAACGGATAAAATTACGACATCGTCGCGCTTTTTCTACGGCGCGCAGAATAAAGTCAATGTCAAAATCAATATCAGTCCCGCAGAAAAACAATATACGCAGATTATTTCTTTCGATATTTACCGCGTGGGAGTTCTCAAAATCCTGCGGGATAATATTTTTAAAGCGGTCATTTTCTTTCTTGTTTTATTGATTATTTCGCACACATTGGGACATGTTTTCAGCTATCTTCTGGCTCGGCCTATCGAAAAACTATCCGATGAAGCGAAAATCATTGCCTCCGGGCAATATGAACACCGTTTTACAACCGGCCGCAAAGACGAAATCGGCATGCTCGCGGAAGCGCTCAATACCATGGCTTCCCGGATTATCGACGGCACGAAGGAAAGAGAAAAACTCCTGATTGGCATATTGATAGCGCTGACCCGGTCGATTGACGCCAAATCCCCGTGGACGGCGGGGCACAGCGAGCGCGTTACCAAATTCGCGGAGGGTATCGGACGCGGCCTGAATTTGAAAGAAGAGCAGATGCGCGTTTTGACCATTTCCGCCATTCTCCATGATATCGGCAAAATCGCCGTGCCGGAACAGATTCTCGATAAACCGGGAAAACTGACCGACGAGGAATTCGGTATTGTCAAGAAGCATCCGCAGGCGGGCGCGGACATTATTTCCTCCATCCCTTCCTACGACACCATCCTGCCGGGAATTCTTCATCATCACGAACGCTGGGATGGCACAGGTTACCCCAAGGGCATCAAAGAAAAAGACATCCCGCTCTTTGCCCGGATCATCTGCATTGCCGATGTTTATGACGCGCTGACGGAAGACA
>CAYMWM010000183.1:0-5030 GCA_964394185.1 uncultured Smithella sp.
GGGACCGACGCCGACACCGTGCAATCAATGTTCGAATTGTGTCGAGATAACCAATAATTCTTCTCTGGATGTGCATGAAATTGACGGCGCTTCCAACCGCGGCATTGATGAAATCCGCGAGCTGAGGGAAAACGTCAAATTTGCTCCGGCAACATCCAGATACAAAATCTACATCATTGATGAAGTGCACATGCTCACGGACCCGGCCTTCAACGCGCTTTTAAAAACGCTGGAAGAACCCCCGTCCCATGTTATTTTTATTTTTGCCACAACCGAAAGCCATAAAATCCCGGCCACCATTCTTTCCCGCTGCCAATGCTATGATTTTCGCCGGATACCGCTTAAGGAAATCATTGCCAATCTGGGATTGGTCGCTTCCAAGGAAGGAATTCAAATCAGTCCCATTGCTCTTTCCTGGATAGCAGAAGCAGGCGACGGCAGCATGCGCGACGCGCAGAGTATTTTTGATCAGGTTATTGCCTATGCCGGAATGGACATCAAGGATGCCGATGTGGAAGAAAGCCTTGGACTGGCCGCCAGAAAATATCTTTTCCGCCTTTCCGAAGCCATTCTGAAGCAGAATGCCGGAGAGTGCCTGACACTTCTCGAAGAAGTGTATCTGGCCGGAATCGACATGAAGTACTTTTACCAACAGTTGCTCAAACATTTTAGAAATCTGATGCTGGTTAAGATTGCCAACGACAACAGTTCTTCTTTTGACATCGCAACGGAACAGATTGAAAAACTGAAAAATCTGGTTGGGGATGTATCGCGCGAAACCCTTCAGCGCTATATGGAAATTCTGATCACTGAAGAAGGAAATTTCCGCCGCAGTCAGGAACCGCGCATGAAACTTGAAACCATAATCGTCAAAATGGCTTATCTGGAACCTATTCTTCCGCTTGGTGAGATTATTTCGACTATAGAAAATATTGAAAGAAAATTACAGACCGGCTTGCCTGTAGAGGAAGGAAGAGCCGCAGAGCAATTTTCAGCGGTAAAATGCGTAAGCGAAACAGTGCAAAATTCAGGCGCGGGAAATAGTACCGCTACTGATTTCAAATATGGAAACAATTCTCCGGCAAATAATGAGCCGGATCTGAAAGCCATGCGCAATAATTTAAAAATATTTGTCAAGAATGAAAATCCTATTCTTGCGGCAAAAATTGATTCGGTCGAGATTTTAAGTTATGAAAACAATTGTCTGACCATGGGCTTCCCTTCCAGCTTAGTTTTTCTGGACGAAATAAAGACACAGCAAAAGGAAAAACTGGAGCAAATAGCCGAAAAGTATTTTCAAAAAAATGTGGCCGTAAAAATTGAAACTTTAAATGGAGAAAATGGCACAGCAAACGGCAATAAAGTTCGCAGTCAGGCCGGTATTATCAACGATGTCAAACGGGAAGCCATGAGGCAACCGCTTTTACAAAAAGTCATGGATGAACTTTCCGATGCCAGAGTGGTGGAAATCAGGGTGCAAAACGAAAAAACAAATTCGTGAAAAGTGATAATAAAAATGTTCATCAAAACAACAGGAGGATGAAGCGTGCAAAATTTTAACACGATTATGAAGCAGGCAAAAAAGATGCAGGAACGTATGGCTAACCTGCAAAAGGAACTGGAAACGAAAACCGTTGAAGCTCAGGCCGGCGGCGGCATGGTGAGCGTTGTTGTCAACGGCAAATATGAAATTGTCTCGCTGAAGATAGAAAAAGAAGTGGTTAATCCCGAAGATATAGAAATGTTGCAGGATTTGATAACCGCCGCGGTTAACGAGGGCGTCCGTAAAGCGCAGGAAATGGCTTCTTCGGAAATGGGGAAAATCACCGGAGGTTTGAATATTCCCGGTTTATAATAAGGTGTATTCATGAAAGCATACGCGCAACCGATCAAAAAACTGATTTCCGAACTGGGAAAACTTCCCAGCATCGGCGAAAAAACAGCCGCGAGGCTGGCCAATTATATTTTGCGTTCCACGGAAGAGGACGTTATAAAACTGGCGGAAAGCATTGTTGAGGTTAAAAAGAAAATCAAGCTTTGCCGGGTTTGCCTGAACCTGACGGAGGACGATACCTGCTACATTTGCAGCGACACATCCAGGGATAAAGAAACGATTTGTGTGGTGGAAGACCCCGATGCTCTGGCGGCCATTGAGGAGTCCGGGGGATATCACGGAACCTATCATGTATTGCATGGCGCTCTGGCGCCTCTGGATGGAATCGGGCCGGATAATCTACGGCTGGGTGAACTTGTCCGTCGTATTGATGAAGGCCATGTCAAGGAAATCATTGTGGCGACCAATACTAACGTTCAGGGCGAGTCCACCGCTTTGCTGCTGACCCGTATATTCAAGGAAAAGAATATCAAATTGACGCGCATTGCGATGGGTATGCCGATGGGCGGGGATTTGAAATATATTGATAAGATGACGATTTCGAAGTCCTTAGAATACCGTCGCGGCATGTGAGGATGACACTGGAAAAAGCCCATATGCTGCGTTGCGCATCGTCATTCGGCGTTGCGGCGTATGGGAAAATACGCCTCACTTCTCATGACTTGCGCGCCTTGCCTCTGGAGCTTTTTGCAGTGTCATAAAAAAGAGCAATAACTTTGTTGGCAGAGCCTTCTCCTTGCCGTTGATTCATTTTACGCATCATGAGAATATGGATTTATGAACATGGAAACAACAGCCAGAACAAAATTACGGCGGATTAATGCCAAAAAGATTACCAAAGCGGTAAAGAAGCTTTTTATCGAAGCCAATACGTTTTTGGGTGAAGATGTTGTTGAAGCATTACATCAGGCGCTCTCCCGTGAAGAATCTGAAACCGGCAGGCAGGTTCTGCAGAAAATAATCGAGAATGCCGATGTTGCCCGCCGTAAAAAAATGCCCATTTGTCAGGATACCGGACTTGCTGTTGTGTTCGTGGAAATCGGGCAGGATGTTCGCATTGCAGGCGGAGAATTGCACGCGGCGATTGAAGAAGGCGTGCGGCAAGCCTATGCTGAAGGTTATCTGCGCAAATCCGTCTGCGATCCGCTCACCCGAACGAATACCACCGACAATTTACCAGCGATAATTCATACGGATGTCGTTGCCGGTGACCGTTTGAAAATAATCGCCATGCCTAAAGGCGGCGGCAGCGAGAATTGCAGCGCCGCGAAAATGCTGACTCCTGCGGCGGGAATCGAAGGAATCAAAAAATTTGTTCTCGATACGGTGGAGGCAGCAGGCGCCAATCCCTGTCCGCCGATTATCGTCGGTGTGGGTATCGGCGGTTCACTGGAGCAGGCCTGCGTTATGGCAAAAAAAGCTCTTTTACGGCCTGTAGGCGAAGCCAACAGGATTGACGAACGCCTGGAACAGATAGAAAAGGATTTGTATCAGAGCATTAACAATCTGGGAATCGGCCCCGCCGGACTGGGCGGACGTGTCACCACGCTGGCTGTAAATATCGAAATGATGCCATGCCATATTGCGTCACTTCCGGTGGCAGTGAATATTCAATGTCATGTGGCACGTCACAGGGAGACGACTTTGTAAAGATTTAGTAGGATTACAATTATAGAAACTATGCATTCAAAGTTAAAACCTTTTGATTGTAATGGCAATGAGATTTCAGTTGATGATAAAGTTATTTATCTTGAGATAACTGAATATCTATTAAAAGATTTACCCTCAGAAGATCAGAAAGCAATAAAGGCTCAAAAAGGGGAAATCTTAAAGGTTATATCTTTTGATAAGAATGGATATGCGGAATTAGAATTTAAACATGAAGGTCATTTACATACTATATGGGTTGAACCAAGTTGCCTCGGAAAGTTCACGAAGAAAGCAATGGAAACACGAAAAATTAAAACACCTCTAACTGAAGACATTATCACTTCGCTGCATGCCGGTGATATGGTTTTGCTAAGCGGCGAGATTTATACCGCCCGCGATGTCGCTCACAGGCGTTTGTATGAATCTTTGCTTAAGGGCGAGAAGCTGCCCGTTGATTTGTCGCAGGTGGTTTTGTTTTACGCGGCTCCTACACCCACTCCACCTAAAAAAATTGTCGGCTCTATCGGTCCGACAACCAGTTACCGGATGGATTTCTTCACACCGGCACTCATCGAAGCAGGTCTTCGGGCGATGATTGGCAAGGGTAACCGTTCTGCGGAAGTTGTGAAGTCAATTCAAGCACATAAGGCCGTTTACTTTGGAGCAATTGGCGGGATCGCCGCCCTGATGTCTCAATGTGTAAAAAAGGTGGAACTTATCGCCTATGAAGATTTGGGACCTGAGGCAATCAGAAAAATGACGGTCATGGATTTGCCGCTTGTCATTATCAACGATTCTGAAGGCAATGATCTGTATTTTTCCCAGCGGCAAAAGTGGCGTATCTAATCAATATTACTAGTCTAATTAACAATTGTGAAAATCTGTTGACTGAATTTTGCTTCTATATTATGAATGCTAGTCATTTTTTGTAATGTCAATAAGGAGATGAAATAAATGATAGAAGTTAGATGGCATGGACGTGGCGGTCAGGGAGCGGTGACATCGGTTGAATTACTGGCTGTAGCGGCAATTGCCGCCGGAAAATACGCTCAGGGATTTCCGAGTTTCGGCCCGGAAAGGAGAGGAGCGCCTGTTGCCGCGTTTACCCGTATCGACGATAAGAAAATCAACGTCCGTTCGGGCATATATGAACCCGATGTAGTGCTGGTTCTGGATTCCAGTCTGATTGGCCTGGTCAATGTTACCGACGGTTTGAAACCGGGCGGCAAATTAATTGTCAACACGCCGAAATCGCCTGATGAAATCCGCAAAGAACTGAATTTCAGCGGCACGGTGGCTACGGTGGACGGCACAGGCATCGCACGCAAGGAAATGGGTGTGCCCATAGCCAACACCACCATGATCGGCGCGTTGTTGAAAGTCATCGGCGGCATGGAACTCGACGCCATGAAAGAAGCGGTCGAACACCGGTTCGGCAGAATCGCCCAGAAAAATCTCAACGCGATGAAACGGGCTTACGACGAAA
>CAYMWM010000184.1:0-5015 GCA_964394185.1 uncultured Smithella sp.
GCGCCATGTGCGCGCGGCAGAAGGGTCAAAAAAATCCGCGGTTGAAAACCACCATGACATTCTTTTTGTTCTTATAGTCGGAAAGAGATACACTCTTGCCGTTGTAATCATTCAGCGTAAAATCCGGCGCCTGAACATTTAACTCGACTCTGGCCATAACGTTTAACCTCCTTTAATTTTATTGAGAAGATTACAAAATGTTTCTATCGGCTGCGCCCCGACGATTTGATATTTTTTTTCTATGATGAAGAGGGGCACGCCGGTCAGGCCAATCAATTGGCCTTCTTTTCTGGCTTCGTTCAGGCGTGACGCATAACGGCCATCACGGACGGCATTGTGCGTTTCTTTTTCGTCAAGACCGCTTTTCCTCGCGACGTCGGCAATGATACTCTGATTGCCGATATCGAGGCCTTCGGTAAAGTATGCGTGAAACATTTTCTCGTGAAACGAATCATAGTGTCCCGCGTCACGCGCGTATTCGCTGGCCATTAGCGCAAAGCGGGAATTGGAAAGGAGTGTTACATCGCCAAATACGACGCCCACTTCTTTTCCCCGTGTGCGCAATTGGTTATAAAATGATGATAAATCATAACCCCTGAATCTTTCGGAGAGCAGCATTCCTGCGGACGGCGTTTCCGGATGAAGTTCGTAACTCACCCATTGGTCTTCAATGACATATTCCTGTCTCAGCTGATCGACAATGCCCTTGCCGATATAGCAGAAGGGTCAGATGTAGTCGGAAAAAATCTTGAAATTGATCATGGAGGTATTCCTCTTTGAACAGGGACGAAGGGGCTGTTGAAATAACCTAAAGGTCACGCGAACGCTCATCTGCTGCGTTGCGCTGCAAATCGCACGGCTCAACGTATGTCTTATATATGCCTCGCCGTTCGATTTTTGCACGCCTTGCATCTAATCATTTTTGAACAGCCCTAATACAATTTCCTCTATAATGTTTGATATAATCACCTGTTTTGCATCAAATATTGTTAAAATATACTCGTAATATTTTAAAATTCCAGCCGTTTTTTGTTAAAAATATGTATTGAAATATTTATTGAAATACGCAAAATATTATACTTTATAAGAGATGTATTTAACTAATCATGAGTTTCAATCGCGGAATTAAATATCCCTGTTGTTGGCATGCCGGTTCGATGTGCGTATGAAAAGAAAAGAGAAAAGAATGAATGCAGTGTGGTAATTCACGCAAGCATCTGAATTCAAATATTATTTTGAACAAAGGGGAGGGTATGCAATGAGTTACAAGATAGTCGTTGAATATAGAGGCAATTACGTTTATGCGGCGCATTACGGCAAGAACAATTATGAACTCTCTCTTGAATTGTGGCGGCGCGTAATGGAAGAATGCAAACAACATAATTGCTTCAATATTCTCGGGGAGAATTTTACGACTACAGAACTTTCCACAATGGATGCTTTCAATCATCTCAGGATATTGGAAGAGGTAGGGTTGACATTACAATATCGCATTGCATGGGTGGATCAGAAGACGCCGACAGGCAAGGGACTCGAATTCGTTGAAACTGTTGTCGTTAAGAATCGCTGTATGGCAAACGGTAAACTATTCTCAAATTTTGAAGATGCCAAGCGGTGGTTGTTAGGCAAAGAGAGTGACGAGCAAAAAGTTTGATCTGACGTTTAACCGCGGCTGTATTAACGTCGCATGTCTTAATAATAAAGGTGAATGAAGTTATGGATAGAAGTGAACGGGCAGTTGCCAAATTTATGGAAGGTTATAATTGCGCCCAGTCGGATCTTTTTTCTTATTGTGAAGATTTGGGTTTGGATAAAGATACTGCCCTGAAACTGGCCTGCGGATTTGGCGCGGGCATGGGCAGAAAAGAGGAAGTCTGCGGCGCGGTGAGCGGCGGCATAATGGTCATAGGCGCAAAATACGGCCGGGGAGAAAATGAAGACAAGGAAACCACCTATAGCGCTTATGAAAAGATAAGGGAATTGATGAATCAGTTTTCCCAAAGACACGGTACTTATATTTGCCGACAATTATTGAACGGTTGTGAATTGACAAAGAAAGAAGGGCAGGCGATATATAAGGCCAATGAATATTTCAATAAAGTATGCAAGCCGTGTGTCAAAAGTGTGGTGGAAATAATTGAGGATATCATTAAATCAGAAAAATAAAACAGCGAATCAAATGGTGAATAAAAAAAATGTCAAGTCGACATCATTCGGACCGGTATGTATCGTCTGGCGTGAATCTGATTGCCATCCCTTGATTATAAACATTCTTCTTTCCAGACCGGATGTCCCGGCTGAAGATCGGGCATCCATGATTTATCCTGATAGCCGGAAATCATCCTGTGCGGAAATTGATGCCATAGCGAAAACCATCAAAGCCTATCTGGATGGTGAGAATGTGAAATTCTCTCTTGGCTCTCTCGATTTTGGATTTTGCACACCGTTTCAGAAATCGGTTTTACGCGCGCAGTACGCTATCCCGCGCGGCAGGGTCAGCACTTATGGACTGATTGCGGCTCATGTTGGCGTGCCCGATGGAGCGCGGGCGGTCGGCAATGTCATGGCGTCCAATCCCTTTCCTCTCATCGTGCCCTGTCACCGGACAATTCTTTCCGGCTTTCGTCTTGGCGGCTTTCAGAGCGGGACGGCATTGAAACGGGCTTTGCTGGAGAAAGAAGGCGTTGTTTTCGATAAAACGGGAAGAGTAATTTGCCGGGAATTGTATTACGATAAAGTCCGGTAACTTTATAAATCATTTGACCTGATACAAATTTATCATATCAATGAATAATGAGTTCATTTGCGATAACAATGCGGCGATAAAAACATCTTCTTTAATCAGTATTATTGTTCCCGTTTATAAAACTGAGATCTATCTGCATAAGTGTTTAAACAGTATTGTCAATCAGACATATAAAAATCTGGAAATCATTCTTATTGATGATGGTTCTCCCGATAACTGCGGGGAAATTTGTGATGAATACGCGGCACAGGATTCGCGGATAAAAGTCATTCATCAGAAGAATGAAGGGCTTTCAGCAGCCCGTAATGCCGGACTAAAAATTGCTTCGGGCGAATATATAGGCTTCGTGGACAGTGACGACTGGATTGATATGGATATGTTCGAAATACTTCTCAACGGAATCGTGGAGCATGGTGCACAGATCGCAATTTGTGGCTATTATGATATAGTCGATAATAAATTTCAGGAAATAAGAGAAAAGCACACCACTTTACGCAGCCGGGATGATGCCATACATCATCTTATTTTGGACAGAACGTTTTCAAATCACATCTGGAATAAATTGTATAAAAGAGAATTATTTGATGGCGTTTTTTTCCCTTATGGCAGAGCCTTTGAGGATATAGCGACGACATATAAATTGTTTGAGAAGGCTCAAAATATTGTTTGTTTGAATTCCAGCAAATATTATTATCTACGCAGGAAAGACAGCATTATAAGCAAAAAAACCATCAAAAGCAGAGCGGATAGATGTATTATGATATATGAACGCTATATTGATCTCGTGAAAAGATATCCGCAGGAAAAAGAGCATCTTCTTTCCAAATTTTATAAAAATTATGCTGATTTAGGAAGTCTTGTTGCAAGGCAAAGCGAAGACGGCTGGAGAATATACAAAAGTTATATTGGGGAAATCTATCATTTCGCAAATGAAAACAAACGTGGAATCTGGAAATGCCGTCATATAGACATGCACACTAAAATATATTATACCCTTTTTCTAAGAGGTACCCGGCCTGCATTTGCGGGGATCAGATTTATCGCTTTTATTCGCAAAACCAATAGAAAGATAATTTTCTATAAAAGAAAGTACGTAAATAAAGTAAATATTTACCTTTAAAAAAATAATATTAATATTTAGATTTGGCGGAATTGCATAACATCACACGACCAAAACATCCTTGACTTATAAGTCCGAAATTCGTATCTTGTCCTGCACAAAAGGAAACAGGCTTCTAACTTGTTACTTATATGGAGAAATGTCCGCATAACACCGGTGTAAAATGTTCAAAATCACAAGGAATTAAAAATGCCCATTACTGAAATACTTGTCCGGAATGCCACCCTGTATGGTGAAGAAATCAGCCTGGTAGAAATCAATCCGGAAATAAAAGATGTTAAACCCGACTGGAAGGATTATGAGCTTGTTGAACCCAATCCTGAGAAGCGATACAGGCGGGAAATGACCTGGCGTGAATTCGACGACAAGGCCAACCGCTTTGCCAATTTTTTACTGGGAAGAGGCCTGACAAAAGGCCATAAGGTTGGTATCCTGCTGATGAACTGTCTGGAATGGCTGCCGATTTATTTCGGCATCCTGAAAACAGGTGCTCTGGCTGTGCCGCTTAATTACCGCTACACGGAAGATGAAATCAGGTACTGCCTCGACCTGGCCGAATGTGACGTCTTGATTTTTGGACCGGAATTTACCCAGAGGGTAGAGACGATTCACGGGCAGAATCCGAATGTTAAAATGCGTCTTTATTTGGGACAGGATTGTCCGGAGTTTGCCGAAAATTATTATGCGCTCACCGCCTGCTGTTCATCAATCGCTCCCCAAATCACACTCTCCGACGATGATGCTGCTGCCATATATTTTTCATCCGGCACGACCGGTTTTCCCAAGGCGATTCTCCACTCGCACCTCGCTTTAGTGATATCGTGTGAAGTTGAAATGGAGCACCACAAGCAGACGCGCAAAGACAATTTTCTCTGCATACCGCCGCTCTACCACACCGGCGCTAAAATGCACTGGTTCGGCAGCCTGCTCTCCGGCAGCAAAGCCGTTCTGCTGCGCGGCGTTAAACCGGAATGGATACTAAAAGCAGTGTCCGAGGAAAAGATAACCATCGTCTGGCTGCTGGTTCCGTGGGCGCAGGACATTCTGGACGCCATCGAGCGCGGCGATATCAAACTGGAGGATTACAAACTGGATCAGTGGAGGCTGATGCACATCGGCGCGCAGCCGGTTCCGCCCAGTCTGGTCAAG
>CAYMWM010000185.1:0-4933 GCA_964394185.1 uncultured Smithella sp.
ATCTGGTCAGAGAAAAAATCATTGAGCCCAGAGCTTATGACCAGCTAAAGACATTTGACGCCGGTGTCAAATGGGCGCGTTCGGAAGGTTTCATTCCCGCACCGGAAACCAATCACGTTCTCGCGGCGGTTGTGGACGAAGCCATGCGCGCCAAACAGGAAGGGAAAGAAAAAGTCATTCTCTTCAACTGGAGCGGTCATGGCTTGGTAGACCTGGCGGCTTATGATGCTTATTTGTCCGGAAAACTTCAGGCTTACGAATTGCCTGATGAAGAGGTTGAAAGAGCATTGAACGCCATTAAGGATTTCCCGAAACCTTAATTAAGGCAAAAAATATATTTAACTTGAAAAAACCGTCAGGGAATAAAATCCTTGACGGTTTTTCTTTTTTTCGTCACTCTACTTTCGTTATGGAAATAAAACAGGATATAACCGGCAAGCTTATACGTTGTCCAAAACTGGGGGATGAAATAACTTTTTCCTATTGTTTACAGGAGTCAGGTGACCTTCCCTGTGCAAGGATTATCCGTTGCTGGTCGTCTTTTATTGATGTTGAATCTATATTAAAGGAAAAACTGACGACGGATAAAAGGGATAATTTTAAAAATACCCAGTCAAAAGATAAAGTTGTAAGCCTTATCGAATTAATTGAAGCGGCAAAGTCAAAAAAATGAAAACGTTGGATTTATTCAGTGATCAAAGCGGTGGAAATGTAAAAGATCTGGCACCGCTTGCCGAAAGAATGAGGCCGCAAACGATTTCCGAGTACATCGGCCAGCATCATCTTCTTGGCGATGGCTGTCTGCTCAGGCGTGCCATTGAAGAAGATAAACTCTTCTCAATGATATTCTGGGGGCCTCCCGGTTCAGGAAAAACCACACTGGCCAGAATTCTGGCTAATGAAACCAAATCTAAATTTGTCAGTTTCTCCGCCGTACTTTCCGGCGTAAAAGAAATTCGCACAGTGATTGATGAAGCCCGCGAGTTGCTGGAAAGAAAAAAGACAAAAATGATTCTCTTTGTTGATGAAATCCACCGTTTTAACAAAGCTCAACAGGACGCCTTTTTGCCGCATGTGGAAAGCGGTCTGATTACCTTAATCGGAGCAACAACGGAAAATCCTTCTTTTGAAGTCATTGCTCCTCTTTTATCGCGAACGCGGGTTTTGGTTTTGAAACCCTTTTCTGAAGAAGATCTGCAAGCTATTCTCGAAAGAGCCCTTCAGGATAAACAGAAAGGATATGGACAAGATTCAATCAACATTGAATCCGGTGTTCTTCGTTATATTGTCAGTTTAGCCGGTGGCGATGCCCGTAGCGTTTTAAATAATCTGGAAGCTGTCGTATCCATGGTGAGGAATCTGCCTGAAGATAAAAGAGTTATTTCTCTGCAATTTGCCGAGGATGCCCTGCTTAAAAAATCACTTTTATACGATAAAGACGGCGAAGAACACTACAATTTAATTTCGGCTTTGCATAAGAGTATGCGCGGCAGTGATCCGGATGCCGCCCTGTACTGGCTGGGAAGGATGCTCGCCGCCGGGGAAGATCCTCTTTATATCGCGAGGCGCATGGTGCGTTTTGCTTCGGAAGATGTAGGCAATGCCGATCCGCAGGCCTTGGTTGTTGCTATGGCTGCCCAGCAGGCTTTTCACTTTATCGGACTGCCGGAAGGAGAACTGGCACTGGCTCAGACGGCTGTTTATCTGGCGACAGCCCCTAAAAGCAATGCACTTTATGCCGCTTATGGCAAAGTTAAAGAACTGATTCATACAAAAGGTTATCTGCCTGTGCCGTTACACATACGCAACGCACCGACAAAGTTAATGAAGGAACTTGATTACGGCAAGGATTATAAATATGCCCATGACTATGCTGATGCCTATGTTCCGCAGGAATATCTGCCGGAAGAAATCAGGGGGCAAATATTTTATAACCCCAAAGGGGTCGGTTTTGAAAAAACCATCAAAGAGAGATTAAATTATTGGCGAAACAGGAAGAAAGAAACTGAAGATCGTTAGAATTTTCCAAAAAGGAAAGGGAGGCTTGGTCGGAGCCTCCCTAAACATGAAGAGCGAAGGACTTATGCCTTCAAGGTTATTTGTTGTCGGCCAATCATACCCGTTATTTCTCAGTCGACACATTACCTGTAATAAACTTAAGCATTTGTTGTGCCAAATGAGGTATAATTATTTTATATACTTGAAATAATTATTAAAATAATACATGGAACCGCTAAATAGTTAATTGGGCTTTTTTGTTGACGGCAACAAATGTCGAAACAAATTTCTTCTTATTACTAAAATAAATAAAAAATACATATATATATATCTTAACTGCCTGGTTTGTCATCTGTTCGACAAAAATGTCGGCTTTTTTGATTATAAGTTGACTTTTGCATTAAATAGCTTAAAATGACACCTAAAGTCAAACGATAAGGGAAAAATGCGTTTTTTTAGAAAAAAGGAATTAATAATCCGCCGTAAGGCAAATTACAACGACCCCTTTCTTCAGCCTCTGGCTGTCGCCATTGTCAGTGCTATCTTAGTGGCTCTCATCTTGGTTATGGGATTTCTGGAAATCAACAGAAATGAAAAAAATCTGCTGGCGTTTATGGAAGACCAGGCACTGGGTACAATTGGTGTGCTTCAGCGTCTTACCGAAGAAAATTTTAAAAGTATAAATGCTCCTGAACAGCCGGACTCTAATTTTAAAACCTCAAAGCAGGAGGAATCTTCCTATTCGAAAAAGTGGGTAGCTGAGGCAATCACGAATCTGGCTTTCAATTTGGATGAACAGTGGAAAAAGGGAAAGGTAAACAATGATTATCTGTCCAAATTCGCTGAGAATAATAATTTTCTATATGTCGGTTTATTAAACTCCCGTGGAAATGCCGTATATCAAAACGGACATTTACAAACAAATATGCTGGATAAAAACGATCTCATAAAGAATGGCAGAAAATTATCTACGCTGGAACTGATTGATTTGATAGAAAAAACACGAGTGAAGCGGAAGAAAGTACCGGGGGGATTCGTAGGTATCAGCCGCAGGGATAGAAGCGGTACAGTCGTCATCAGTCTGGATGAAAAGGGGATCATTTACTGGACGCTGAAAGTTGCCGGAGAAAAGGGGATGAATAAAATAGGCGAAGGCCACGGTATCATTTATATGCAAATCATCAATAACCAGAATAAACTTTTAAGCAGCGTAGGTCACGAAGCGCCGAAATTGAGCAATTATCATTTGATATTTAGAGATATTCTGGCAGGCAAAACAAGAATTGCCAGTTCAAAAGTTAATTATAAAGAAAATAAAATTCTTGATCTTGCAGCGCCATTGTTCCTTGATAAAAAAATCGTCGGGATTGTCAGAATCGGCCTTGATCGCAGTTCCATGGATAAAAGTCTCGCTGAAAATAAACAGCATATATTTGTCTTTTCATTCTTTATAGTCTTAATTGCTTTAATGTCAATGTGGCTTCTTTATCATGACCAGAACCGCCACATGGCTGGTATTGTGGAAATGGAAAGACAACTGGAAAAGGCAGAAAGGCTCTCTTCTCTGGGGCAGTTGGCAGCAGGCGTTGCGCATGAAATTCGTAATCCCTTAAACGCAATCAGTATAGCCGCGCAAAGACTGCACAGGGATTTTATTCCCACTGATCCTCAAAAAGCAAAGGATTTTAAGAATCTTTCAGAAGTTATCAAAGATGAAATCAAACGTCTCAACGGGATCATTGAGGAGTTTCTCACCTTTTCCAAAAGCCGCCGTTTGGAATTCCGTAAATTTTCTATTACTGAACTCCTGCAAAAAATTGTCAATCTTGTTCAGGAAGAAACTTCAACACGCGGGATTGTCATTGAAACTTCGTGGCGGAGTGCTCCGGCATTGATTTCCATGGATGTGAACAAGCTTCAACAGGCCTTTATCAACCTGATAAAAAATGCCATGGAATCCATAACGAAGGACGGGAAAATTTATATTGCCGTGGAAAAGGAAGGGAAAAACAATGTTGTCGTCAAAATAACTGATACGGGATGTGGTATGTCACTTGAAGAAATCGAAAAAATATTTAGCCCGGAATATACGACAAAAGAAAAAGGTGTCGGTTTGGGAATCCCTCTTGCTTTTGAAATCATCCGCGGACATGGCGGTGATATAAGAGTAATCAGCAGAAAAAACAAAGGGACCACTTTTGAAGTTGTTTTGCCAATTGAGAGATTTAACGAAGCCTAAAAAACAAGGAACAATAATTCATGCAAAAACTGAGTATTCTTGTTGTCGAAGACGGTCAATCCCAAAGAGAAATGCTACGCGATTTTCTACGTTCTGAGGGCCATACTGTAACGGAAGTGGAAAATGGAGAAAAGGCACTGGAATCGGTTTTCAACCGTCACTTTGATCTAATCCTTTTGGATTATAAAATGCCTGGCATGGACGGTCTGCATGCTCTTAAAGAGATCAAGCAAATTAATCCAGAAATCGACGTGGCCATCATTACCGCCTACGGAACAATAGAAACAGCGGTTGATGCTTTAAAGGCCGGAGCGATTGATTACATTACAAAACCGGTTGACCTGGATGAATTAATCATCCTAGTCAACCGGGTGGCGGAACGCAGGCAACTGATACAGGAAAACAGGCTTTTAAAGGAAGACTTAAATAAAAGAGGGGTCACGGCCGATAAAATTATTTACAAGAGTCATCGCATGGCGGAGCTGATTAATCTGGCCGGCCGCGTGGCCGCCAGCAAAGCGTCTGTTTTGATTCAGGGAGAAAGCGGCACGGGAAAAGAATTGCTGGCTCGGCTGATTCATCAAATGAGTCCCCGGTCGCATAAATCAATTGTTGTCGTTAATTGCGGAGCTCTGCATGAACAATTGCTTGAGAGTGAATTGTTTGGTCATGAAAAAGGCGCTTTTACAGGAGCAT
>CAYMWM010000186.1:0-4493 GCA_964394185.1 uncultured Smithella sp.
GTCGAGGGCGGCAGGTTCTTGGGCATACAGGAGGCGGGCTGTCCCGAAGGCACGCAAATATCGGTGACAAAAATATTTGCCAATGTTCCCGCCCGCAGAAAATTTTTAAAAACCGAAGCCACGGAGCAGGGCCTGTGTCTGGATGTCGTAACCAGGCTTGCGCTGGCTCATCCGGAAATCCGCTTCCGGGTATCGGTCAACGGGAAAGAAGTATTGGCATCCCCGCAGGTCAACGATGTTTCGCAGCGGATTGCGATGGTGATGGGCAATGATTACTCCGCGCACAGCATTGCTGTCGAATCACATAAAGAGAATATGAGTCTGACCGGTTATATTTCCCGCCCTGAATATACGAAATCAAATTCCAAAAGCGTGTATCTGTTTGTCAACAAGCGATACATCCGCGACAATAATCTGACGCATGCGATATTGTCGGCCTACCGGCAGATTATCGAGCCCAGACGCTATCCGGCTGCCGTGCTGTTTCTGGATATGCCGCCGGAAAATGTCGATGTCAATGTTCATCCGGCCAAACTGGAAGTGCGTTTCAGGGATTCGCACAGTGTTTATGATCTGGTATCCAAGACCGTCGCGCAGGGCTTGGCCTCCGCGCAAACATCAAAGAGCGACTTCGTTTACCGTCTGTCGTACAAGGAGAATAACAGCGCGTCTTTCAGAACTCCATCCGTGAGGGAGAAAGCGCCAACGGTTCCCTTCGGCAGTTTTTCCCGGCAGAATATCCGTCAGGCCATCAATGAAGATTTGTTGAGGCGCCGGGATGTTCAAAGTTCAGCGCCTGTTTACGAAACAAATAATACTCCTATTGGAGAAACCATCTCCTTCACCGGCATGAGATATGTCGGGCAGTATGCCAATACCTATCTTATATTTGAAGGCGAGGGCGGGTTGGTTCTGCTTGATCAGCACGCGGCGCACGAACGGATTATTCTGGAAAAATTGAAGAAGGCTTCGGGAGAAAAGGTTATCAGCCAGTCATTGCTGATGCCGGAAATCGTCAATCTGACGCCGGGGCAGATTGCCCTGTTTGCCGATTACATTGATTATTTACGGGAAATCGGCCTGGAAATCGAAATATTCGGTTCTGACGCGGTCGCGGTCAAGGCTATACCCGTAACACTTGCGCAGGTTAATATCAGCGAAATGATTTCTGATATTGCCGATCAGATAAAAGAGCAGAATCAGATGCCATCCATGCAGGACAAAAGGGAAAAAATTCTGGCATCGCTTGCCTGCCGCGCGGCCATCAAGGCCAACAGAGTTCTATCCCATGAGGAAGTCGCCGCCCTGTGCCGGGAACTGGAAGCGACGCCGTTTAATCTGACCTGTCCTCACGGGCGTCCGATAACGATTAACTTTGCCTTGAGCGAAATAGAAAGAATGTTTAAAAGAAAATGAGAAAGAAGAAAAAAATACCTCTGGTCATCATCAATTCCCCTACCGCCACCGGGAAAACAGAACTGGCCGTTAAACTCGCGTTGAAATGCGGCCGCGAAATCATCAGCGCCGATTCGCTTCAGGTTTACCGTTATCTGGATATCGGCACGGCCAAACCGACACCGGAGCAGAGAAAGGAAGTCAAACATCATCTGATTGATATTCTTAATCCCGATGAAGAATATAATACCGCTTTATTTACGCAACAGGCGCGTGCCATTATTGCAAAACTGGCCGCAAAGAAAAAGCCGGTATTTGTTGTCGGGGGAACAGGGCTTTATATCCGGACACTGCTTAAAGGCATCATTGAAACTCCGGATGTGGATGAAAAAATACGCAATTATTACCGCGAATTGCGCGACACCAAGGGCAAACAGCATATTTATGATTTGCTCAAAGACAGAGATGCAGAAGCCGCCGCTCAAATCAATCCCAACGACTCTGTCAGGGTCATCCGGGCGCTGGAAGTTCTGGAGCAGACAGGGGAATCGATAACCGTCAAGCAGAAAAGCCATGCCTTCTCCGATTGCCCTTATATAACGTATAAAATCGGCATCAAGGTTGACCGGGAGGAATTAAAGAGAAGGATTGAAGTGAGAACGGAAAAGATGATTGACGCGGGACTGCTCGAAGAAGTCGAACGTATTCTGGACATGGGATACGATGAAAATCTCAAGCCCATGCAGTCTTTAGGTTACAAACAGATGATAACTTTCGTGCGCAAAAAATGCAGCTGGGATGACGCAATAAATTCCATCAAACGCGACACATGGCTCTATGCCAAACGTCAGATGACCTGGTTTAAAGCGGACAGGGAAATCAACTGGTTCAGTCCGGATTGCGAAAAGGAAATCACTAAACATATCAAGAAATTCTGGAAGGAAAACTATTCTCTATAGTCAGGGGAATATGTAATATTGCTTGACTTAAACCGGTTCTAAAGATAATGATATCCGTTAGTTTAGGAAGAAATAATTTTATGAAACCTGAAAGAATCAGAACTTTATTTTTCCCGTTTATACTGTGCACCGCCGTGTTGACCCTTGTTTCCTGCGCAACCGAGAGCAGGATGGCGGTAAGCCAACTGGACACCCCCGGACATCATACCTACGCGGGTCTGAAACTTCTTGATCTGGAAAAATATTCCGACGCGCAGCGGGAATTCAAAATGGCCATTCAACTCAACAAAGATTATTCACAGGCTTACACAGGCATGGCTCTCGTGAATATTTTTACCGGCAAACCGGACAGCGCACTGGCAAATCTGACATCCGGCGCTCAGTATGCAGCTTCCCATGAGGATAAGCTTTTTGTCGCTGTCGGCAAAATCCGCTATTACAGTATCAGCAAGGCCGATTCCCAATGGCTGGAGTCTGCAACGGCTCAATTTGATGAAGCCGTCAAAATAGACGCGAAACACTCCCCTGCCTATTATTACATGGGACTGGCCTATAAGGAGGGCCTGCAATTCGATAAAGCAGCTGAAATGTTTGCCAAAGTCGTTCAAATCAAGAAGGATTATATCGCAGATGCCGGGACCCAGTTGAAATTTATGCAGAAATTGGTACAGGCGAAACCCGCAACGGAAGCAGGAAAGAAAATTGCCCTTATTTCACAGGTGACAAGGGCGGACGTGGCGGTTCTGTTTACCGAAGAATTGAAAATCAAAGACCTTTACAAAAAACCGGAAGCGAAAGTGCCGGGTGAACCTGTAAAAGAAAAACAAGTGCTGGCGGATAAAACCGTCACGGAAGAGCCGTTGAAAAAGGACGAAAAATCTGCAACTACGACGGTACAAACAGAAGGGAAAAACCCGGATGAATTACCGCCGACCATACCGGCAGGAGCAACGGTTTCACCATCAACGCCGGTCCCTTTACTGCCGGTCAAGTTGCTTGCCAATGACATTGCCCAGCACCCTCAGAAAACGGTTATTGAAGGAATAATCGAAACCGGTGTCCGGGGTCTGGAAAATGACCCGAAAGGTAATTTTAATCCCGGCGAAGTTATTTCACGCGGAGAATATGCTATAATACTGGAAGGGATATTGGTCGAATTTACGGGTGAAAAGGAAATAGCCGCTAAACATGTTAATGCAAAATCACTGTTTCCCGATGTTCCTTCGGATATGCCCTATTTTAAAGCGATAACAGCGGTAACCTCACAGGGAATTATGGAAGCAAGAAATATCAAGACCGGTGAGTTTGCGCCGTTGAAACCGTTATCCGGAGCGGAAGCTCTTGGGGCTATCCGCAAGCTAAAGGACAAGTTGAAAATTCAGTGAGTCCCAAATTTTAGAAGCGAAGCGCACTGAAACTTGCTGGACGTACCTGCCACCTAACGGTGGCGGCATAATTCGCTCTAG
The DNA here is from genome assembly GCA_964394185.1 of uncultured Smithella sp. Lineage (GTDB taxonomy): Bacteria > Desulfobacterota > Syntrophia > Syntrophales > Smithellaceae > Smithella. The sequence goes on from CAYMWM010000186.1 coordinate 3,821, forward strand.
GATTTCCCGCATACTGCGTTGCGGTAAATCAAGGCTCATTAAACTATCCCTGCGCGTAGCGAACGGGATAAGTGACACATTTTTCAGAAGCGAAGCGAACTGAAACTTGCTGGACGTCCCAGCCGCTTTAAGGTAGAGAGATGATAAGCCTGTGGATTCCATATGGAATCCACAGGCTCATTATTATACTTTTTCAGATTGAAGGAGAGTAAATATTAAATGGCAAAAAGAGAATTGGGCAAGGCGTTTGAACCGGCCGATGCCGAAAAAAGGTTATACGATTACTGGATAAAAAACAATTTCTTCCATGCAAAGGATGCAAGTGACGCTCCGGCTTTTTCTATCGTTATTCCGCCGCCGAATGTTACGGGCATGCTGCACATGGGTCATGCGCTGAATAATACATTGCAGGATATTATCATCCGCTTTCGAAGAATGCAGGGAATAAATACGCTCTGGATGCCGGGTACGGATCACGCGGGCATTGCCACGCAAAATGTGGTTGAACAGCAATTGGTTAAAGAAGGAACATCCCGCCATGAACTGGGACGTGAAAAATTCATTGCCCGCGTCTGGGAATGGCGCGAAAAATACGGCGGCGTTATTATCAATCAGTTAAAAAGGCTCGGCTGTTCCTGCGACTGGGACCGCGAACGCTTCACGATGGATGAAG
>CAYMWM010000186.1:4503-4885 GCA_964394185.1 uncultured Smithella sp.
TTTGTCAGGCTCTACAAGGAAGACATGATTTATCAGGGCGACTACATCGTCAACTGGTGCCCCCGCTGCCACACCGCAATTTCCGATCTGGAAGTCGAATTCAAGCAGGAACAGAGCTTCCTGTGGAATATCCGCTACCCGATGGCCGACGGCAAGGGAGAAATCGTTGTAGCCACCACAAGGCCGGAAACCATGCTGGGCGATACGGCCGTTGCCGTTCATCCCGACGATAAAAGATATAAGGATGTGGTCGGCAAGTATGTCATTCTGCCGTTGATGAACAAGAAAATCCCCATCATCGCCGATGAATATGTCACAATGGATTTCGGGTCCGGCGCTGTAAAAATCACGCCCGCTTCCGATCACAACGACTTTGCCATGG
>CAYMWM010000187.1:0-4758 GCA_964394185.1 uncultured Smithella sp.
TGCACCGCTCAACGTATTTCTATATACGCCTCGCGGTTCGGTTTTTGCGCACCTCGCATCTGACCTTTTTTGAACAACCCCTAAATATGACGTCATTCAACAACCCCATAAATGGTTTGGAATACATTATTCCTTGGAAAGTTTCTTGCCAGAGGCATAAAGTTTTGTTAGGATTATTATAATCCTGTATCTGTAAAAAAATAAAGGGAGGCGCCATTATGATTTACAATGAAGAATTCGAAACCATGCCCCGTGAAGTGATCAAAGCCCTTCAGGTCAAAAGGCTCCAGCAGACTCTGGAGCGGGTTTACCATAACGTAGGATTTTATAAAAAGTCTTTTGATGCCGCTAAAGTCAAACCCGACGAGATAAAGTCCATTTCCGATATGAAGAAACTTCCCTTTATCACCAGAAAGGATTTGCGCGACAATTACCCCTTCGGCCTATTTTCCGTGCCCATGAGCAGTATCGTGCGCCTGCATGCTTCTTCCGGCACCAGCGGACGGTCGGCGGTTTTCGGTTATACCAAACGTGATATCGAAATATGGTCGGACCTCATCGCGCGCTGCCTTGTCGCCGCTGGCCTGACAAAAAACGATATTATTCATAACGCCTTCGGTTACGGTTTATTTACCGGCGGCCTGGGACTGCATTACGGCGCGGAAAAAATCGGCGCGAGCGTCATTCCCATATCCGGCGGCAATGCCAAACGGCAAATCATGATTTTGCAGGATTTCGGGCCGACCGTCATCTGTTGCACGCCTTCCTATGCCCTGCATCTGGCGGACGAAGGAAAAGCTATGGGCGTGGATATGAAATCCCTGAAACTGCGTGTGGGTATTTTTGGAGCGGAACCCTGGACCGATGCGACACGCGATGAAATTGAAAAAGCTTTCGGCATCACTGCACTTAACCTTTACGGCTTATCGGAAGTTATCGGCCCCGGCATGGCGATGGAATGCTTGGAAGGCCGAAATGGCATGCATCTTTTTGAAGACCATTTTATCGTCGAAACCATCAATCCCCAAACGGGAGAGGTTCTCCCCGAAGGCGAGGAGGGCGAACTTGTCTTTACGACTCTGACCAAAGAAGCCGGTCCCCTCATCCGTTACCACACCGGTGACATATCGCGCCTGATTACCGAACCCTGCCGCTGTGGCCGCAGTCATGTCAAAATGGAAAGGGTCTTGAAAAGAAGCGATGATATGCTGATTATCCGCGGCGTCAATATCTTCCCGTCGCAAATCGAAGCCATTCTGGTGGATATCGAAGGATTGCAGCCCAATTATCAGATTATCGTGGATAAGGTGGGCGCTCTGGATTCACTGGACCTGCAGGTGGAAGTCAGCGACAAGATATGCAGCGATTCCGGCAGCGTCAAGGAACTGCAGAAAATCGAGCAACGGATTCTCAAGGACATGAAGGATTATCTGGGCATTGCCGCGCGCGTCAAACTTGTCCAGCCCAATACTTTGCAAAAAGCAGGGGCGAAAGTTATTGATAAACGCCGCTATTAATACATAAGGGGGTTACGATGAAAGTAGAGCAAATATCTGTTTTTCTGGAAAACAAACCGGGCTCTCTCGAGCATGCCACCCGCGTGCTCAAAGAGGCCAACATCAATATTCGCACTCTGTCACTGGCGGAAACCGTTGACTTCGGCATTTTGCGCCTGATTGTCAATGATGTCGAAAAAGCCAATCAAGTCCTCAAGGATAACGGCTTTCAGGTCAGCAAAACCCCCGTGGTTGCCGTGGAAGTCCCCGACAAACCGGGCGGACTACACAGCATCATGGAAGTGATTTCCAAGGAAGGCATCAATGTGGAATATCTCTACGCCTTTGTGGAGAAAAGCGGCCAGAACGCCGTCATCATCTTCCGCTTTGACAATCCGGAAAAAGCCATTGAAGTGCTGACGAAACAAAATTTCGCCGTGATACCGGGCTCAAAACTCTACGACTTCTGATGGCATTGCAAAAAGCTCATATGCTACTTTGCGCATCAGCCCTCGTTATTGCGACGTACACACCAGTACGCCTCACTCCTCGGGCATCGCGCGCCTTGCCTCTGAGGTTTTTACCAAGCCATCCAAATAATCAAACACTGAATAAATAATGCGGTTGGACTGGTAATATGGATCTCTTCTTAACTTTAATCGACATTTTGATTGCCCCACGGTCTTGGATTCCATTTTTTATCGGTATTATTATTGGCTCATATATAATTTTCGAGGCAAATAGTTTCATCTTTAAAATTATTGGCGGTATCATTATTTTGGTTGGATTGTCTGTCGGATGTTTGTGGGAAATGTTATCTCGGCGTAAAAATTTTTCGGCTCATGAACGAATTTGAAGATTGGTCAAAATGAAAACTCTCGCTCTTAAGGAGTTGAAACACTAACAAACTCAACGCAAGCGCTCGCAAAGCTCCGGCGTGAGTGCACACACAACAAATTTAACATGTCAGCTAAATATTATCATCTCACATTATTAACGATTGTTTTAATCTTCTGGGTCTGGTCGGGAATCGGGCTGCATGATACACGCCTCACTTGGGTTTTGGAAACCGCGCCTTTCATGATCGCCCTGCCTATTATGCTGTTTACGTATAAACGATTCACGCTGACCAGTTTAACCTATACGCTTATCGCCATTCATGCCATGATTCTGATGCTGGGCGGTCATTATTCATACGCCAAAGTGCCTTTGGGCTTTTGGATGGAAGACTGGTTCGGATGGACCCGCAATAATTATGACAAAATCGGACATTTCATGCAGGGGTTCGGACCGGCAATATATGCCCGCGAAATTATAGCCAAAACATCACCGCTCAAGTGCGGCAAGATGCTCGGATTTTTATCCATCTGCGTGCCGATGGCTTTTTCGGCATTGTATGAAATCATTGAATGGTTGGCTTCTCTTTCCAATCCAACCGATACGGAAGCTTTTCTCGGAACACAGGGCTATATCTGGGATACCCAAACGGATATGTTCTGGTGCTTTATAGGCGCGATTGCCGCCATTATGCTGCTTACAAGACTGCACAATAAATATCTTCTAAAAATGGGCGAGCGCTGATCTCAAGCATTTTTCGCCACACTCTCTTTTTTTTGCCACTTTTTCGTTTTCCAGCGCTGATGGAACCACATCCACTGTTCCGGATATTCGCGGACAAATTCTTCAATAATGTTTGTGAAGCGTTGGGTATTGGCCACTAAATCCGCCTCGTAATCATCCGTACATACAGCTTCAATCGCAGGTTTCAGGACAAACTTGTATTTACCCGATTTTTGCCTGGCCATGAAAGTGGGCATTATTGGAGCGCCTGAACGCATGGCCATAACCGCCAGTCCCACACCGGTACAAGCAGGACGACCGAAGAAATCTACGAAAACTCCCTCGCGCACGGAAACATTCTGATCGCTGAGAATGCTGATCAAGTGATTCTCCTTTAATAATTCCACGATCTTTTTTCCCGAACCGCCTTTGGGAATTAACGAACTCCCCTGTAAAGTCCGCACGTACTCAACCATATTATCAAAAACCGGGTTGTCTAATGGCCGGTAAACCATATCAACAGGTTTCAGATAAATAGGAGCGGCAATAGTCATCAGCTCCCAGTTACCGAAATGACCAATTATAGTGAGGAGGCCTTTGCCCTTCGCCATGGCTGTGTGATAATTATCCAGACCTTCCACGTCAACCCATTTATGAATATTATCTTTTTTAATATTAGGCAGGTCGAAAAAGTCAGCACTCACAATGGCAAAATGGCGATAGACTCCTTTGGCAATTCCAAGTATCTCCCTTGTATCTTTTTCCGGGAAAGAACGCACAAGATTGTGCAGGGCTATTAATCGGTTTTTGGTACCGATATGATAAAAAAGACCGAATACGATTAAAAATAATCCTTTGCGCACGATTCTCGGAATGCATCGGAATATAAACAGGATTATTTTTGTTGTTCTTGTCGGTTTAACAGGCATATCTTCTTTATCTAATATTTTCCCGCATTATATTATGAAAGTGGTTTACCACATTCCCTGCATTTGCCATCTGCACCTATGACACCTATGCAGGACCCGTCGCTGCATAAAACCCTGTTCTCCCAGTCATCATCCTGTTCAGCTTTTTCCAAATCCTGTTTTGGCTTATCCAACGTTACTGTGTCAACTTTTTTTACGTTATTTTCCGACGGAAGCTCTCCTTCATACACTTTGCCGCATTCCCTGCACTTGCCATCAGGGCCTACGGTACCAATACAGGACTCATCTCTGCATAATATCCGCTTTTCCCAGTCTTCATTTTCATCAAAAATGATTTCTGTCATCGCTCTCTCCTGAAAACATTTATCTTCCTCATACAATAGCCCCTGAAATTTTTCCACAAAAACAAATCTGTTTTATGAGGAACATATACAATGGCTTTGTAAAACGTCCCGAGGTAAGGCGTGCGAAGCCAGAGGAGTGAGGCGTACTTTTGGCGTACGCCGCAACGACGAAAGCTGAAGCACAACGCAGCATATGGGCATTTTACAAAGCCATTATTTTAATACGTTGAGGAAACCGACGACTCCACAACAAAGGTAGCCGAATGAAGGCCGTCTTGGCAATTACCCTTTGATGCAGGCTATTGATTTGAGCCTCGCCACCTTTGTGGCAATTCCCGACTCATGCATAACCTGCACAACGTCATTTAAGTTTTTATAGGCTTCAGGCATTTCTTCACTAAGCGTTCCTTTGGATCCGGCCATCACCAA
>CAYMWM010000188.1:0-4434 GCA_964394185.1 uncultured Smithella sp.
GTTTGGTCAGCAGCGCCGAACGAATGGCGGAATTGTCGCTTTCCGTGCCACAACTGGTGAAAACAATTTCCTCAGGCAATGCCCCCAGAAGCTTTGCCACCTGCTCTCGCGCGTCACGGATGCGCTGGCCTACCTGACCGCCGAAGGTGTGCATACTCGACGGATTGCCATAGAATTGACTAAAATAAGGAAGCATCGCTTCCAGAACTTCATCGGCAACTTTTGTTGTCGCGTTATTGTCCAGATAAATCGTTTTCATTTGGATGCCTCCTCAACGGTAATGTCCGGTGAAACCAGTTCCCTGATCCTGTGTTCAACAAAGTGCTTCAGGGTGATATCCGAAGCCTTGCAGGTCGCGCAGGCTCCGCGTGTCGCCACAATGACGCGATTGCCGATAATATCGATGATTTCGATATCGCCGCCGTCGTGCTTCAGCGAGGGGCGGATTTCCCGCTCGATGGTTTCTTCGATTAACCTGATTTTTTGCAGATTCGTCAGCTTCGGCTTGCCCTCGGGTTTTGCCTCCGCCCTCACCCGTTCAATAATTTGCGCGATCGCGTCATGGCAATTGCCGCAACCGCCGCCCGCTTTCGTATAATGCGTTACATCTTCCACGGTGGAAAGATTATTTTCGCGGATGGCCCGTTCAATTTCCTTGTCGGTAACGCCGAAGCACTCGCAAATGATTTTCGCTCCCGCTTCCAGCGGCGGCGCGCCGCGGTAATTTTCGACCGCCTTTTCCAGCGCCTGCTTACCCATGACCGAACAGTGCATTTTTTCATCCGGCAGGCCGCCCAGGTACTGCGCGATATCCTGATTGGTGACTTTGAGCGCTTCGTCCACCGTCATGCCCTTGATCATTTCCGTCAGAGCCGACGATGAGGCAATGGCGCTGGCGCAGCCGAATGTCTTGAATTTGGCGTCCTTGATACGCTTGTTTTCATCCAGTTTGAAGGTCAGTTTCAGCGCGTCGCCGCAGGCGAGCGATCCTACTTCGGCCACGCCGTCCGGATTTTCAATCTCGCCCACATTGCGTGGATTCAGAAAGTGTTCTTTGACTTTATCCGTATATTCCCACATATACACTCCTTAAATCTGATTGGAATTGGTTTGTTTTCATGATATTTTTGATACGTCTTCACGCGGTCTATTCGTTAAGACAAAGATGGCGTTCAAGGCAAACAGGTTCGGCAATAAACGCACAATGTCTCTTTTCCCCAGATAATGGGCTTCCACTATGCGGATCTTTTTCCCTGCGCAAAAATTCTTAAAATCCAAAATGCTCAAAAAACGCACGTTGGGAGTATCATACCACAAATAGGGCAAAGATTCCGTAATCGGTGATTTACCCCGGAAAAATAAAGTAAACCGCGATTTGATATTGGCGAAATTGGGAAAACCCACAATAACCTTCGTACCGATGCGCAAAGCCTCCCCAATGACGCAATCCACTTTCTTCACTTCTTGCATACTCTGATTCAGAATCACGTAATCGAATGCGTTATCCGGATATTCCCGCAAACCGCTTTCAATATCATCGTGAAAAACACTCAAACCTTTTTTGACACACTCCTGTATGGCTTTATCGTTGAGTTCAACTCCCTGAGCCCGGATGTGCTTATCCAGTACAAGCGGATAAAGGAGTTCTCCCTCGCCGCAGCCCAGATCCAGGACACGCGAATCAGGCTCGATAATCGAATAAATTATCTGATGATCCAGTTGAATCTTATTTTGCACCATGTTTGCCCGCCACCATGTATCCGTTAAAAGTTTTGTCCAAAAAATGTTTTATCAGGGTGGTCTGCTCCTCAATTTCAATCAGGAACGCATCATGTCCGTAAGTGGACGTTAATTCGCAGTAAGTCGCATCAAGGCGCCTTTTCTTTAATAACCGGATAATTTCCTGCGACTGATGAGGAGGATAGAGCCAGTCCGACTTGAACGAAATAATCAGAAAGCGAGTGTCCATGGCCTTCCCGTGCAGGGAGAATTTCCCGTCGGACATATCAAAGTAATCTATTGCTTTCGTAATATAAAGATAGGAGTTGGCGTCGAAGCGCTTGACAAAATTGGCGCCTCGATAACGCAGATAACCTTCCACTTCAAAATCGGCATCAAATCCAAAGCTGAAATTATCTTTTTTTAAACGCCGCGAAAACTTTTCCTCCATGGAATGCTCGCTCATAAACGTGATATGGCCGATCATGCGCGCCACGGATAAGCCCTTTTCCGGTTGGCCGTATGGGTAGTAGTTGCCTTCGCGCCAGGCCGGGTCAGCCATAATGGACTGCCGCACGACTTCATTGAAGGCAATCTGCTGGGAGGAATGCTTTAACGTTGATGCAATAACAATCGATGATTTCACCCGCTCCGGATAAGAAGCCACCCATTGGAGCGCCTGCATGCCGCCCATAGAACCTCCGGCCACGCAAAGCAGTTTGTCAATGCCCAGATGATCAATCAGATGTCTTTGCGCCTCGACCATATCGGCCACGGTGATAAAGGGGAAATCCAGGGCGTACGGTTTTCCCGTAGCCGGATTGACAGACGATGGTCCTGTGGACCCCTTGCATCCTCCGATGACATTGGAACAGATGATGAAGTACCGGTTTGTATCAAAAGCTTTTCCCGGACCGATCATTTCCTCCCACCAACCCGTGTCATACTCTCCAGTGTGAACTCCCGCGGCGTGGGCATCACCGGAAAGAGCATGCTCAATAAGAATCGCGTTTGATTTATCGCGGTTCAATGTGCCGTATGTTTCATAGGCAAGAGTAACCGGCCCCAGTTTTTCTCCGCTTGCCAGATTAAGCTCATGGCCCACTAGGGCAAAGGTGTAATAAGCGGGTTCCACCACTCCGATGGAATTCGCATTTGTTTTTTCAAGTTTTGCTTTCTTCACAATCCAATCCTGTTTCTATTTTTGAAAAAGCCACGTGGATAAATAACGCTCACCAGTATCGGGCAGGAGAACGACAACCGTTTTCCCTTTTGCTTCATCTTTTTCCCCGACTTTCATGGCCGCCCACAGGGTTGCCCCGCTGGATATTCCGGCAAGAATCCCTTCTTCTTTTGCCAGACGCCTGGCCATAAGGCCTGCTTCTTCATGCTTCACGGTAATAATCTCGTCGATTATTTTCCGGTTTAATACATCGGGAACAAAGCCTGCGCCGATTCCCTGTATTTTATGCGGTCCGGCCTTGCCCTCCGACAATACCGGTGAATCAGCCGGTTCTATCCCGATTATTTTTATTGACGGATTCTTTTCCTTTAAAATCTCGCCCACGCCGGTAATCGTTCCGCCGGTGCCAATACCGGCCACAAAATAATCTATCCTGCCGTCCGTATCCTTCCAGATTTCCTCGGCGGTTGTCCGACGATGAATGGCCGGATTGGCTGGATTGGCAAACTGCTGCGGCATAAAACTGTGCGGAGTGGCTTTAGCCAGTTCCCCGGCTTTTTCCACCGCGCCTTTCATGCCTTTCGCGCCTTCGGTCAAAACAAGCTCCGCACCCAGTATGTTCAGGAGTTGCCGCCTCTCCATGCTCATGGTTTCCGGCATGGTCAGAATCAGGCGGTACCCTCTGGCGGCGCAGACAAAGGCCAGAGCAATTCCCGTATTGCCGCTGGTCGGTTCGATAATAACAGAGTTCTCATCCAGCAATCCTCTTGCTTCGGCGTCCTCGATCATGGCAACACCAATGCGATCCTTGACGCTGGATAACGGATTAAATGATTCCAGCTTGACCAGAAAGGTCGCCGGTAAATCCTTTGTCATGCGGTTTAGCCGCACCAAAGGCGTTCTTCCCACTGTCTTTGTGATATCGTCATATATATTAGTCATTTTTTGAATCCTCTTTGTATTATGTTATTGGACAGCTTTCATAAGCGCCTGTTCAATATCAGCCAGGATATCGTCGATATGTTCCAGGCCGACGGAAACCCTGATAAAATCAGGCGTCACGCCGGTGGCCAGTTGCTCTTCGGGCGATAATTGCTGATGCGTTGTCGTTGCCGGATGAATGGCCAGGGTTTTGGCGTCACCCACATTAGCCAGATGTGAAATCAGCCGGAGAGATTCAATAAATTTCTTCCCGGCCGCTGCTCCTCCCTTAATGCCGAATCCCAGAATGGCGCCCGCGCCCTTGGGCAGATATTTTTTGGCGCGTTCCTTTTCGGGACTATCAGCCAATCCCGGATAATTCACCCACGCGACCTGATGATGTTTATTCAGATAACATGCCGTCGCCAGAGCGTTCTGGGCATGGCGGGGAAGCCGTAAATGAATGGTCTCCAAACCCTGAAGAAGCAGGAAGGAATTGAAAGGCGATATCGCCGGGCCCAGATCACGCAGCAGCGTCACACGGGCTTTGATGATGTAGGCGATATTGCCGTTGGGTTTCAGCGCCTCGACAAAATTGATCCCGTGGTAGC
>CAYMWM010000189.1:0-4235 GCA_964394185.1 uncultured Smithella sp.
CAAAAGAACTTGTATTACAATGTTTTGATCCCACCGAAATTCGTCAGCAAGAAAAAACTCGGAACAAAGCAGAACACCTGAAAGCCAAAAGAATACCTTCTGTTCGTGCTACTTTTGATGGGAAAATCGAAATCTGGAAAGGTAATAATACAATGCGGCTTAAATTGGATGAAGCCAGATTCACCGGCACCCTGCTAATAAAAATGACGAGGTGATGCATGTCTCTGAATGAAATGAAAGTTCGCAACACAAAACCGAAAGAAAAGTTTTATAAGCTTACAGATGGTGATGGTTTATATCTGCATGTGACGGAAAAAGGCAGTAAACTGTGGCGGTTTCGTTATCGTTTTAATGGAAAAGAGAAGTTGCTTGCTCTTGGGTCATATCCGGAAATAAGCCTTTATGATGCACGACAGAGGCGAGATGAAGCGCGAAGGCAATTAGCCAATAAAATAGATCCTGGAGCCGTTCGCAAAGCTCAGAAACAGTCCAGTATCCAAGAAACTGAAACCTTTGAAGTTATTGCGAGGGAATGGCACGAGCGCTTCAAATCGACCTGGAGCATAGGGCATGCAGCTACAATTATGGATCGTATGGAGCGTGATCTTTTCCCGTGGATTGGCAAGCGACCGATCGCGGAAATAAAAGCCCTAGAATTACTGGCGGCAATGAGAAGAGTCGAGTCTCGTGGTGCATTGGAAACAGCCCACAGGATAAGGACTATTGGTGGACAGGTATTTCGTTACGCAGTGGCAACCGGACGAGCTGAACGCGATATATCTGTTGATTTAAAAGGTGCACTGCCGCAACCGCAGGAAAAGCATAGAGCTGCCATTACTGAACCGTTGGAAGTTGCAAAACTCTTGAGGGCGATCGATGACTATTCCGGAAGTTTCGTTGTTAAATGTGCTTTAAAGGTTGCACCTTTGGTTTTTGTCCGTCCTGGAGAACTGCGGCATATGGAATGGACAGAACTAAATTTTGAAAATGCTCAATGGAATATTCCCGCCGGTAAAATGAAAATGAAGGAACCCCACCTTGTCCCTTTGTCAGAGCAGGCTATAACGATACTAAAAGAACTCCAAGGACTGACAGGAACGAGTCAATACGTTTTTCCTTCTGGCCGTTCCTTTGATCGGGCTTTGTCTGATAATGCCATTTTAGCAGCGTTGCGACGCATGGGATACGCCAAAGATGAAATGTCAGGTCACGGTTTCCGGGCGATGGCGCGAACTATCCTTGATGAAGTCTTACAGATCAGACTTGATTTCATTGAACATCAGCTTGCCCATGCCGTCAGAGATCCTAACGGACGTGCCTATAATCGAACAGCACACCTTGCTGAACGACGAAAAATGATGCAGAAATGGGCGGACTATCTGGACGGGCTTAAACAGGGAGCTAAGATAATCTGTCTTTAGACTGAGTTTATTTGACAGCAAGTGTAAAGACGATCATTAATCATGCCTTTGCTGTAACGAACAGGTGAGTATGTTTGAAAGCACTAGACTACAACCAATTATAGATCAGGACAAATCCCCCTTTTAAAAACGCTCAATAAGAGATCTAATGTCCGATATCTTCCAAACGGTTATTCTTGCGCTTAGCTTTACCGGCTTCGGGTAGCGGCCGGATTTTACCCCCGACCACCAGCTTGATTTTGAGATGGGAATTATCTCGGGAATAATCTGCTTCAGTCTCAGGAATCCATCTTGTTGTAAATTCATAATTTGCCTCTATAATATTTTATACGGAAATCAAAATTAACGCGCTCCATTCCAAGCGGGGGAATTTGTCCCCTCATTTAAGTATTACTTTCCGCGTAAGGTGTAGGTTGCAAAACACCGTAAGCGGTTTGGGTCAAAAACCCCGTTCGTGAGCGTTACAGAATAGGCATCAGAAAAGGTGTCAGGTATTAACCAGAGAAGACGAACAACCGTGAACAATCTTTCAAGCGTCTAAAGTGCAAAGATGACTTCGAAGCTGAGGAGTGATGTTACCTCAGGCGCAGTCATGTGGGACCTGTTTGGAGACATCGAAATGAGCAGGGCGATCAGTATGCTGGTTGCTGATTCGGGAGACGCCAGCCCGATGATCAAACAGTGGCAGGAAGTGGCCGACGAGGCGCAGCTGTCTCTCGCATACCTCGGGTCCCTGTCGTTTATTGTTCCGACCTTCGCCTGGGGCCTGCTCAAGGGCGGTGAATACGCCGTCTCCACGGCGGTCAGCGCGATGAGTTCAGGAAGCGGGGCCGCATCAACGGCGGCCAGTGTTGGCGGGCAGGCAGGCATGGGGAACTTCAGCGTTGGCAATAAAGGCATCGGCAACGATAACTTTTGGACGCAAAACAGCAATTCATCCAGGTTAGCACAGGCGGATTATCAGGGAAATTTTAAGTCTGCGTTGATGGTTGAGGGGGTCACAGGTGCAAGTGCTATGCAGCAGTCTTATTTCCAACATTTTATGGATCGAGGCAGCAATGTGACAAAATGGGGTGCATACGGTGGTGCTGAAGGACCAGTATTAAACACCATGAAAACAGAACACCTCGTGGCGGCAGGTACGGCCGATGCGCACCGCTCCGCAGCAGAATTACAGGAATTTGGTGTTGATCCCAAAATAGCGGCTTATGCAAGAACTCTACAGCAGGATATAGGGTATTTAAGAACGCAAGTGGGAATAGGCGGTGGTCCGGGAGCAGACAAGGTTATCGATGGTGCAGCCAACTTGGGCACAACAAAAGGAGCAATGGACCAGATTAACTACCACAAAGATAATGCGACAATGAACGCAGGTCTTGAAAAGGGTTGGTCATGGAAAACAATGGGTGCGTACCTCGCAATGCCAGGAATTGGTCAGTTAAATGCGGCGGATAAGTTGAGCCAGGTAGATTTCAATAGATCAGCAATGGACTCATACCTCAAGGCTTCGTCCAGTAACTATATGAAGGAAAAATACGGGGAACAAGCCGGTAAAACCACGAGGACTGTTTATGAAGGGGATGCAGCCGGAATCATTGATGGGGCAGATACTCATCGAGTTGGCCCCGATGGTAAACCATTGATAACAAAAACCGAAACAGGAAAAGACTCTACTCATTATAATGACACTAAAACAGAAAAGAATGGAAGTACAACCGAGATTGGAGATAATTTAAAAACCCAGGCAAGTGAGGCCAGGATAAATGGTAAGGCGCTGAATGAGGGTCGATTCTGGAACTACGCTGAGGAAGACAAAAACTATCAGGCCAAAGCCAATGCGGAAATTACTGCGGGTCTTGAGCTGAAAATAAAACAAACCCTCGAACAGAAGGGGATAAATACTGCTGATTTCTCCACACACTTGAAAGCAAGTCCCAATGTCGGTGGTGTTGGGTTTGATGCCCAAATTGGCGGAGGGGAACTTACCCAAAGCACCAATGCTTCAGGTTACAATGGCATACGTAAACAAGTTGATGATTTAACGAGTAAAATAAGAAACGTAAGACCAGATTACGTAGACGAGGCGGGAAAGACCGGAAGGTTAAATGAAGGGCTTACAGGTATAATTAACAATGCGGTTAAACAGGCAACAGAGAACGCAAAAGTAAACACAGATCCCAAAAAAATGACAAAATCGATAACCGATTAATCTTTTTAATTTAAAAGAGGTGTTTATAATTTATGACAAAAATATGGTTATACAATCAGGAAGTTTCAATATGCATATACAGTGAAGGCGGGAAAGAGCCACGCAAGTTAACAATAAACAATGGTATGCATAACAAAAAGAAATTCTCATCCTTAGTTTTATCAGAAGGGGATGTTATTCTGGATGGCAATGACGGAATGTTTGTGCTGGCAACAGGGACAAAAACCATTACGGTCAACATAACAGACACGTTGACGAAACTCGCAAAACAACTGGGAAATGAGGACATATATTTCAACGGAATAGATGCGGTACCGGAAGGCAAGGAAAAAGAATTATTGCAGGCTCTTATCTAAGAAGCATTCCAAGCCAATGCCAAGCAATGAGTATTTTAATTTATAGGTGTGAAATAAATTATATTGGCTGTGATAAGCTCTTCACAGCCAATATAAAGATTTACAGAAATAGTCTTTAAAAATGAACCCAATCATTAGCATCACCAGATCCTACAGCTCTGATATTCTTCTCGACAATACTCTGTTCAAAATTAAATTTATTACGACGTCCCGCCAGGACACTCAGATCTGCATTGTGGTTTCTTCTGA
>CAYMWM010000190.1:0-338 GCA_964394185.1 uncultured Smithella sp.
CGTTTTTAGTTATTTTGAAAAACCGAAAAATTTGATTAAATTTAACGCAATGAAGATTTCCATTGCTTCTCCGGAAAAGATCCTTTCGTGGTCGCATGGCGAAGTGAAGAAACCGGAAACAATCAATTACCGGACATTTAAGCCGGAAAAAGACGGACTTTTTTGCGCAAAAATTTTCGGGCCGGTAAAGGATTATGAATGTCTTTGCGGACGTTATAAAAGGATGAAACACCGCGGAGTCGTCTGCGAAAAATGTGGTGTTGAAGTCATTCAATCCAAAGTCCGCCGCGAACGTATGGGGCATATTACCCTGGCGACACCGGTTGCTCATATCTGGT
>CAYMWM010000190.1:348-2422 GCA_964394185.1 uncultured Smithella sp.
TTTTGAAAAGTCTTCCCAGCCGCATCGGTAATGCTGTAGATCTGTCACTCAAAGAGCTGGAAAAAGTTCTTTATTTTGAATCGTGGATCGTTCTCGATCCGAAGAATACTCCCTTGAAGAAAAAAGACCTGCTTTCAGACGAAGAATATGAAGAAGCGAAGGAGCAGTACGGAAATGAAGGCTTTGTTGCGGGAATAGGCGCTGAAGCCATCAGACAGATACTGGAAGAAATTGATCTGGAAAAACTCTACGAAGAACTGCGCTCGGAAATTGTCACTTCCGTTTCCGATACCAAGAAAAAGAAACTGGTTAAGAGATTGAAAGTGGTCGAAGCGTTACGCAAATCCGGCAATAAGCCCGAATGGATGATTTTGACTGTGCTACCGGTTATTCCGCCTGATTTACGGCCTTTGGTTCCATTGGATGGAGGACGGTTCGCTACATCCGATCTTAACGATTTGTATCGTCGGGTTATCAATAGAAATAATCGTTTAAAGAGGCTCCAGGAATTGAACGCTCCGGAAATCATTATTCGTAATGAAAAACGTATGCTGCAGGAATCGGTGGATGTTCTTTTTGACAATGGCCGTCGCGGCCGGGCTATTACCGGAACAAACAAAAGGCCGCTGCGTTCCCTGTCCGATATGCTGAAGGGCAAACAGGGGCGTTTCCGCCAGAACTTGCTGGGTAAACGTGTCGACTATTCCGGGCGTTCGGTTGTTACCGTCGGACCGGATCTAAGGCTGCATCAGTGCGGTTTGCCCAAAAAAATGGCCATCGAACTTTTCAAACCTTTTATTTACAATCGCTTGCTTGAAAAAGGGTATGTAACCACCGTTAAGAGCGCCAAGAAAATGGTGGAAAAAGAAACGTCCGAAGTATGGGACGCTTTAGATGAAGTTGTACGTGAATATCCGGTGATTCTCAACCGTGCACCAACGCTGCATCGTCTGGGCATCCAGGCTTTTGAGCCGGTATTGATTGAAGGCAAAGCCATCCAGCTTCATCCTCTGGTATGTACAGCTTTCAACGCGGACTTTGACGGAGACCAGATGGCCGTGCATGTTCCTCTGTCCATTGAAGCACAGACGGAAGCACGCGTATTGATGATGTCGACCAATAATATTCTATCTCCGGCTAATGGCAGTCCGATTATCATACCCAGTCAGGATATCGTTCTGGGTATCTATTATCTCACAAGAGAGAAGACAGGCGTTAAAGGCGAGGGGATGATTTTCTCCGGTTCGGAAGAAGTTCGCTCAGCCGTTGACTCCGGTGCAATTGATTTACACGCGCGTATCAAGGTGCGCATTGATTCAGGATTGAAAGAAACCACGGCGGGAAGAATCATCCTTTCCGAAATCGTTCCCGAAGAAATAACTTTTGATTATATCAACAAGCTGATGAATAAGAAAGAGCTGACCAACTTAATCGATTATTGTTATCGTTTATGCGGCGACAAGACAACGATTCTTTTGTGTGACAGGCTCAAGGACTTGGGCTTTAAGTACGCGACCATTTCCGGACTTTCCTTTGCCGTAAGCAACATGATTATTCCGGAACATAAGAAACGGATTGTTTCACAGGCCGACAAGGATGTGCTGAAAATCCAGAAACAGTACATGGATGGTTTGATTACAGACGGCGAACGTTATAATAAGGTCGTGGATATCTGGGCGCAGGCTACGGAAAAAATCGCTTCCGAAATGTTGAAAGGTATCAGCATGGAAGAAATTACTTCCGCAGATGGGAAGAAACGCAAGACTGAAAGTTTTAACCCAATTTATATGATGGCTGATTCAGGCGCCCGCGGTTCGGGACAGCAGCTCAGGCAGCTGGCCGGTATGCGCGGTCTAATGGCCAAGCCGTCCGGTGAAATCATCGAAACGCCCATTACGGCTAATTTCCGTGAGGGACTGACTGTTCTCCAGTATTTTATTTCGACTCACGGCGCCCGCAAAGGCTTGGCGGATACGGCTTTAAAGACAGCCAACTCCGGTTACCTGACCAGGAGACTGGTCGATGTGGCGCAGGACTGCATCATTACGGAGCATGATTGTGAAACCGTTGACGG
>CAYMWM010000190.1:2432-4215 GCA_964394185.1 uncultured Smithella sp.
CCGCCGGTGAGCGCGTGCTGGGAAGGGTAGCCCTGCAGGAAATCAAGGATCCGTTTACCGGAGAAGTCATTGTCAAGGCCAATGAACAGATTGATGAAAGTCTGGCTGAAAAACTCGATCATGCCGGTATTGAACGCGTTAAAATCCGCTCAGTTCTGACCTGTCGCTCCAAACACGGCGTTTGCGCTATGTGTTACGGTCGTGACCTTGCTCACGGTCATCTGGTGAATATCGGCGAGGCGGTTGGCATTGTGGCGGCTCAATCCATTGGTGAGCCCGGAACGCAGCTGACCATGAGAACATTCCATATCGGTGGTACGGCTAAATTTGATGAACATTCCACTCTGGAAGCCCGTCATGACGGTATCATTAAGTTCGTCAATTTAAATACGGTCAAAACCAGAGAAGGCGACCTGGTTGTCATGAAACGAAACGGCGAAGTTCATGTTCTGGACGAACAGAAACGAAGCCGCGGTAAATACGTGTTGTCTTATGGCGCCCATTTGAAAGTTGCCGATCATAGTACGGTGAAAAAAGGCCAGCTCATTGCCGAATGGGATCCTTTCTCCATACCGATTCTCGCTGAAGTTGACGGAACCATCAAGTTCGACGACATCATTGAAGGGAAAACGATGCAGGAACAGGTCGATGAAGTCACTGGTTTATCCCGTAAGATTATTGTGGAATTCAAAGGTGGAGATTTAAGGCCGCGTGTTTCCATTAAAGACAGCAAGGGCAAGACTGCCAAACTGGCCGACTCCAATGCCGTTGCCCGGTATCTTCTGTCTGTTGGAGTCAACATTGTCGTTTCTGAAGGAGAAGATGTCAAAGCTGGCGATATTATAGCAAAAATACCGCGTGAAACAACAAAAACAAAGGATATTACAGGTGGTTTGCCCCGTGTAGCCGAACTGTTCGAAGCCCGCAAACCCAAGGATTTTGCCGTTATCAGTGAAATCAGTGGTGTTGTTTCCTACGGTAAAGATGCAAAAGGTAAACGCAAAATCATTGTTACTCCGGAAATAGGAGAAGAAAAGGAATATCTGATTGCCAAAGGCAAGCATATCAGCGTTCAGGAAGGCGATCAGGTTATTCCGGGTGATGCTTTGATGTCCGGTGTTAATAATCCCCATGACCTTTTGTCAATCAAAGGCGAAAAAGAACTTGCCAGATATCTGGTTGACGAAGTACAGGAAGTTTACCGTTTGCAGGGCGTTAAAATTAACGACAAGCACATGGAAGTCATTGTTCGTCAGATGCTCAGAAGGGTAAAGGTCATAGAACCGGGCGATACAACATTTATTGCCGATGAAAAAATTGAACGTTACCGTTTCCAGGAAGAGAACGAAAAGGTAATTGCTCAGGGAGGCCGCCCTGCCATTGGGGAACCGATGCTTTTAGGTATTACCAAGGCATCTCTCAGCACCCAGAGCTTTATCTCCGCGGCATCCTTCCAGGAAACCACAAAGGTACTTACGGAGGCCGCTCTTTCCGGTAAAACGGATTACTTAAGAGGTCTTAAGGAAAACGTTATCATGGGCAGATTGATCACAGCGGGCACCGGCCTTGTGATGTACAGGAAGCTGGGAATTAAACAGGAAAGTGATAATCCCGAGGGGCCTGTAGAATAAATAAAAAAACGCAGAAATTGCTTGACATATATAATTTTAACTGGTACGTACCACCGGTTCGCTGCCGGAGATAATTCAAATATGCGCAGTGATTTGTTTTAGGAGGAAAATGCCGACAATTAGTCAACTGGTTCGCAAAGGCAGAACAAAAA
>CAYMWM010000191.1:0-4041 GCA_964394185.1 uncultured Smithella sp.
TTGTCGGGCTTTTCCAATGTAAATTTGTGCATAAAAACTCCTTCTTTTATCTTCACGCGGAAAACATGATTTTCCGCGAATTTTTATATGAAAATATGCTTTTTCATAATAACTGACTGTCAGTCTAAGTTATTTTTGGTCAAAATTCAATCAAAAGGTGGGTATAAAAATAATCGCTGTAAATACTTAATAATTGATGTTTTTTTGTTGACGTTTTCTTAAAAAACAGTATAATCACAATCGAATATACTGAAAAATTACGATTAATCCTGGCACTACTTTTTCACTTGTTTATTCTACTGCTCGACAGGGCGTTCTCATTTCAAATTCAAGTTCTCATCACGATTATTTTTGCTTTGAGTCTTATGAATTGGTTTCGTTTATGATTGCCGGCTAAAAATCCGGCATGTAGGGGCTATTTGTTTTTCAACCTATAAAACGAAAGGAGAAAATTTATGAGCATTTACAAAGTAATTGAAATCATCGGGGGAAGTGACAAATCGTGGGAAGACGCTGCCAAAAAAGCTGTCGAAACATCCGCAAAAAGCCTGAAGGAAATCAGGATTGCCGAAGTAAAAGAAATGGATTTAAGAGTTGAGAAAAATAAAGTGGTTGAATACCGTGTGAAACTCAGGATATCATTCAAGTACAAACCGGAATAGCATCGCAGCGCTAAAAGGAAAATTTGCTAAAACCATTGCGGCGGCGGAACTTTAACGCCGCCGCAATAAATACAAAAACCACAGAATTGTTAAACAGCCCTCCATCAGTCAATATTTTATTGACACAATAGACACTTCTTTATATATCCACAACATAATGAATATTCTCTTCAAAAGTTAAGCTATTACCTTCGCGGAATAATTTAATGCTGATTGAAAAGATTGAAGACAACTGCAGTAATTGTATGCTCTGTGTACGTGAATGCGTCATGGGTGTTTGGCGCGGCATAGACGGCAAATCCAGCGTCGCAGATGTGGATTTATGCAACCGATGCAGTCATTGTATTGCTGTTTGTCCGTGCGATGCCATCCTGCACGACGGCCTCAGGAAAGAGGAAATTGCCGCGGTCAACAGAAAAAACCTCAATCCGGAAGTATACCGTGACATCATTACGAGCAGGAGAAGCGTAAGGCAATTCAAGACAAATCCTGTTTCCATGGAAATCATTGAGAAAATTCTCGATCTTGCCCGGTACGCGCCCACGGCAAGCAATAATCAGGATGTCGGCTATATCGTGATTACGGATAAACACATCCTGGATGGGACATCTCAGAACATATTCGGCCTGGCCAGCCGCCTGTATAACATGACGAAAAACGGAATCGGCAAACTTTTTCTGGATGTAACAGGCTTGTCTAAAAACCGTTACATCAGAGTGATGAAATTCGCTCAGGAAGAACACGAACAGACCGGCAGGGATTTTATTTTATACAATGCGCCGGTTCTTCTTTTGATTCATGCTCCCAAAAGAAAACCCTTCGGGGCAGACAACTGCAACATCGCGGCTACGACAATCATCAATTACGCGCACACCCTCGGTTTGGGAACCTGTTTTCTGGGGTTCATCGTGGTGGCGTTGCGCTTCAGCGGCAAACTGCGAAAAAATATGGGCGTGCCCGATGACAGACGTGTCTACGCCAGTCTGGCCATGGGATATCCGGCTTACCATTTTGCAAATACAGTATCCAGAAAAAAAACGGAGGTGCTGTGGCTATCATAGTAAAATAATATTTGGAGGGTGGAATATGAAAAAAGGTATCATTCTGATTGTTTTATTGTTCTGCGGTATTTTTCTTGCGGGAACTGTCAATGCGGCGGGAGGATGGAGCAAAGTGAAAGAAAGCAACGGCATCAAGCTCTATGAACGCTCCGTTCCCGGTACGGACTTGAAGGAATTCATGGCGGTTACCGTGCTGGACGCCAAAATGGAAGTTATCGGAGAAGCCCTGCGGGATGTGCAAAGATATACTGAATGGCAGACGGACACGGAAAGTGTGCAGATTGTGAAAAAATACGACCGTAACTCTTTCGTCATGCATATCATTCAAGACCCTCCTGTCATAGAAAAGAGAGACATCGTGGTGAAAAATGAAACCCTGTATGATTACGAAAACGGCAGAGCTGTCATCACCTTTTACAGCACGGAGGAAGTCAAAGTTCCCCTCAAAAAGAACCACGTAAGAATTACCTCCATGAACGGTTTGTTCCAGATGGAATATCTGGGAAGAAACAAAACAAAATTCATCTACAAACTGAAGGCCGATCCTGCCGGCAACATTCCGAAGAAACTCGCCAACGCGACCATGAAATACTATCCTTACAACTCGCTTAAAAAACTGAAAAAAATTATCACAGACAGCAAATACGCCATTATTGCCAGGGGCACGGATGATGAAAAACAAATCAATATCCGTTCCACCAGCGAGGATTCCGTGCGGAAGATATACGGCGAAAGCATGAAGAGAGTGGTAAAAAATAAAGCCCTGATGGCGTCGATACTGACCGCCGACAATGAAGGCATTAAAAGGATTGCCGCGTCCGGAAGCGCGTACGATACGATAAGGAAAACGGCGACGGAATCCTTTGTCCTGTATATCGATAAAATTGTTGGAGATAAAAAAATCCAGGACCGTCTGAGAAATAACGAGAAGCTGCACGCGGAGATAACGGATTTGGTTCAGACGGCTAACGAAGCGGACGATACAACCGTTGATATCATTGTCGCCCGCTATATGAAATAGGAATCGCTTGGGGCAAGAGCGAAGAAAATTATGAATTCCAGCTTCGCGAGTCATAAATACTACACATACAAATTTGTATAAAAACGGTATTTACAATGTGAGACATCGTTATTATATTTTCACCAGATTAAGAAAGTTTATGAGGCGGCAAAATGACTTACGTAAGAATCAATTTCGGCAGTAATTTTGAGGACGAGTTTCAGAAAGTCGTGGATGAGGTTTTCCATCTGGTACGGCCCGCGTTCAGAAATTATGAATGTGTCTGGCGTCCCAACATTGATGTGTACGAATCGGAAGATGAAATTATCGTTCTGGCCGATATGGCGGGACTCAATAAGGAAGAGCTGCATATCGAGGTTGACCGCAAAAGAATTAAAATCGCCGGCATTCGCAAGATGATTCAGCTTCTGAAAAACGCGCGTTATTGCCAGGCGGAAATTCCTCATGGCTATTTTGAAAGGAACGTCATTCTGCCGGCGCCGGTGGAATCATCCACGTCAAAAGCGACCTACGCCGATGGAATTCTGATGGTCAGGATGAACAAGCTGCCTGTAAACACATCACATCGCGTTGCGATCATTACGGGAAAATAGCGAAATTCTGATTTGACGGTAAGACTGGAGGTGAAAATGACGGAGCAAAACGTCACGCAAAATAAAAGTGTATTTAACATACCGGAAATAATCCCCATCCTTCCCATGCGTAACGTCATCGTGTTTCCCAAAACGATGATTCCGCTGGAAGTGACCGGCACCGCTGCCACGCTGGTGGATGAAGCAATGACGGGAGATCGTCTTGTCGGCCTGATAATGGTGAAGAATGAATCCCAACATCCCAACCAATTTAAGAAGGAAGACTTACATCATGTGGGCACGTGTTCTGTCATCATGAAAATGGCCAAGACGGTTGATAATCATACCCAAATGCTTTTGCAGGGGATGAACCGTTTTTCCATAGAAGACATTATCGAAGGCAAACCTTATCAGCAGGCGCGGATAAAAATTATCGAGGATGTCGATATCAAGGATCTGGAAACGGAAGCCTTGATGTCCAATCTGCTGTCGTTGTTCGACCGCATATTGAAGCTTTCGCCTTTTCTGCCGCCGGAGTTCGGCCCGATGGCCAAGTCCATCGCGGAGGCGGGAACGCTGGCCGATTTGATTGCGTCCATCATCAATGCGCCGGTGGAGGAAAAACAGAAGATACTGGACATTGCCGATATCAAAAGCAGGTTGAAGGAACTGACGCTCCTGGTCAATCATCAGATGGAAGTTCTCGAACTGGGCAACAAGATTCA
>CAYMWM010000192.1:0-3996 GCA_964394185.1 uncultured Smithella sp.
GTTGAAGAAATTGAAATGTTCCGTCTGTGTTCCTACACGGAAAAGTCCCAGCGCTATGTGCTTTTTAACAAAGACTTTGTTATTCCCGAAGAAATAAAAGAGGCCAATCTCTCCGATTTGTTTATTGATACCGTCCAAACACAAAACGAATTCTATCATGAGCTCTATGAAAAATTACGTCCCTACGTTTTCGCTCAAAATAAGGCTCTGGCGGAAAATCCTGCCAACAAATCTCTTCTGGAAGGCTGGGCCAAGGAAGATGCCCGCTACGCAATATCCATGGCTACCCAAACCCAACTGGGAATGACCATTAATGCCCGCAATCTGGAATTGATGCTCAGGCGATTGGCCGCGCTTCCACTGGCTGAAGCTCATGAATACAGCGAAAAATTATATGCGGCGACAAAGGAAATCGCCCCGTCTCTGATTCGCTACACCCAGGCCACCGATTACGATAAATTCACCAGACAAAATCTGCGCCGCCAGGCCTCTGCTCTATTATCTAAACAAACAACCGGCTCGCAGAAAATATCTGAAGTGACGCTGACATCTTTCTCTTCCGCCGCCGATAACCGGACGGCTGCCGCCTTATTATTTTCTTCGTCGGAGATGAATTATTCCCGCTGCCTGGCTATGGCCGGGAAAATGACTCCCAGGGAGAAAAAGTCTTTGTTCAAAACAGCTTTTGAACACCTGCAGGCTCATGACGCCGTTTTGAGGGAGCTGGAAAATGTTGACTTGCAGTTTGAGCTTACCTTAAGTTCCAGTTGTTTTGCGCAACTCAAAAGACATCGCATGTCCACGATTATCGCGCAGGATTATAATCCGCAACTGGGTGTCACCATACCGCCATCCATTAAAGCCATTGGCCGGCAAAAAGACTTCATGGCCGTTATGCGCCAAACGCAAAACGCCTACGAACTAATAAAGAAAAAAGCGCCACTGGCCGCAACTTATGTCCTGACCAACGCCCACCGCAAACGGGTTTTAATGAAATTCAATGCCCGTGAATTATACCACCTGGCGCGATTGCGCGCCGACGCGCACGCCCAGTGGGATATCCGCATCCTGACCCAGAAAATGCTCAATCAGGCGAAAAAAGTTATGCCTCTTACACTCATGACGGCATGCGGCAAGGATAATTTTTCAAAACTCTTTAAAAAAAACTTTTTCTAGTAAGTAATCGGCCGCAACACCATTGCTAAATGAAGATCGCCAACAATAAAAAACAAAGATATATTCTTCTGGTTACCACCCTCAGTTCCTTCCTGACACCGTTTATGGGTTCCGCCGTTAACGTCGCCCTGCCTGCCATAGCCAGAGAATTGAACATGACCGCCCTGTCTCTGAGCTGGGTGGCAACGTCATTTATTCTGGCCGCCGCCATTACCCTGATCCCCATGGGTCGCATGGCGGATATTTACGGGCGCAGAAGAATTTTTATTTACGGAGCTTTAATTTTCACCGTGGCTTCCTCTTTTTGCATCTGGTCTCCCTCGCAATTCTTTTTAATTGCCGCCCGCGCTCTGCAGGGAATTGGCGGAGCCATGATATTCAGCACCGGAACCGCCATGCTGATTCTGGCTTATCCTCCCGAAGAACGCGGAAAAATAATTGGCATCAACACGGCAGCCGTCTATATCGGTCTCACGATTGGTCCTTTTATCGGGGGATTGCTTACCGAGCATCTGGGATGGAGATACATTTTTCTTTTTACGACGATATGGGGGCTGATTATTATTCTGACTGTCACAAAAACGATTCATGAAGAAGGGCAGGAAAGTAACGGCGAAGGTTTTGATATAAGCGGATCTCTCATTTACGGAATTGCTCTTTTTGCTTTAATGTACGGTTTTTCCAAGTTGCCGTCTTTTAATGGAGGCATTTTAATCGGCACAGGCATTATTTTTTTGATTTTATTTATTTTTCAACAACTAAAAAGTCCCTTTCCCCTGCTGGATATACACCTGTTTATAAATAATAAGGTTTTTGCTTTCTCCAATCTGGCCGCTTTGATTAATTATTGCGCTACCTTCGCTATCACATTTTTACTCAGCCTCTATCTCCAGCACATCAAAATGCTGACGCCTTCGCAGACAGGAAGCATTCTAATAGCCGCACCCATCGTTCAGGCGCTTCTGTCACCTGTTGCCGGAAAATTGTCGGACCGTTTCGAACCGCAGACGATTTCATCCCTTGGCATGGCGCTCACTGTTGCAGGCCTTATCCTGTTGACATTTCTCGGCGGCAACACAAGTGTTGCATACATTTTATGCTGCCTTATCCTGCTCGGCGTTGGTTTTGCGCTTTTCTCATCTCCCAACGTAAATGCCACCATGAGTTCCGTACAAAAGAAATATTACGGTGTTGCATCCGCAACTCTCGGCACCATGAGGCTCACAGGCCAAATGTCCAGCATGGGAATCACCATGCTGATTTTCGCCGTTATCCTAGGCGATCAACCCATTTCCGGGGCGAACAGTTTTCTTCTTCTGAAAAGCACCAGATTCATTTTTGCCATACTGGCTGTTATATGCTGCGGCGGTATTTTAGCATCACTGGCGCGGGGAAAAATGCACAATGAAAACAATAATCATTAGTTTAGTCATCGGCATTACCGCGGGAACCTTCGGCGGCCTTCTCGGAATAGGCGGAGGCATTGTCATGATTCCGCTAATGGTCGAAGTGTTAAAGCTGAGTCAACACAAGGCTCACGGCACCTCTTTAGTGGCTCTGGTCTTTACAGGAATCGGCGGATCCATCACCTACGCCTTAAACGGCGCGATTGATATTACGGCTGCCGTTCTTTTAGCCCTGACAGCCGTAGTCACAGCACCCCTGGGTGCACGTTACGCGCATGTTCTTTCGGAAAAGAAACTGAAAAAGTATTTCGGAGCTTTTCTGATTTTTTGCGCGGCTCTTTTGTTTTTGAAACCCTATCTGGCCGGTTTTGCCGGTGGATTAGCCTCCGTTTACGCAAGATCCATTATCCTTTTGACAACCGGAGCCATTACCGGATTCCTTTCCGGAATGATGGGAGTCGGCGGCGGCACCATCATGATTCCGGTCATGGTTATTCTGGCTGGGTTTTCCCAACATGTAGCGCAGGGAACTTCCCTATTGGTCATGGTTCCCGCAGGCGGCATCGGCGCCATCACCCATTGCAAGATGGGAAATGTCGCCTCGGAAATTCTTTATGGCCTAATCCCCGGAATTATTTTAGGAACCTTTTTGGGAGGAAACATCGCCAACATCATCCCCAACGATATCCTGCGCCTGATATTCGCTTTAATGATAACTTTTTTAGGTCTTCGTTATTTTGCATTCCTGTCTTCTAAAAAGATTCAATAAAAAGCCGGAATGGTAAGCGATCAAACGTATTGTTTTTGTTATATATTTTTATTGATCTGATAGTGCTCTTCCATGTCTTTTACATCACCACAGACGATAGCTTGAACAAAATAATTAATTTTTTGTAAATTATTTAAGACATCTTTTTTAATCTTTCGTCTTAGATAACAACCCAAACGCGATAATTGAGTTCAAAGACACGATCAATTAAAATAAATTCTGATTCTTTATTAATTCCTTCCTTATTGATTTTCTCTAATGTGTTTAAAGACTTTTTGAAAGCTTTTTCTATGCGGGCCGGATCTGCACTATATACTTCATGAAGAAACCAAAATCCACGTTTTCTATCATTTGCATATCCATTGCAGTGATCAATAAAATCAATTAAGTTTTTCGAAATATGATTTGCTTGTTTATTCATATTGCCCCAAGTTAGGTCAAGTCTTTTGGACTTGACCTTTCATCAATTTATTATAATTTTATTATTCTCAGCCAAATTAAAAATACTTGGCTTAACTATGCGAGAAAAAAGCCGGACAACATCTGGCTTTTTGAAAAACAACTTTCATGAGCTGTTTAAAAATGCTTAGATGCAAGGCGCGCGAGTATCGTGGAGTGAGGCCTACTTTTTCGTAGGTCGCAGCG
>CAYMWM010000193.1:0-3945 GCA_964394185.1 uncultured Smithella sp.
CCTATGTGGAAAAAATTTCAGGCATTCCCGCGGAAGATTTGAAAAAAGCCGCCCGGATGTATGCCGGTGCAAAAAGTGCCAGCATCATTTATGCGATGGGTATAACCCAGCATATCAGCGGCACCGATAATGTAAAAAGCACGGCTAATCTGTCCATGCTTTGTGGCAATGTCGGCATAGAAGGCGGAGGTGTCAATCCATTGCGCGGCCAGAATAATGTTCAGGGCGCCTGCGATATGGGAGGACTGCCCAATGTTTTCCCCGCTTATCAGCAGGTCGCTAATGAAGGTATTCGCAAAAAATTTGAGACGGCGTGGAACGCCAAACTTTCGCCGAAACCCGGATTGACACTGATGGAAATGATGGCAGCCGCGGGCAAGGGTGATATTAAAGCAATTTATATTATGGGCGAAAATCCGCTTCTTTCCGATCCTGATTTGCAGCATGTGAAGAAAGAACTTAAAAAACTCGATTTTATGATTGTTCAGGATCTGTTCATGACCCAAACCGCACAGCTTGCCGATGTCGTCCTGCCGGTATCAAGTTTTGCGGAAAAGGAAGGCACCTTTACCAATACCGAGCGTCGCGTTCAGCGGGTCCGCAAAGCGGTTGAAGCTCCGGGGGAAGCCAAAACAGACTGGGAAGTCATCTGCGGCATAGCCAATAAAATGGGTTATGCGATGAATTATTCATCTGCAAAAGAAATTTTTGAGGAAGTCACAAAAGTAACTCCAAGTTACGCGGGCATCAGCTATGAACGTCTCGAAAAACAGGGCATTCAGTGGCCCTGCCCGACACAGGAACATCAGGGCACCAGATTCCTGCACAAGGATAAATTCTCCCGCGGTCTGGGACTGTTTACAGCCATTGAATTTATACCGCCTGACGAGCTGCCGAATAAAGAATATCCGTTTGTGCTCTCCACTGGACGCGTTTTATATCACTATCACACCGGTACGATGACGACCCGTTCGAAGGGTCTTACCGAGCGTTGCCCGGAAAGTCTGATTGAGATTAATCCCGTTGATGCGGATAAACTGGGTATAAGCGATGGTCAAAAAGTCAAGGTTACATCAAGACGTGGCACAGTCGAGGCAAAAGCAAGTATTACCGGGAAGAGCGCACCGGGCTCGATTTTCATGAACTTTCATTTTACGGATGCAGCCGTTAACAATTTAACCAATCCGGTTTTGGATCCGACAGGAAAAATTCCAGAATACAAAGTCTGTGCGGTTAAACTGGAAGCCGCATAGTCTCATCCTTATAACTCAGTAAACTCATATATGATAAAAAATATGCCTCTGAAAAGAGGCATATTTTTTTGTAAACCTGATCAATAAACATTTTGACGCACCTACCTGTTTAATGTATATTTTGAAACTGGAATGTATGATAGGGTAAAATGAAAAGTAACAACAACGATTATTACGGCAATGGAGGTTTGATATGAAAATGGATGAATTCAAGAAAATAATCACTTTTGCTATTACGAATGAGATTGAAGCCCATGAATTTTATAAAGGTGTCTCCGATAAAGTAAAAGACGCAGGCATGAAGCGGATTTTTGCGGAACTGGCTGACGAAGAGGCAAAGCATAAAAAGTTACTGGAAGGTTTTGCTTCAGGAGCAAAACAGATGCACTTTGACGAATCTAAAGATTATAAAGTATCCCAGTCTATCGAAAAACCAAAACTCAGTCTAAGCATGAAACCGGTGGATGCCATTGCTCTGGCGGTAAAAAATGAAGAAGAGGCGATGGACATGTATACCCAAATGGCCTCTTGTAGTACCGATGCCGAGCAAAAAAAGATGTTCCAATCGCTGGCTAACATGGAGCAGGGTCACAAGGTCAAACTGGAAGATACATTTACGAATATGGCCTTTCCGGAGGTATGGTAAGTTAATGATAATAATTGATTAATAAATTTTGACTAAAAAAATAACTTAGTTTAGCAATATCTATAAGATGAAGCCCTGGAAGATAAATCCCGGGCTTTTCTTTTTCTATCCTCAAAGTACTAATATTTAAAAAAAAGACGGAAAATAATTACTAGCAAAAACGCATAAGAATTTAAATGTTTGCCGTCTTATGTTATAATAAGCATATATAACCTATTGTAAAATAAGGAATATTTTAAAAAGAGAATCAAATTCTTTGTTGACAGACTATCAGTCACTGTTGTATAAATCACTCCTGACATATGCCAGAATTGTCATATGTCAGGAGTGATATTATTCTTTATTAAAAGGTGGAAAGAAGCATGAGTGATACATTTATCTTGAACGGAAAAGAGACGCCCTTTGAGCAGGGTCAGATGATTCTGGAAGCGGCGCGAAATGGTGGAATCGAAATTCCCACACTTTGTCATTTGAAAGGATCTATTCCTACCGGTGCATGTAGAATTTGCTGTGTTGAGGTCAAGGGTGCGCGATCGCTTCAGGCATCATGCTCAACGCCGGTTACACCGGGGATGGAAGTGTTCACAGAAACGGATTTAGTCCATCGCGCTAGGAAAATGATCGTTGAGTTTATGCTTTCCAGCGGCAAACATAATTGCATGACCTGCGAGTCAAACGGTAATTGCCGCCTGCAGGATTTGGCATATTTTTATAAAATAACCGATTTGCGCTTTCCGGAAAGCGAACCAAAATATCCTGTCGAGAATGAGAATCCGTTCATTGTTCGCGATTTCAGCCGCTGCATTCTTTGCGGACGCTGTGTGCAGGCTTGCAATGAGGTCGTGGTAAACCGCGCCATTTCGCAGGGCTACCGCGGCAAAAACAGCAAGATTGTTACCGGAGGCGACAGGCCTTATAACGACAGTGAATGCGTTTTCTGCGGGCAATGCGTTGAAGTCTGCCCGGTAGGCGCGCTGACGGAAAAGAAATCCAAAGGTATGGGACGCCCTTGGGAAATACAGAAAATTCGTACAACCTGCCCATACTGCGGTGTCGGCTGTCAGCAGTTGTTGCATGTGAAAGACGGCAAAATTGTGAAGGTAACTGCAGTGGAGGACGCCCAGCCCAATCAGGGACGGTTATGCGTCAAAGGCCGTTTTGCCTATGATTTCATTTATTCCGACGAAAGACTTAAAACACCGTTGATTCGCGAGAAAGATGGTTTCCGTGAGGCTTCCTGGGATGAGGCTCTCGATCTGGTAGCAAATAAATTCAAGGAAATCATCAAAAAAGACGGGCCGGATGCCATTGCCGGTGTCAGTTGCGCCCGCAGTATTAATGAAGATTCCTATCAGATGCAGAAATTTTTCCGCGCGGTTATCGGTACGAATAATATCGATCACTGCGCGCGTACCTGACACGCTCCCACCGTCGCCGGTCTGGCGACTTCTTTCGGTTCGGGCGCAATGACCAATGCATTTGCCGATTTTAAAAATGCCAAAATGATAATGATCTTCGGTTCCAATATGACAGAGGCGCATCCGGTTGCCTCAACTTTTGTTAAAGATGCGGTTCTGGCCGGAGCAGAGTTGGTTGTTGTTGATCCACGGCGAACCGACCTTGTTGATTTTGCCAAAATGCATATACAACTCAAAGTCGGGTCCGATGTGGCTCTGATTAATGGTTTGATGAATGTGCTCATCACCGAAAATTTGTACGATAAAAAATATGTGGATTCCTGTACTACCGGATTTGAAGACTTGAAAAAGAAGGTTATGGAATATCCGCCCGAAAAAGCTGCAAAGATAAGCGGTATTCCGGCTGATACCATTCGTGAGCTTGCCCGCAAGATGGCTTCCATAAAACCTGCAATGCTCATGTACACACTGGGTATTACCGAACATATCTGCGGTGTGAATAATGTTATGTCCTGCGCTAATCTCCAAATGCTTTTAGGCAATGTCGGATTTGATTGCGGCGGCGTCAATCCACTGCGCGGCCAGAACAACGTTCAGGGCGCCTGCGACATGGGCGCGCTGCCCAACG
>CAYMWM010000194.1:0-2574 GCA_964394185.1 uncultured Smithella sp.
ACGTACTTCCAAAATATTGATGATCATTTCCGACTGCGAAAATTTTTCTATTTCCGATTTGAGCTTTTCTATCTCGGACCCTTTTTTACCAATAATCACACCGGGGCGGGCCGAGTAAATATTTACCTTAGCTTTGTTAGCCGCTCTTTCAATCTCAATTTTGGAAATTCCCGCATGATACAGTTTCTTTTTCAGGTACTTTCTAATCTGTAAGTCTTCATGCAAAACTTCGCTGTATTTTTTATCGGTATACCATACGGATTGCCACTTCTTGATGTAGCCTAATCGTAATCCTACCGGGTTAACCTTCTGGCCCAATACCCTACCTCCTTAAATTTCGTCCAAAATAACAGTGATATGTGAAGTTCGTTTTTTAATGCCCGCCGCCCTTCCTTGCGCTCTAGCCCGCCAGCGTTTTAATGACGGTCCCTGATCCACGAAGACTTCTTTTACATAAAGAACATTTTCATCAATGTTAGGATTCTGAGCTGCATTGGCAACAGCGGATTTCAGCAAAGTGGCAACAATTCCTGCTGCATATTTTCTGGTATAAAGAAGGATATTGCGCGCCTCCTGTACCTTTTTTCCTCTTATGAGATCAGCCACAAGCCTTACTTTCTGTGGTGACATTCTTATATATCTGGCAATTGCTTTTGATTCCATTTTTATTAACTCCAAATCTTAACCGCTGTATCTCCGGAACATTTATGCTCCGACTTTTGTCTTCCGGTCACCGGAATGCGAAAAGAAAACTCTCGTCGGTGCGAATTCACCAAGTTTGTGCCCAACCATATTCTCCGTTACATAAACCGGAATAAATTTTTTTCCGTTATGAACGGCAAAAGTGTAACCAATCAGTTCAGGCGTTATGGTTGAACGGCGCGACCATGTCTTGATGACATTTTTGGTTCCTTCAGCCTCCATTTTTCTTATTTTAGCCAGCAACCTTTCTTCAATGTAAGGACCTTTTTTGATCGAACGTGCCACGCTTTTTAACCCCTTCTCTTAATAATATATTTATCAGTTCTCTTGTTTTTTCTTGTCTTATGACCCTTTGTCGGTATGCCCCAGGGCGTACATGGATGCCTGCCACCGGACGACTTTCCTTCTCCACCACCCATAGGATGATCAACGGGATTCATAACAACACCTCGAACATGCGGCTTTTTACCTAACCAGCGTTTTCTTCCGGCCTTGCCGATACTGATATTTTCATGCTCATTATTTCCCACCTGTCCGATAGTCGCCATGCAATCAATAAATACCTTGCGCACTTCACCTGATGGAAGCCGAACCTGAGCATAATTCCCTTCTTTAGCCATTAACTGGCCATAGGCTCCTGCCGATCTAACCAACTGACCACCGCGGCCGACCTTCAATTCCACGTTATGGATTAATGATCCCAAAGGAATGTATTTTAATGGAACAGCATTCCCCGGTTTAATATCCGCCTTGTCACCGCTGTATAACACATCACCGACATTAACCTGTGCAGGCGCGACAATATATCTTTTTTCTCCATCACGGTAATTGAGCAGAGCGATTCTTGCCGTTCTGTTCGGATCGTATTGGATCGCGGCAACTTTGGCCGGAATGTCGGCTTTGTCGCGGCAAAAATCAATCATTCTATATTTTTGCTTATGACCGCCTCCGATATGCCGAGCAGTAACTCTGCCGTAACTATTGCGGCCACCTTTCTTCTTCAGAGGTTTCAACAGTCTCTTCACGGGCTCGGAAGAGGTAATTTCAGCAAAATCGGAAACGCTCTGAAATCTTCTACCCGGTGATGTTGGTTTATATTTAATAATTCCCATCAGTCTAATCCTTCAACCAATTCTTATACGCCTTCAGCAAATTCGATACTGTTGCCGGCTGCTAAAGTCACTACCGCTTTTTTCCAGGAACTTTTCTGACCTATTGTCCTTCCCATTCTCTTCTTTTTTCCCAAAACATGCATAACGCGAACGTCAACAACCGTGACCTTAAAAAGCTTTTCCACAGCGTTGGTGATTTCCACCTTATTCGCCCCACGATCAACTTCAAAAAAATACTTATTTGATGCATCCCGTGCCGCAGTGCTTTTTTCCGTAACCAATATTCTCTTAATAACTTTATTTATTTCCATTATACCAGCAATGCTCCCTCAATCTTTTTTATAGAGGGTTCAAGAAGGATTAAATGTTCATGATTTAAAATATCATAAACGTTAATACCCTCTGACCTGATCATCTTGATATTTTTAATATTGCGTGATGATTTCAACAGAACTTCATTGTTATCATCCAAAACAAAAAGCGCTTTCTTCAGGTTGAAGAGATCAACAACGTTCTTAAAAACGCGCGTCCTGATTTTTTCCATGGGAAAATCTTTCAGTATCAACATCTTGTTATCTTTAAATTTCATACTCAACGCAGATATCAAGGCTTTTTTACGTACTTTTTTAGGAATACTATAAGAATAATCCCTGGGATGAGGGCCAAAAACTGTTCCACCACTTCTCCAGATAGGAGATCTTGATGATCCGGATCGCGCCCGTCCTGTGCAGGATGGCCTCCGACAGGGTCGTCTTGCCTG
>CAYMWM010000194.1:2584-3830 GCA_964394185.1 uncultured Smithella sp.
GCTTTTTACCGCCGCCGCTGATGTCGCTCCTTGTCTTGGTTGAAGCCGTACCGGAACGCTTTGAAGCCAATTGCATTTTGACAACATCATATATAACGGATTCATTGACATCAGCGCCAAATACAGAATCGTTCAAATCAACTTCGGCAACTTTTTTATTTTCAATATTAAAAACATCCGCAACTGCCATCTTTATAACTCCAGAAGCGACTTAATCGCTATTTTTTCTTAGCTTTTTTAATTAGTACAAAACCGTTTTTGCTGCCAGGAACGGCCCCTTTCAACAAAAGCAAATTTCTATCGGAACGAACCTGCCATACCTGCAAATTCTGGACAGTTTTACGGACATTGCCCATCTGACCACCCATTTTTGTTCCTTTAAAAACACGTGATGGATCGGCACTGGCGCCAATGGAACCCGGAGCCCTGTGGAACATGGATCCATGTGTCGCCCTGCCACCGCCGAAACCGTGTCTTTTAACAACACCCTGGAAACCTTTTCCTTTTGAGGTTCCTACAACGTCAACGTAGTCGCCCATTGTGAATATGTCTGCTTTTATTTCCTGTCCTACATCGTACGTTTCAGACTGCGTTAGAAATTCTCTTACAAAACGGAAAAATCCTTTGTTTGCCTTATTGAAATGACCCTGCAGAGGTTTGGTAACATTTTTCTGTTTAACACGTCCGTAACCGACCTGAATTGCGTCATAACCATCCTTTTCTTTTGTTTTTACCTGTAAAACAACAGATGGTTCAACCTCAATAGCGGTGACGCCAACCGCGGAACCGTCTTCCGCGAAGACCTGAGTCATTCCTAATTTTTTGCCAATAATTCCCTTGCTCATCTGATATTCCAACTTTTTTTATAAAATATTAAATATTCAATTTGAAAGATGGCAATGACTTCTGCCATCTTTCAAAAATCGAAAAGCATGCCTACGCTTTTATTTCCACATCAACTCCGGCGGATAGATCCAGTTTCATCAAAGCATCCACTGTGGCTTGAGTAGGCCCGACTATATCAACCAACCTTTTATGCGTTCTGATTTCAAACTGTTCGCGAGATTTCTTGTCCACATGAGGTGAGCGATTCACACAATACTTATTGATTTCCGTAGGGATAGGGATAGGACCGGCGACACGTGCGCCTGTCTTTTTAGCTGTCTCCACTATTTCCTCTACTGAACGATCCAGCAATTTATAATCGTAAGCTTTGAGACGAATTCTAATCTTTTGTTCTTTCATC
>CAYMWM010000195.1:0-3792 GCA_964394185.1 uncultured Smithella sp.
AAATTCTTTGTCAATAAAATATGGAATGCCTCCAAACTGACTTTCACCCATCTGGAGGATTTCGACGAATCGGCATCACTCAAGGTCGAAGATTCTTTGTCGGACAAGTGGATAAAGGTAAAATTGAATGAAGCCATTGCGGAGGTCACCCTCAGTCTGGATGAGTACCGTTTCAACGATGCCGCCGCCGCTGTTTACCGCTTTATCTGGCATGAACTCTGCGACTGGTATCTGGAATTGAGTAAACCGGTTTTCTATGGTAAGGCCTCGGCGGAAAAAAGACAGGCGGCACAGAAGACCCTGCATGAAGTCTACGGTAAGATGCTCCAGTTATTGCATCCCTTCATGCCGTTTCTCACGGAAGAATTGTGGCAGGTCTTGAAGGGTTCTGACAAATCCTCCATTATGGTCAGCAGCTTCCCCGTTGTTAATGAAGAATGGAAAAATGAAGCGGCGGAAAAAGAAATGGAAACGATTATGGCCATCATCACCGCCATCCGCAATATCCGCGGTGAAATGCGCATTGCGCCTTCGCTCAAACTCAACGTTCTCATCTCCGCAGCCGATGAACATGACCGCAACATCATAGAAATGGATAAGGATTATATCCTGAATCTGGCCAATCTGGAATCCCTGACTGTGGAAATCAATATGGCGGAACCCAAGGGTGTGGCCACGGCGGTAACGGACTGCGCCAAAATATATATACCGCTTGCCGGTGTTATCGATGTTTCCGCGGAAAAGGCAAGACTGGACAAGGAACTTGCCAAAATATCCAAGGATATGGA
Organism: uncultured Smithella sp.; assembly: GCA_964394185.1. Taxonomy (GTDB): domain Bacteria; phylum Desulfobacterota; class Syntrophia; order Syntrophales; family Smithellaceae; genus Smithella. Next base: position 789 of record CAYMWM010000195.1, read on the forward strand.
ACAGAGTTCAAGGAAACTCGCCAATCGGGATTTTATGGCTAAAGCCGCTGCTGAAATTATTCAGAAGGAAGAGGAAAAGCTCAAGGATGCCAAGCAGAAATATGCGACGCTGGAAGGCGCTCTGAAAAAGTTAAAAGGAATCTCCGCCTGATGAAAGAAGAAATCCTGAAAATCATCACCAGAGCTCTGGCTGAGGATATTGGAACCGGTGACATTACGACAACGGCCACGGTCAGTCCCCAAAAGAAGGGCAGGGCGGTGGCTGTGGCCAAAGATGATTTTGTCGTGGCGGGCATTGATGTGTTTGCCCAGACGTATAAAGTTATCGATAAAAACATCAGGGTTAAAAAATTCATTAAGGATGGATGCTTTGCGCGTAAAGGCGATGTGATTGCCGAAGTATCTGGGAGCTTAGCCTCCATTTTACAGGCGGAAAGAGTTTCCCTGAATCTTTTTCAGCGCATGAGCGGCATTGCAACGCAGACCGCGAAATACGTTGCCGCAGTTTCTGGAACCAGCGCCGTTATTCTTGATACGCGCAAGACCGTTCCCGGATTGCGTGTTCTGGATAAAATGGCGGTGAGGCTCGGTGGCGGCCATAATCACCGCATCGGCCTTTATGACGGTGTACTGATTAAAGACAATCATATCGAAGCGGCAGGCGGCATAACAGCAGCGGTACAGGCGCAGAGAAAGCATCTCGCCCGTCCCATGAAAATCGAGGTCGAAACTGAAAATATGAACGAAGTCCGGGAAGCCCTTGCCTGCGGTGCGGACATCATCATGCTGGATAACATGAGTATTCCGGCCATGAAGAAGGCGGTTGAATTTGTCGCCGGACGGGCGCTTCTGGAAGCATCGGGCAATGTCAGTCTGAAAAACGCGGCCGCAATAGCAGCAACCGGCGTGGATTTCATTTCCATTGGAGAGCTGACCCATTCCGTTCACGCCGCCGATATTTCCCTGAAAATCAAGGCCTATAAATAAATTCATTCAAAAAATCAGACATTACGGGGTTGTGAAAGACCCCACAATTAGGAGCTGTTCAAAAATGTTCAGATGCAAGGCGCGCAAAAACCGAATCGCGAGGCGTATATTTAAATACGTTGAGCGGTGCTGTTTGCAGCGCAACGCAGCAGATGAGCGTTTTTCAACAGTCTCCTTTTATGAATAATTCTTACTGTATGGACTTGAATGTAAATATACTGGAAGAAAAACTTTCTGGTAAATTATTCGGCCGGAAGATTTATTATTATCCCGAAACAGGGTCAACCAACGACGAGGCTTTTTCTTTGGGAAATGCCGGAGCATTTGAAGGAACAGCCGTTATTGCCGACAGCCAGACAGGCGGAAAAGGGCGTCTGGGGCGGTCATGGCATTCACCTGCCTGTACAAATATTTATACTTCCGTTATTTTAAGGCCGCTAATGGAATCGTCGCAGGCTTCACGGATTCCCATCATGGTTGGAGTTGCCGTTGCCGATGTTCTGGAAAATTATTGCCCCGGTAAAATCAGCCTGAAATGGCCCAATGACGTCCTTTTGAATGATAAAAAAGTATGCGGCATCCTTTCTCAGGCAAAAATTACCGGCGGGAAAGTGGATTTTGTTGTGGCAGGTATCGGCATTAATGTGAATATGAACAGCAATCAATTTTCTGAAGAAATCCGCAGTACGGCGACATCGCTGTTTGAGGAAACCGGCAGGGAAATTTCCCGCGAGGATTTGCTAATTAGCCTCTATGAAAATCTGGAAAAATGGTATAAACAACTAGCTTCAAAAGGGGTTGGCCCAGTTAAAGAAAAATGGCTGAGCCGGACAAAAATGATCGGTCAAACGGTGCAGGTCGTTTTCAAGGATGAAATCATAGCAGGGAAGGCGGCAGGCCTCAATGACGACGGCTCCCTGATTCTTGTTGATGAGGGAAATAAAGAAATAAAAGTATCAGCGGGCGACGCCACGATAGTAAAACCGGCGTAGATTGTGAAGATGAAAAATAATAGGAAATGGAAAATAGATAGAACAGTTTTCCTAGGAAAAGTGATTGAATGTATAATGCAACTGACATAATCTTGTCCATTCTTGCAGCGTTTTTAGTCTTCGGTGGAATTTCGAAGTTTAGAATATATCTAAAGACTGGAATAAAGGGGTGTTTGTTAATAGGTGTCTCTTTCGTTCTTTGTTCTGTAGGTTTTATTTTAGTTATTTTTTATGGTGCGGAGAATATATATCTTTGTGCTTATATGATTTTGGCTTTCATTGTCTATAGTTGGGGGAGTATAAAGTTAATGACGGTAGAAAGCGGGCAATGGAAGGAAGTAATGTCAAAAAATAATTATATAGAAAAATTAACGGGCAATGTTAAAGAAATTGAAAAAAAGTATTATGATCCGATTATAAATAAACGTTTGGGTATTTTTGGCAGTATATTATTTATTCTGGCTGCGCCTATTGCTTACATATATACAGGCTCTTTATTCTTTTTAATTTATCTATTACTGACAGGGATAGTTTTATATATAATAATACGATGGAATGACAAGGCTAGGTCTTCAAATATTAGTTTTTAGGGGCGATAACATAAGACAGAAATAAAACTGGATACCGGCCTGCGCCGGTATGACGACAAGATACTGGATTGCTGCAACGGCTGGGCGTAATGACATCATTTTTCGTCATGCAGTTGAAGAACGGCATCCAGGAAAAATAAATAATACTGGATTGCCCAATCAAGTTGGGCAATTACAAAAGAATAAGAGAGATTGCCACGACGCCTGAGAGGCGTCTCGCAATGACAATAAAGAAGATTTGTAGGGAACGGTTACAAACCGTTCCGTGTATCTAAATTAAGGAGTAGTTATGCTTTTAGTAATTGATGTGGGCAATACCAATACAGTCCTGGGGCTTTATGATGAAGAACATTTGCTGCACGACTGGCGCATCCGGACGGAGATTGATCATACCATTGATGAATACGGCGTGCTTATTTATAACCTGTACCAGTC
>CAYMWM010000196.1:0-3784 GCA_964394185.1 uncultured Smithella sp.
TTATCGGGGTTAGGAAGAAAACGATTTACGGTAGATTGCCAAAACACCACACACGTTAATACGCATCGTAATAAACGTTGCCAAGATTATGTCGAAAATAAACCAACGTGAACAAGAATTAATGTGACGTTCTCTTTTGCGCGAGTTCAAAACAATTTAAATTTAACTGCTACCAGCATAATAAATTTTCGAGACCGGTTTCAGAATCGAACTGAAGGAAACATTTTATTGTTTGCTCGACGGGGTTGAGGCCCGTGGCCGGAACCTTCCGACATAACCGGTCAGAATTTGATACCAATTCGCATTCATTCGTCTACCTTTGTTGGCTGCGTCATCGGCTCCTCGACGTATATTTGAATACGCCTGCGTCGCCTCTTCCTTGCCGCCTCGGTATACTTTTGACTGCAAATTTGTATTAGAATTTACTTTCTTAATCACCCACTGCCTCCGTTCTCGCTATCGCTTTTTGCGGACAGATGGAATAACAGACACCGCAGCCCGCGCAGATGACTTCGTCAATCATCGCTTTCTTTTTTGCCCTATCCCACGTCAGCGCCGGACAGCGGAAAATCCGCGTACATAAACGGTTGCAGCCGCACTTATCGCCGAGGCATTTCTCTTCGTTCACTTTCATCAGGTATTTTTTCTTGCCCTTCTTTTCGGGACTCAGGGCGCAAATCTGCCGCATAATCAACACTTTCAACGAGCCGCGCTCGACCATAAAAGAAGTGAGGATTTTGCTTGTCCCTTCCAGATCAAAAGGATCGCTGACGGCAACTTTTGCACCAATCGCTTCGCAGATTTTGGCAATATCCACCGGAGGAAGCGGTTCGCCCACGGCGCTCACGTCCAGACCGGGGTGAGGTTGGAAACCGGTCATTGCCGTTCCAGCGTTATCCAGAACAATGAAGATAATATCCGCCTCGTTGTGACGGGCATTGATGAGTGCCGGAATAACGGCGTGATAAAAGGTGGAATCACCGCAAACCGACATGACGGGCTTATCCATGCCAAAGGTCTGCAACTTGGCAAATCCGCTGGCCAGTCCCGTACCTGAACCCATGGAGTGAAGCGTTCGTACGGTATGGAAACCGATTGCCGGCCACAGCGATGCCATCGCGTAACAGCCTATATCACCGCAAACGATACCATCGCGGCCGTCCAGTTTCAGGGCGGTGTTAATGTTCCAAAAAGACGCCCGATGCGGACAACCCGGACAGAAAGTCTGTTCCCGCGGAGGGATTTTCGCCGCCACTTTCTGTATTTCCCGCAGATAAGGGGCAGGCAATGATTTTGGTTTGACTTTCATTATTTTGCCCAGAGCCTCAGCGACAATTTCCGGATTCAACTCGCCAACAGAGGGCAGGGTCTTATCCATTTTCCCATACATGGTTTTGACACCGATATCTTTGAGCATGTCCATCGCGGCAACTTTGACATTTTCTTCCAGGAAAGGCAGGACTTCTTCCACAATCATGATCTTATCCGTCAGGCACAGATATTTTTTCAGAAGCTTCACGGGCAGAGGCCAGGTACAGCCAAGTTTCAAAATTCCGACCCGCTTTTGCAGCGTCAGCATTTCGATGGCTTCCCTGCTGTAGAGAAAACAGGCGCTGCTGGTGATGATTAACAGTTCCGGACGTTTGGGACCGGAGTATCCATTGAAAGGACTCTTCTCAAAAAGCTCGGCCACCTTTTCCAATTTCTTTTGCTGGAGATTGTGTTTATAAACAACGGGCGTGCTGACCACCGGCCCTCGAAGCGGATCCATAACGGAGCCGTCAAAAATAAATCGGGCTGAGCGTGATTTTTCCGGAAGTTTCCCGCAAATCACATTGCCGCTGGCATGAGACATGCGCGTCACTGAACGCAGCATCACAACATTCCTGATTTTTTCCGAAAGCTCAAACGCCCATTTGGTGAGGTCTTTGGCTTCCTGCAAACTGGCCGGTTCCAGAAGCGGGATTTCCAGCATGCGCGCGAAATAACGAGATTCCCCTTCATTGACACTCGACAGGGCGCCGGGGTCTTCACACTCAACCAGAACGATGCCGCCGCGTGTTCCGGATGAGGCCAGATGTAAAAGAAAATCAGACGCGACATTGACGCCGTTTTGTTTCATCACGCACATTGAACGCAGACCTGAAAACGAAGCGGCAGCGGCCACTTCCAGGGCAACCTTCTCGTTGGTAGACCACTCCACGTAAAGGTTTCTTTCCCGGGCGACATCAGATAAGCGTTCGATGACTTCCGAGGAAGGCGTGCCGGGATAAGCGGATGCCACATTAACACCCGCCTCAAGAGCACCCCGCACTATGGCTTCGTTTCCCATCAATAAAACTTCTGTTTTGGCTGCACTCAATAATTTCGACACGTCCTTGCCCTTATTTCTTTTTATGTTTTTCTTCTGTCAAATATTTTTTCACCACAGGATCGCTCCTGTCCAAATATAACAAATTTTTTGCCGAACCGCTTTTCCGAATGATATTTTTTAGCGCTTCCTTTTTCTTTTTTGCCGCCGCTTCTTTCAGTTCGTTTAAATTTTCCACCGGAGCTTCGCGGATTTCCAGAATCCCTCTTTTTACGGCAAGTTCGACCAGTTCCCGGCCCTTTGCCGTCCGCACAATCAACTGATTCCATCCGCGCACTTCTTCCCAATCCCCGGCAAAGCGGGCAGAACCAACGGAAACATCGGCGAATTCCGCCGTGCTGTCCACGCAATATTTACAGGCTTCCCGCATGCAGGCACGCACCTCATCAAAGGGGATGGACTCCACACCATTATTCGTATAAATCTCCAGAACATTTTTCCCGGGAGGATATTCCATCGCAGAGATTGATTCCATGGTAATGTTTCTTTCCAGAAGCATTCTGGCGTATTTTCCCATGGAAAGCGTCCAGCCGCAATATAAACCGACAACCAGTTTCAGTTGATTTATTTTGGCGACGTCCTCTTTCCCCGGTTTCAATCTCATTTTGGCCAGTGCCAGCGCCTGGCAGGGAGTCGCCACGACTCCGATTTTCCCTTTATCTTCCGTGACCAGCTGATTAAAAGCCGCAACTGCGGGCGAGACGGTAAATTTACTTTTTGCATTTTTTCTTAAGGTGTCTTTGTTGCTAACAATAGTGCCGATTTGTTCGAATTCCCGGCTACGGGCAGAAACAATGGCGGAATCAATCAAGCCCTCGCCAAGCGCCAGTTCCATCAAAGCTGTCACCGTTGCCCCATGCTGGGCAATTGAACGCAATTCAGGATCAACAGCTCTTGAAAAATAATAACCCGTCACCGCGCCGATTTCCGGCGTTAAGTCAGCCGTTTCAAAAAGGAACTCTCTTATAGCGGAGAGGTCCGTCACTGTGCGGGGACAAAAAGTGTAACAGCGGCCATCTTCCAAATCGCAGTTATGCAGTTGCACCGTCCGGTCATGATAGATCACCTGATAGGGACAAAGGCCGACGCAGGCTCCGCAGCCGGTGCACAAGCCTTCATCCAGCACATTTTTCTTCAGTAATTTCTGACTTTCCGCAATAACTGCCAAACCGGATTTTCCACTCCTTTTTTTCAAAGTCGGGCTTTTATATCCTATCGTGATTTATGAGGCAAGAAAATGATATGGTTTGGCGGAAAATATTTTTCAATCCAAAATCGTTCAAACCCTTTAAAACAATTTAGTTTTTCTTCAAAACAGGCAGGCTCCATGAACATTTTACAAAAATATTTAATTGCTGTTGACATCCGCTCATTCTTGTATTATGTAGCCCGAGCAAAAATTAAATATTCCCC
>CAYMWM010000197.1:0-3680 GCA_964394185.1 uncultured Smithella sp.
TCTTTGCATTTCCCGGACGGAAACAGGCTTGTCCAAAAAGAGCTGCCTGTTGGTCGCCTGCTGAAGAAGCGATGGGAATTGCGCCACCGAATATCAACGGGTCTGTTTCTCCATATATATATCCTCCCTTTTGCTTATTTCTTCATCCGTCAGATAGCAGGCGGGGTCGGGTCCCCAGAGGTCTCCCGCCGATTCCGCGCGGGCGCGGAAATTACCGCCGCAGACATTGAGCCACAGGCAGCCCGCGCAGCGGCCGTGCACATGTTTCTTTTTATCTTTTAATTTCATCAGCAATTCGTTTTTTTCATCCGTCCAGATTTCACTGAAAGGCCTTTGACGAACATTGCCCAAAGGCTGATTGCGCCAGAACTGATCGGGATAGACCTCGCCGTCCCAGCTGACGCACCCGATGCCGAGACCGGAGGAATTGCCCTCGTTCATTTCCAAAAGCTCCAGAATTTCTTTGGCGCGCTCTGGATTTTCTTTTTTCATTTTCAGGTACAAATACGGACCGTCGGCATGATTATCGACGGTTAGAATTTCGGGAGACAGGCCGTCGTCGAACATTTTTTTTGTTTGCGCCGTAATCAAATCGATCAATTTGCGGGTTTCTTCATGGGTCAAATCCTCCTCGCGCAATTTAGAACCGCGACCGGTATAAACCAGATGATAGAAGCACATCCTTTCAATCTTTTCTTTCCGTAGCAGTTCGAACATCCCCGGCACGTCGCCAACATTTCGCTTATTGACTGTAAAACGAATGCCGACTTTAATTCCGGCATCGCGGCAGTTGCGGATTCCCTCAATGGCCGCGGCAAATGCACCCTTCTTGCATCTGAAAAGGTCGTGCGTTTTTTCCAGACCGTCAAGGCTCACTCCCACATACGAGAGACCTATCTTTTGTAGTTTGGCGGCAATTTCTTTGGTAATGAGTGTCCCATTAGTGGAAATAACCGCCCGCATCCCTTTATCTGCGGCATACTGCGCGAGTTCCAGCAAATCCTTCCGTATCAGCGGTTCGCCGCCGGAAAAAAGAATAACGGGAGAGCCGAAGGCCGCCAGATCATCAATAAGCTTTTTCCCTTCGTCTGTCGTCAACTCATCGGGATAGTCGATATCAGCGGAATTGGAATAGCAGTGGATGCATTTCAGATTACAACGGCGTGTCATATTCCAGACAACGACCGGTTTTTTGTCCGCGGAAAACTGCAGCAGATGCGAAGGCAATTGTCCCGATTGCCGGTTGTAACGCAGGACATCTGATGGCTCCACCGCCCCGCAATATAATTTGGAAATTCCTATCATTTGTTTTTGCCTCTTTTTCGCGCTGCCGGTTTTTTCCCGAAGTAACTTATCAATGCCCCGACCAGTCCCTGCATTGTATATTCTTCCTGCCGAATATCAACTGCAAATCCGGCTTTCCTCGCCGAAGCCTCCGTAACCGGCCCGATACAGGCTATTTTAACATTTTCGGGCAGCTTAAAATTGTTCCCCATAATTTTAACAAAATTGTTCACGGTGGAGGAACTGGTAAATGTAATCACATCTATCCGATTTTCTTTAAATAGCCTCTGCAAATCCTTATTCTTCATGCCTGAGCTTACCGTTTCATAGGCGGTGGCAACGTCCACTTTCGCGCCAAGTTTCTTTAATCCCTCAGGCAGAATATCGCGAGCTTTGGCCGCCCGCACGATAAGAATTTTCTTCCCGGACAGACTGGTTTTGGAAAAAGATTCCAAAATTCCTTCGGAAATAAATTTTTTCGGAACAAGGTCTACTTTAATTCCCTTGCCCTCTACCTGCTGGGCTGTCGCCGGGCCGATACAGCAAATTTTGATGCCTTTTAAATCGCGAATATCTTTATTTTTTGCGAATAACCGTTCAAAGAAAAACGCAACGCCATTGGCGCTGGTGAATATCAGCCAGTCGTAATCATCCAGTTTTTTTATCGCGGCATCCAGTCCGCGCCAATCACGCGGCGGAACAATTTTAATCACCGGAAAATGAATGGGATTTGCGCCCTGGGCAGCAAGTAGTTGAGCCAGATCATCGGCCTGTTTTTCCGGCCGCGTGATGACCACGCCCCTGCCGAAAAGCGGTTTTGCATCAAACCATTGGAGAGTGTCGCGTAAATCAACCACTTCGCCAACAACAAGAATCGCTGGAGGTGCAAACTTGCGCTCTCTGGCAAGTGCAGCAATATTTGCCAGAGTACCGGTTAGAATTTCCTGCCTCGGTGTCGTTCCCCAGCGAATCAGCGCGGCAGGTGTCTCTGGCGACTTGCCATTTTCCTGCAACTCCTTCACGATTTTTTCGATATTTTTCACGCCCATGAGAAAGACCAGCGTCCCGATATGGGCAAGCGCCTGCCAGTTGATATCGCTTTTTTCCTTGGTCGGGTCTTCATGGCCGGTGACAAAGGCCACGGTGGATGTCAAGCCCCGGTGGGTGAGCGGAATACCGGCGTAGGCGGGAACGGCAATAGCCGAGGTAACTCCGGGAATAATTTCAAACGGTATTTTACCGGCGGCAAGCTTTTCGGCTTCTTCCCCGCCGCGTCCGAAAATAAAGGGATCGCCTCCCTTTAAACGGGCGACGATATTTCCATCCTTTGCCTCCTTTACCAGAATGTCGTTGATTTGCCACTGCGACATGGTATGAGCTCCGCCCTGTTTACCTGCGTAAATAAAACGGGCATCACCCCTGGCAAATTTCAACAAATCCTTACTGACCAGATAATCGTAAACAATGACATCCGCCTCTTTGAGACATTCAATGCCCTTGAGTGTAATGAGTCCCGCATCGCCCGGCCCTGCGCCGATGATATAAACTTTTCCTTTTTTATTTTTTTTCATAACTACCTATGCTGTCACTCCCGTCTTCGATCAGGAATCTACCTTCATCTGTCATTCCCAATTTAATAGGGCACTGTTGGTGTCCCTTGAATTCCCCAATGTTTGATAATTGACGGCGCGCTGGCACGCGATTAGGAAATTGACAAGCACATGCAATTGCAGGTGGAAATTAAATTGCGCGGCGATAAGCGAAGGCGGCAATGTGCAACGCCCTTTTTTGAGCGTGCGTAAACAATCATCATCCGGCAGTTGGACAAATGTCGATGTTCCTCTGCCGTGCAGTCTGTTTATGTTTAGTCTTTCTTGCTTCATTTCCCCGCCGTTTCTTTCTTAAATGTCAAGAGTAAAGATTTGACCCCACAGCTTCCCAAAGCGACGTAACCACCGCCACCATCAGCATCAATAAAGCCAGTATGTTAACCTTTCGCTTCATCATTTCCCTGTTTGTCATTACCCAACTTGATTGGGTAATCCAGTTTTCTACTAATTAATAAGGCGCTCCCGCCCCATTTCTTTCAAATGTCAAGAATAAAGATTTGACCCCAGTGTCCCGTTTAGGCGTCATAACTGATGTTGCCCGCGTAGGGAACATTCACGCCGGTAATCTGGTTATTGGCGTCGTAAGTGTAGGTGACTGTCGAGCCGTTGGGATACGTGAAGCTCTTTTTCGTTCCGTTTTTGTTGTAGGCGTAGCCTGTGGTCAGGCTGAATGCGCCGTAAGTGACGGTTTCCTGCGTTTTGCGGTAAAGCTCGTCGTAGGTATAGCTGGCCGAGGTTGTCCCGTCGCTGTAAGTCTTTAAATTGCCCGCAGTATCGTAGGTAAAG
>CAYMWM010000198.1:0-3670 GCA_964394185.1 uncultured Smithella sp.
GCCCTTGACCGAAGGCACGACATGCATCCAGGTAAAGCCCGCTCCCTTGATCTTTTCGCGGAAGGGCACCGGGTCGCCCGCGGAGGTGAATATAACCTTAAAGTGTTTTTCCATGCCGGGATTTGCCGCACACACCCGAATGGCCGTATCAATAATGATTTGTGCCTGTAACAGTAACTCAGCGGACACCATAACATTGATGCCGAATATACCGCCTTTGTCTTTCGTCAACCGATAGGCTCTTTTCAATAATTTCTCCATTGCAGCAATAATGTCGTCATTCGGATCGGCTTCGGCGCTCTTGATCCAGTCATTGTAAACAAACGGCAGAAAATCCTTATTGCAGAGACCGCTTGTTGAGAACAGGCCCAGCACTCCGGCGTTGGCCGCGGCTACACCGAGGTTGTTGTTGCTGAAAGGACCCATGCCCGCCTGAATGATGGGATATTTAATTCCAGTCATGTCGCAAAGTCTTGATTTGATCATAAAATTGACTCCTTATAAATTATTGTTTTATGTGCTGTTCAAAAATGTTCAGAGGCAAGGCGCGCAAGAACCGTATCGCGAGGCGTATTTAAAATACGTTGAACGGTGCGGTTTGCAGCGCAACACAGCATATGAGCGTTTTTCAACAGCCCCCTGGGAGGTATTTTTATGAGCACACAACAAGCCTTGCGGCGGAATCCGCCGAGGGACAGGGTTGATGAACTGCGCTGGAAGATAATCGACGCGCCTCAGGAAGTCTGCATCGAACGCGCCCGCTATCTGACTGAAGCAATGAAGCTCAACTGGGACAAGCCCCCGCTTACCCGGATGAGCCTTGCCTTCGAACATATCCTGAAAAACATCAGCGTCATCATCCGCGAAGATGAAGTCATCGTCGGGTGCCGCACCTCCAAACTCAAGGGCGCGCCGCTCTTTCCGGAAAACAAGTCGCTGTGGATCGAGGGCGATCTGGAGAATTTCGATAAAAGAGTGCTCCAGCGCGCGCTCATCACGCAGGCGGAAAAAGACGAACTGGCGGCCACAATTCTTCCCTTCTGGAAAGGGAAAACCGTTGAGGATGTCATGCTCAAACGCATGCCGGAAGACATTCTGGCCGACATGGACAAGTACATCTTCACGATGATGCTGGAAATCACCTACGGCATCGGCCATTTCACCATGAACCATAAGATGGTGCTGTCGCGCGGACTAAAAGGCGTCATAGACGACGCAAGGCAAAAGCTTGCGGCGCTTTCCCCCGATGAAAAAAAGGGCGATAAGGGACTTTTCTATGATGCGGTCATCCGCAGTTCACAAGCCGTCATTGCTTTTGCGAGGCGTTACAGCGAACTGGCTCATAAAATGGCGGAAGCCGAGACAGATAAAGAACGGGCGGCGGAACTCAGGGAAATTGCCCGCGTGTGCAGCCGCGTTCCTGAACAGCCGGCCGAAACGCTCCACGAAGCCATTCAGAGCGTTTACTTTATTCATCTCACATCGCAGATCGAATCGGGCGGTAACTCCATATCGCTGGGACGCATCGACCAGATTCTGTTTCCTTATTATCAGAAGGACAAGGCGGCCCGACGCGGCTCCGACGAAAAAGCCCGCGAGCTTGTGGCGATGCTGTTTATCAAGACCAACGAGATATGGAATGTCCTTGAGGAGGCCTTCATCCCCGGCGGAGAAGGAACCGAGGGCAAGACGACGCAAAACGTCACTGTGGGCGGCGTAGGAATTGACGGCAAGGACGCCACGAATGCGATGAGCTACATCGCACTGGATGCCTTTGGTGATGTGAGAACGGTACAGCCCAACTTCGGCGTCCGCGTTTCTCCCGATTGTCCCGCCGACCTGATGAAGCGTGCGGTCGATTATTGCCGTGACGGCGTGCTCATGCACTTTTTCAACGACGAGGCGATTATCTCCTCGCTTCAAAAAGCAGGCCTCACCCTCGAAGACGCGCGTGATTACGGCATGGTGGGATGCCTTGAACCCAACGCCCAGGGGAAAACTTTCGGTTCCACCTTCGCCGTGCAGTTCAGCGGCATCAAATGCCTCGAACTCGCGCTGTCCAACGGCATCGATAATATCTTCGGGTATCCCAGCGGCATCGAATCGGGAGACCCCGCAGGGTTTGAAAATCTGGAAGACCTCTGGAGCGCCTACGACAAACAGGTACGGCATTTCATCAATCAGATGGTGCGGGGCATGGAAGTGCTCGACCGGGCGATTGCTGAAAACGTCCCCTCCCCTCTCGCTTCGGCGATGGTCGAGGGCTGCATGGAGAAAGGAAAAGACCTCACCTCCGGCGGCGCGCTCTACAATTCCACCGGCGTGCAGTTCATGGGATTCGCCAATGTTGTGGACAGCCTGTACGCGGTGAAAAAATCGGTCTTCGAGGATAAGCTCTATAACATTGCGGAGCTTACCGAATGGCTCTCGCAGGACTGGCAGGACAACGAGGACAAGCGTGCCCACCTGCTCAACCGTATTCCCAAATACGGAAACGACAATGACGAGGTCGACGCGATGGGCGCGAGCGTGATGGATCACTACTGCGATGTTCTAGCGCCTTACAAAAATTTCCGCGGCGGCGCGTTCTGGCCGGGCGTCTTTTCCGTCGGTTTCCATATCACGATGGGCGCTTTCACAGCGGCTACGCCGGACGGACGGTTCGCGGGAGATGTGCTGGGGAATGGCATTACGCCCACCACCGGCAATGCCAGATCAGGCCCCACCGCCATCATGAATTCCGTCGTGAAATTGCCGGTCATGAAGGCGTTCAACGGCGTCAATTTAAACATGCGCTTTCAGGGAAAGAAAATCAGCACGGAAAACCTGACAACGCTGGTGAAGACCTATTTCAAACGCGGCGGAACGCAGGTGCAGTTCAACATGGTGGATTCGGCGGTTTTGCGCGACGCTCAGGCGCATCCCGAAAAGCACCGCGACCTGTTTGTCCGGGTCAGCGGATATTCTGCGGAATTCACGGGGCTTAGCGAAATCGCCCAGGACGAGATTATCAGCCGCACCGAATTTGATTTGCGGAAGTAAAAACTGCCGCAAGCTCAGATCGAAAATATGATTGCGATAAGAAAAGGAGAATGTGTATGGGCAAGGTAATGACCACGGCGGACGCCATCGGGAAATTCGTCGCTGACGGAGAGTTCCTGTTCATCGGCGGATATATCTGCAGGCCGCCGTTCGCGGCCATTCACGAAATTATCCGGCAGAAAAAACGCGACCTCACCATCACCCGCAGCAATGCCGCGGATGATTTCGACATGCTTATCGGCGCAGGCTGCGTGAAACGGTTCATTGCCACCTTCATTTCGCTGGGGCTTTACGGGCTTGCCCGCTGTTACCGCCGCTCGCTCGAAAAGGGCATTCCCCACAAAATAGAACTGGAGGAATATACCAACCTTTCCCTACCGCTGATGCTGATGGCCGGAGCGATGGGCATGCCCTTTGTGCCGGTGAAGGACATGGTGGGAACCGACATGATGAACATAAAATCCTTCATGGGCGATGGCAAATACAAAATGATCGAATCGCCTTTCGACGGAAGCCCGGTAATGCTTGCCCCGGCGCTGAATCCCGATGTGGCGATCATTCACGTGCAGCAGGCCGATGAGGACGGCAACGCCCAGATGTGGGGCATCGGCGGCGACTGCAAGTGGGG
>CAYMWM010000199.1:0-3615 GCA_964394185.1 uncultured Smithella sp.
GGCCGGCGTATATTTTTCCACGACTTTTTTCAGAGCATCGAAGCCTTCCGTCCGCTGAGCGACATATTCTTTGTCATAAAGATCTTCCGCAATGATAATATTTATTAATCCGTTAAAAACGGCGACATCGGTTCCCGGTTTCTGGCGCAGCCAGATATCGGCGTATTTAACTAAATCAATTTCCCGTGGATCGATGACGATCAGCTTTGTGCCGTTCTGACGAACTGCCCTTTTCACTTTCATGCCGATGACGGGATGATTTTCCGTTGTATTAGTCCCTGTTGCCAGAATCAAATCGGTAAATTCCAACTCATCAATAGAGTTTGTCATTGCTCCGCTGCCGAATGTGGCGGCCAGACCGGCCACCGTTACGGAGTGTCAAAGCCTTGCGCAGTGGTCGACATTATTGGTGCCGATAACCGCCCTCATGAATTTCTGGAACAGGTAATTTTCTTCATTGGTACAACGTGCAGACGACAGACCGGCTATACTGTCGGCGCCTTTTTCTTTTTTAATAGCTGAAAGTTTGTCCGCGATAAATTTAAAAGCTTCGTCCCAGGATGCTTCTTTAAAATCCTCGTTTTTCTTATAGCGAATCATTGGTTTTTTCAGACGGTCGGGGTGAGATACGAAGTCCATACCGAATCTGCCTTTAACGCAGAGGCTGCCCTGATTGGGTGAGCCGTATTCACGGTTACCCATGACCTTGACGATTTCATTATCCTTGGTGAAAAGATCCATCTGGCAACCGACGCCGCAATAGGTGCAGGTGGTTTTTACTTTGTTGAGTTCCCAGGGACGACCGGCAAATTTTGCCTGCTTAAATGTAATGGCGCCCGTGGGACAAACCTGCGCGCACTCGCCGCAAAAAACACAGGAAGAATTAATGTAATCTTCATCAAACGCCGGCCCTACTTTAGCCTTCGAGCTGCGACAGGAGAAGTCAAGCACTTCATTCACCTGAATTTCATTACAGGCGCGGACACATCGTCCGCACAGAATGCACTTGTTGAGGTCGCGTTGAATCATGGTATTGCTGTCTTCAAGTTTGTATCCCGGAGCTTTTATGTCAAAGCGGGGTTTTTCAATTTTCAACCAGTAAACAAGATTCTGCAATTCACACTGGCCGTTTTGTTCACAACTCAGGCAATTATGATCGCCTGACGACCAGAGTAATTCAATAATCATTTTCTGCGCGGCGCGCACTGCGGGTGTGTCTGTCCGAATTACCATGTTCGGAGATACCGGCATGCAACAGGATGCGACAAGCGATCTGGCTCCTTCCTGTTCAACAACACAAACACGGCAGGCACCGACGTTGGTTGTTTCAGAATAATGACAAAGTGTGGGAATAAAGATGCCGTTATCGCGGGCACATTCTAAAACAGTTTGTCCGGCAATAGCTTCAACTTCTTTTCCGTCAATTTTTATAGCTACTTTTTTCTCCATTTTCTTCTCCAATCTGCAATGATCAATAATCTTATTTAAAACTCATAAGACTTATATTATTTTTAACGTATTGCTTATAGAAGTAACCGATATTCTTGTCAATTCTGTCAATTATGACTTATATCATAGCTGACATACCAATGCCAGGAAGCTGCATATATTCAATATTTTATGAAGAGAATGGAGAAGTTGTTTCTGAAAAAAGAATGATTGTCAGACAAAGTTGTTGTAATAGAAATACTTAGGGATGCATTTAGCTTTTACAATTTAAGTTACAAGGTAAGCTCCATTCTCCCGGCTTCATTACCGGAAAAAATAGCGGCAATTTAATTAAAAAATTAATTTACGGTTAACTCAAAACATTCCAGGGACAGATTGCCATCGGTTCATAGCCTTTGCCCTGCATGATGATATCCATATGAATCAGACTCAATGCGGAAATATCCATATCACGTGCGAAAACTTTGCCGGCACGGTAGAGCGTTATTAAATATTTTTTGCAGTTATCACAAACAAATGCGGATTCCTGTGTTTTGTTTTCCACATAAAAATATTCCATGCCCTGAACGTTTTCTTTTTCACAATAAGGACAGCTTACCCTGGTGAAACGCCAATCCTGTCCGCATGAGGAGCAATGCAAAAACCGTTTGGCACCTTCTTCTTCAATCAGTGCGATTGAAGGAAATTCCCCGCAGATGGGACAATAGCCCTTCTCCCAATCAAATGCATTCAGGATCTCCGTTATTTCTTTCGCGCGCCTCTCCAATGTAACGCGACTGACAAGGCTCATCAAAAATGAGGCATTGGAAGGGGATATTTGCAGATTTTTCGACCATCCGTCGGCTGCTTTATTTTCACCATTGGATGACAATCTAAAGTAATCCAGCGGATCGATTTTACCTTCCTGAATCAGGCCTGATATCAAATCAATGCTTTCGGTCAACTTCGGCAAACCCTCCTTAACAGCGGACGCCATGGACAAAGCAATCTCTTTTAATGAATCTTCCTCTAAAATCAAATCAATCTGACGGCTGACAGGAACCCCGGCTTTGAGCTTTTCTTTATCAATCCGCGAGCAATCCAGCTTATTGGCAAAAGGCTGCTCCGCCAGTTGCCTCTGTCTGGTAATAACAGGTGCAAAGGCTCTGATAATTTCACTGCTCTGGGGATTTTGCTCCAGAGCCCGTTCTATGATATTTTTCATTTCGGATGATTCATAATTTGTTGTCATATTAATATATTTCCCTTTTAACAAAAGTGGCGCACACCCTATCAGATGCGCGCCACCTGGTCAATTACATCATTATATTTTCAAACACCAATTTTTATAAAGCGCGTTACTTTACTTCTTATCTTCAATCACAACCAGTTTGCCTTCATGCTCCATCTCTTTGACCCATTTCGGATGCAGCATTCTCAACACGGGAAGCTCCATCTTGCCGCTGATCATCGCTGAAACACTGCCGGGATTACCAATTGTTCCCAGATACAGGTGGACAAAGAAGAAGGCGAAGATGACCACAAAGCCCAGCACATGCAGCACATAGACCCAGTCCATCAGATGCGATCCCAGTTTCTCCGGATACCACATGAAGAACCCCGTCACGACCATCATCAATCCGCATAACGCCACCGTCAGGAAAAAGGCCTTCTGGCCCGGATTGTATTTCCCCGTCTCCGGTACATGATCCAAATGCCACAGATAGCCCCCTGCTGCCTTGATCCATTCCCAGTCCTCGGGAAAAACAAATATCCCCGCTTCTTTCCACCACATCGCTATGGCTAAAACCAATGATATCGCAAATACTACTGCCATGATATCATGAACGGTTGCCAGTCCTTTCAAACCGCCGAAGATGGCTCCAAAAAAGTTCAGCTCTTTGTACATCATCCCTAATCCGGTGAAACACAGAAGAAGGCAGGATATCGCCAATACCCAGTGCACAAATCGCTCGTATCCGGATGTCACGACTACCATTTTCTTACTCATAATTATGCACCTCCCTGCTTCTTGTCATTTTGATCATAGTGTTCCGGATGAGGTCTGTGAGGCCCGTGAATGAAGTAATGCAGCAAAGAGCCGCCCACGACACCCCCTGCCGCCAAAAGGCTCAACGGCTTCAAGATATTCTTCCACAAGGCTATCGTCTGCGGAACCTTCGGGTC
>CAYMWM010000200.1:0-239 GCA_964394185.1 uncultured Smithella sp.
TGGACGCGGCAATGTGCATGGCGATGTCTCTAGCCATGGTCTGAAAATCATCAGTCTTCGCCACGAAATCGGTTTCGCAGTTGACTTCCACCATCACGCCTATTTTACCGCCCATATGAATGTAGGATGCAATCGTTCCGTCCTTGGCCGCCTTGGATGACCGCTTGGTCGCCGCGGACAGGCCTTTCTTTCTCAAATAATCAACGGCTTTCTCAAAATCACCGTCGGATGCCGCCAGC
>CAYMWM010000200.1:325-3548 GCA_964394185.1 uncultured Smithella sp.
TCATGCCCGCGCCGGTTTTCGTTCTCAATTCTTTTACCATGCTAGAAGTAATTTCCAATTTTTTGTTCCTCCCTTAATGCGTTTATAAATCCAAAACAGATGTGATTAATCGGCGTAAGCTTCCGACTTGTCAACACTGTCATCAATTTCCAGACTTTCCGGCACATCCGCTTCCACCGGCTTGACCTCCTGTTCGGCTTCAATTTGCTTGTTTGATTCCGCCGTCAGTTTCTCTTCAAACCGTTTCTTGCCTTCCAGAACCGCATCGGCAATTTTTGATGTAAATAATTTGATCGCCCGGATGGCGTCATCATTTCCCGGAATAACAAAATCGATATTGTCGGGATTGCAGTTCGTATCGACAATTGCCACAATGGGAATTCTCAGTTTTTTTGCTTCATGAATGGCGATGTGTTCCTTGCTGGGATCAACGACAAACACGGCGGCGGGTATCGATTTCATGCCCTTGATTCCGCCCAGAACGGTTTCCAGTTTTTCCTTTTCCTTCTGGAGCTTTGTGATTTCCTTTTTTGGGAAAGCCTTGATGGAATCATCCTCAAACATCTTTGTCAGCGTATTCAGACGGTCGATGCTTTTTTTGATGGTGATGAAATTCGTCAGCATACCGCCCAGCCAGCGCTGATTAACATAAGGCATGCCGCAGCGGGTAGCCTCTTCCTTGATGGCTTCCTGCGATTGCTTCTTCGTTCCGATAAAAAGAACATCCCTGCCTTCGCTGACGGTATCAATAACGTTGTTATACGCCGCCTGAAACAGGCCGACCGTCTGCTGCAAATCAATAATGTAGATATTGTTTCTTGCCCCGAAGATGTAGGGTTTCATCTTGGGATTCCATTTGTTCGTCTGATGCCCGAAATGGACACCCGCTTCCAGTAAAAGTTTCATTGAAATTGCTGACATACTTATCTCCTTTTTTTGTTTTTTCCTCCATCCCCTTCAACTTGCCCGGCAAACCCGAAAACGAGCAACATACCGGCAATCCGGGGATGTGCGAATTTTATCCGGCGGTAAATAGCACAAACCGCCCAAATAAGCAAACTTAAATAATGACTTCCAACCGTTTAATATTATTTATTATTTTGATTTTCAGGTTGAATATTCAGCGTTGATCTTCACATAATCATAGGAAAGATCGGAAGTATAGACGGTGTAGGATTTATCCCCCGCTCCCAGATCAACCACAATATCAATCCGGTCTTTTTTGAAAACTTCCATAAGTTTGCCGATATTGGCCTCCACCGGTGAATTTTGGGCAAATACCGCCATGTTTCCCATATATAAACTGACTCTTTCCTTTTCCATGACAATTCCGGAAGCGCCCAGTGCGGCAACGATTCTTCCCCAGTTGGGGTCTTCTCCGAAAAATGCCGTCTTGACCAGATTGGAATTGGCGATGGAATAAGCGGCCGCCCGCGCATCTGATTTCGATTTTGCCCCTTTGACGGAAATAGCAATGAATTTTGTCGCCCCCTCTCCGTCCCTGACAACCGCATGGCAAAGCTCCATCAGCACATCGGTCAGCATGTCGCGGAAATACTGCAGGCGCGCCTGCACTTTCTCCAGCGGATTGTTGCCCGCAAGCCCGTTGGCCATAATAATGGCCATGTCGTTGGTGCTCATGCAACCGTCAACACTGATGGAATTAAAGGTGCTGTTAATTGCCTGATGGAATACCGTGCCCAGAGCCTTGGAATCAACCAGCGCGTCGGTCATGATATAAGTCAGAAGCGTGGCCATGTTCGGTTCGATCATCCCCGCTCCCTTCGCAACGCCGCATATCGTCACATCCTTTGCGCCGATGATCCCTCTGCGGATGGCGATTTTCGGATATTTATCCGTTGTCATCATCGCCGCTTCGGCATCTTCAATCCCTTGCTCATTAAGGCTCCTGACCAGTTTGGGAATGCCGCTTTCTATTTTCTTTACAGGCAGCCTCTTTCCGATAACTCCCGTGGAGCTCAGCAGGATAAGCTCCTCTCTGATTTTCAATTGCTTGGCTAAAGCGTCGGAAACCATCAGAGCGTCGCGATAGCCTTCCCTGCCGGTTGCGGCATTGGCGCAGCCGCTGTTGGTGATAATGGCCTGAGCCTGTCCTTTTTTAACGCGCTCCTCATTAATCAACAGCGGCGCTGCTTTGAACGTATTTCTGGTAAAAACAGCCGCCACTTTTGCGGGAACGGTTGAATAAATCAGGCCAAGGTCTTTTTGATCACCCTTTTTGATGCCCACGGAAATTCCGCTGGCCAGAAAACCGGGAACGCTGATAATTGTTTTGTTTTTAACCATGAATCCATACCTCTTCAATAAAGCCTATGCACCGCAACATTTCTTATATTTCTTGCCGCTGCCGCAGGGACAGGGATCATTCCGCCCGACCTTGTCGTCATGTTTCACGGTTTTCTTCGCCGGTGTGTCCTCTCCCCTGCTCATAACATAATCATCTCTCTGTTTCTGCCTGATGGCCTCGACCTCATCTTCTCTTTGAATCCTGATCAGGCAAAGTTTTTCCAGCACATCCATTTTAATCCGTGCAGTCATCTCCATGAACATTTCATAACCTTCACGCTGGTATTCCCGCACCGGGTCCTTCTGGGCATAGGCGCGCATGCCGATGCCTTCCCGCAGGTGATCCATGGCAAGCAAGTGTTCTTTCCATTGCGTATCGATGGCCTGGAGCATAATGGCCTTCATCAGGTAGTTCATGATTTCCTTGCCGAAATCATTTTCCTTGTCATGCAGAAGTATCTGAACACCCTGAATGATCGTATCGTGAATCGCCGACGGAGCGGAATCGGCACCGGCGGAATTCACCAGATTAAATTTGATATTGAACTGTTTATATAAAGCGTCTTCCAGTCCCTTGAAGTTCCATTCATCCCTGCTTTCCTTCTCATTGATGAATTCCGACAGCAGGTCATTGACAATTTCTTCCGTCATTTCTTCGACGTCCTGCCACAGGTTCTCGCCGCGCAGAACTTTCCGGCGCTGCTCGTAAATGACTTTTCTCTGCCGGTTCATGACGTCATCATAATCCAGCAGATGCTTGCGGATTTCAAAGTTCCGTCCTTCAACCTGTTTCTGGGCATTCTCAATGGCGCGGGAAATATATTTATGTTCGATGGGCTGATCTTCCTCAATGCCGATTTTGTCCATGATTCCCGATATTCTCTCCATGCCGAAGATGCGCAGCAAATCATCTTCC
>CAYMWM010000201.1:0-3545 GCA_964394185.1 uncultured Smithella sp.
CTCCACTGGCTGCTGTTCCAATACCCAAACCTGCGCCGACGGCTCCAATGCCAATTGCTAAACCTGCCGCAATCATTGCTCCAACCGCAAAAAAAGCTTTGGTGTAAAGATCACCGGAAGGAATAGCTTCCGCCGCAAAAACAACCGGACTTGCTACAAGCAGAACCGCTACGGATGTTAATGCTGTTAAAATTTTTTTACCTAATTTGTGTGACATAGTTTATCTCCTTTCATAATAAATTGTTAATTATTTATTACTTACTATTTTCATAACATAAATCAACAGCTATGGGAAATAGAAATAATTTTATATTCAACTGACCGATAGTCATGCATGACTTATGCCATGAATGAAGGAAGAGAATAAGATTTGTTATTGCAGGGTATGGCAACCGGGAGAACGCGATGGGTCTAATCGATTGAGATTGTTTGGTTTCATCAAAGAACGGTGGACAAAAAAATCGTTTTAAAAAATATCCGGGAAATGTTTTTAAAAAAGTAAAATTACATAAATTTGCGAAGGTGTTTAATGATTGGTTAAATGTTTTGTTAAACGTCGGTCAATAAAACATTAAAAGTCGTTCAATGGAGCATGTTTTTTTATAGCGAACCCGTTTTTCAGCTTAATCTCTCATGGCGGCAGTTCAATGAACGCAAAAAATGCTTTTTTTATATTTATATTGAAATTTTTCGTTAAGGCCGTTATATTCAGCAATAAATAAGAGGATTTAAATAAGGATTATTATGCAGGAGCTTCTAACAGCAATAACTTACCCTGTTGTATGGCTTATTTGTGCTTACCTTTTAAAGATTGAAAGCGGTTTGGCAAAACTTCTTATTTCACTTACAGCGTCAATTCTTGTTTATGTCTTAATCGGTATTAAGCTCTCCCATAAAGAAACTAAAGAGGATAAAGAAGAATAGGTGACTTTATTCAATAGAATTAAAACCCTTTTCTATCGCGCTGTAGAATTACGCATCTGGTTTGCAAGTATTACCGTTATCATTCTTTTTTTGCTTTTGGCTCTGACGGTGAACAGCGCCCGGGAGCGGGACATTATCAGAATCTTCAGCCGGCAGCAGCTTGCCAACGTTCAAAATACAGCAACAAGAATGACCGATATTTTTTCTCAGACAGGGAAAAACATTGATTTGTTCTCCCGTTTTTATCCTCAATTCAAAATCAATGCCGAAGAAAGCGACAAATATTATAAAATGTTATCGTCCGGCTGGGAAAGCACGTTCGATACGATTGTTCTTTTTGATGCCGGGGGAAATGTAAAAAGCATTTATCCCAAGGATGTTTTGCCAGCGATCAGTTTGCCTGATCAATTTAATTTCATCCGGAAAAACCAAAAACAATATTTAGGTTTGGCCCTCCCGGGACAGTCTCATGCCGACGGATTGAAACAAAAAAAGGATCGATATCTTGTTCTGGGGTATCCCCTGAGGAAACCGAACGGTGAATTCGGAGGGGCGTGGCTGGTTTCTTTTTCTCTTTCCGCCATTGTGGATAAATATAGTCAGCACGCATTACGCAATGAGTTGGGAGAAATATGGCTCATCGATGAAAAGCAAAAAATACTGATTCACCGGAATGCGGATTTTATTGAGAAGAACATCAAAGAGATTTTAATCGGCAAGGATGAATCCAAAATTGATTTTTCATCGGCTGACGGAGGTTACTTTGAATCGGTTATTCGTCAGGATGATAAAAAACAGCGCAGCATTATCGTTTATTATCCTTTGATGGCCGGAGGTAAAAAATGGACTCTTTTGTCGGTCGTTCCATACAGCCAGGTCATTTCACCTTTGCGTAAAACTTTTTATTACACGCTTTTCAGCTCCCTGCTGCTGATTATCGTCGTCATCATCGCCAGCATGTCTTTCGCCTATCGAGAGGGTAAAAGGCTTCGCATCAAGGAAGAGAAGAAAAGGTTAAAAGAACGCAAAGACTGGCAGGAAAAGCTGTTGAGAGAGAAAAAAACCATCGAAGGCATCATCGAAGGTTCGCCCATTCCCAGTTTTGTCATCAACAACGAACATAAGGTCATATTATGGAACCGTGCCTGTACGGAGCTTACCGGTTATGCCGCCGAAGATATTCTGGGGACCGATAATCACTATAAACCATTCTATTCCGTCAAGAGACCGCTTATTGCGGATTTAATCATTGATAACGAAATAGAGGATTTGAGCAAGTATTACGGCGCCAAAAAAGTAAAAAAAGCGGAAAAAGTCCTTGGCGCTTATGAAGCGACCGATTATTTTGAAAATGTCGGAAGCCGCAGCCGGGTGTTATATTTTCTGGCAGCCCCCATCCATGATGAGAAAGGGGAAATCATTGCGGCGATCGAAACGCTTCAGGATATTTCACGCGAAAGGGAAATGACAAAGAGCTTAAGCGAATATGCCGAGACTCTGCAGAATGAATTAATCGAAAATATCGAACTGCGGCGGCAGATAGAAGACCTTTACAACTATATGCAGTCCATTGTGAACAGTCTGCCCGATAAAATATATGAAATAGATGAAAACGGTATTATTAATTTTATGAGTCGCGGTTTACGGCAAAAAGGAGAAATATCTTCCCGTGAATTTATCAACAAGCATTTTCTGGATTTTGTGCAGCCGGGATATGAAAATTTTGTCTCGTCCAAATGGGAAGATGCGAAACACGGCATTTATAAACCGTATGAAATCGAGGCAACGGGAAAGGACGGCCGTAAGCATAATCTTATGATTACGACCTCTCCCGTTATCGGCACCAATCATTATATTCTGGTTCAGCGCGATATCACCGAATTCAAGAATCTGGAGAAGAAACTTTATGACAGCCAGAAACTGGCGGCTCTGGGTCAGCTTTCGGCGGGCATTGCTCACGAGATACGCAATCCTCTCTCTTCCATTAAAATGAGTTTGCAGATACTGGCAAAACGCATGAGTCCCGAAGGGAATGACCTCAAGAGATTCAAAATAGCGGAAAAGGAAGTGGACCATCTGGAAAGACTGGTCAATAATATTCTGGCTTTTGCCAAGCCGGTGGAACCGAAGAAAAATCCCGTCGACCTGTCCAAAGTTCTGGAACAGGCTATCGCCTTGTCGGAGAAGGGAATCACCGATAAAAAAATCGAAATACAGACGGAATTCGGCGAGGTTCCTCCCGTGAACGTTGACGCGTCCATGATGGCCGATGCCTTTATCAATGTTATCCGTAACGCGGTCGAGGCGGTAGGGGAGCATGGCAGAATAACCGTATCGCTGCGCTACGCGTATGAAACGAAGCAATCCGTCGTTGTGGAGATTAAAGATAACGGCGGCGGCATTGACGCGGAAGATATGCCGCATATATTTAATCCTTTCTTTACGCGTAAAAATTATGGTACCGGTTTAGGACTTTCTCTGGTAAAGAAAATAGTTGATATTCATCAGGGAATGATTGATATTTTAAGCAAAAAGAATGAAGGGACAAAGGTGATTATTATTTTACCTGTCGGAACCGAAATCTCTCATTCACCCATTACAAACGGATAGAGAATGATAAA
>CAYMWM010000202.1:0-3494 GCA_964394185.1 uncultured Smithella sp.
GACCCAGTACTGATAATATTCATATGGTTTGGTTAAACTGCCATCCAGCCAGATGGTTCCTTTTTCTGTTTTTCCCATCTTGTGACCGAGTGACGTTGTAATCAGCGGGAAGGTTACAGCATGGGCGTCTTTAGCGGCGACTTTGCGAATCAACTCGGTACCGGCCAGCATATTGCCCCACTGGTCGTTGCCGCCCATCTGCAGCGCACAGCCGTTATGCTGAAACAAGTACAGGAAGTCATAGGCCTGAAGAACCATGTAATTGAATTCAATAAAGTTCAGGCCTTTTTCCATTCTGATTTTATAACTCTCCGCCGCCAGCATTCTGTTGACGCTGAAATGCCGGCCGATGTCTCTCAGAAATTCGATGTAGTTTATTTTTGTCAGCCAGTTGGCGTTATTCAAAAGAAGCGCCTTGCCATCGGAAAAATCAAGGTATTGGGAAAGTTGCTTTTCCAGACATTGGGCGTTGTAGTCAATCTGTTCTCGGGTGAGCACCTGACGCATTTCCGTTTTACCGCTGGGATCACCGATTAAACCGGTTCCGCCGCCTACCAGTGCAATCGGTATGTTTTCGCCTTGCTGCATGTGTGCCAGAGACATAATCGGCACCAGAGAGCCGATATGCAGACTGGTGGCCGTTGGATCAAAACCGATATAACAGGTCACCGGTCCCTGAGCGAACATTTTTTTTATCAAAGTTTCATCTGTTACCTGCTCAATGAAACCTCTTTCCTTTAAAACTTCGTAGGCGCTTTTCATTACGTACTGCCTCTCATGAATCTTTCAGTTTAACGCTGACTCTTTCTATGGAATTCGCTTTGCCGCTTGTCTCGTCAATATTCAGAAGTACTCCCTGCATTCTGATATCATCTTTGGCCAGATCGAATTTGTTGGGCATTTGCGTCAGAAATCTCTCGATAATGGCTTCCTTTTTAATACCGATGACGGAGTCAAAGGGTCCGGTCATTCCCGCATCGCTGATATAAGCCGTCCCCTGCGGCAGAATTTCATCGTCAGCCGTCTGCACATGGGTGTGAGTACCTAAAACAGCGGATACCTGACCATCCAGATACCAGCCCAGCGCTTTCTTTTCGGAAGTGGCTTCCGCATGCATATCCACAATGATAATTTTTGTTTTTTCCCGCAATTCGGCGACTTTATTTTTAGCCGTTACAAAAGGGCAATCAATCGGCTGCATGAAAATCCGGCCGGCCAAATTTAGAACGCCCACGTATTCTCCGGTTTTTAGCGGTACCAGGACAGACCCGGCTCCCGGTGTTGTAGACGGGTAATTGGCAGGCCTGAGCAGTCTGTCATAATCTCCGATAAACTCCAGAACTTCCCTTTTATTCCAGATGTGATTACCGGAAGTAAGCACATCAATATGATACTTATAAAGTTCTTCCACGATGGTCTTGGTCACGCCAAAACCGGCGGCGCCATTTTCACAATTGGCAATAACAAAGTCGATTTTTTTCCTGGAAACATAATCAGGCAGAAGTTCCCTCAACGCCATTCTTCCCGGGCTGCCAACGATATCGCCGATAAATAAAATTTTCATTTAGAACATTCCCTTTTGATTCTTCATTTAACGCCTTGAATAAAACCTATTTTGCGAATTCAGAAACCCGGGTCTCCCTGATTACGGTAACCTTTATCTGCCCCGGATAGGTAAGTTCGTTTTCGATTTTCTTGACGATATCCTTGCACAGCATGGTGGCGTCGTTTTCCGAAATTTTTTCATTTTCCACCAGAATGCGTATTTCACGACCGGCCTGAATGGCAAAACATTTATCAACGCCATTGAAGGAGTTGGCAATTTTTTCGAGACCTTCCAGACGTTTGACGTATGTTTCCAGCATTTCACGACGCGCGCCCGGCCTTGCCGCTGAAAGCGTGTCCGCCGCCTGTACCAGAACACCGAGCAGCGTGTTGTTGCGCCCGTCATCATGGTGGGTGGCAATCGCCTGAACAACCCGGGGATTTTCGCCGAAGCGCTTGGCATAATCGGCTCCGATGGCCGCATGCGTTCCTTCTACCTTATGATCTATCGCCTTGCCGATATCGTGCAGAAGTCCGGCGCGTTTAGCTTCCCTTACGTTCAGCTTCAATTCCGAGGCCATGATACCGGTGAGATACGCGACATCAATGGAATGCTGCAGAACATTTTGCGAATAACTGGTGCGGTATTTGAGAGAACCAAGCAAAGTGATGATTTCCGGATGGATGTCATGAACACCGGCATCAAAGGACGCCTTTTCTCCGGTTTCCCTGATGATCTGATCAACTTCCGTTCGGACTTTTTTGACAATATCTTCAATGCGGCCGGGATGAATCCGTCCGTCCTGAATCAGACGTTCCAGCGATATTCTGGCCACTTCCCTTCTGACCGGATCGAAACTGGATAAAACAACCGCTTCCGGCGTGTCGTCGATAATCAAATCAATTCCCGTGGCGGCTTCAATGGCCCTGATGTTTCTGCCCTCTCGGCCGATAATGCGCCCTTTCATTTCCTCACTGGGCAGATTAACCGCGGAAACCGTTTTTTCAGCCACAACATCACCGGCGTAACGCTGAATCGCGTAAGCGACTATTTCCTGAGATTTTCTGTCTGCAGTTAATTTCGCTTCGTCTTCAATTTTTCGGATAAGAACGGCTGCATCATGCTTAGCTTCCGCCTCCATGGACTGAACCAGTAATTTTTTCGCCTCTTCGGGAGAAATTCCCGCTATCTTTTCGAGCTTTTCCTGCTGCTCATGCAGAGTTGCATCCAGCTTGCGGCGCTTGTCTTCAATAGACTGTTCTTTACTGGCTATGGATTTTTCCCTTGCTTCAGCCGATGATTCCTTTTGCGCCAGAGCGTCGGTTTTCTTATCCAGATTTTCTTCTTTTGTTCGGATGCGTTTTTCTCTCGCGTCGAAATCGTTTCGCCTATCCTTCGCTTCAGAGTCGAATTCCGCCTTCATCTTCAGGAGGTTTTCCTTAGCCTGAAGAACCGCTTCTTTTTTGATGGTTTCCGCTTCCTTTTTAGCTTCCTCCGCCATTCTCGCCATTAAATTCTTTGACGATCTTAGTTCCTTGGCGGCAATGGACTGCTTCAGAATAAAACCTATGATAATACCCACGACGACCGCTACGACTATAACCAGCACTGATAAAAAACTTGCATTAAACATATCGTGTTACCTCCTTTGCGCCCCTTTGGAGAATCCATTTTCCGACATCACCATACCCGTCATTGAATAAAACAGAGCATCCCCATCAGAGCTATATTTAAACCCCGCTGCCTGCATCCGCTTTGACGAATACGTGGCCGCGAGAATTTTTAATGACTTATTTTTTAAGGGCGGAAAAGATTGGCATGAAGCAAAGAAAAAAAAGACCCCCGCATATGCCGTGTCAATCACTTTTTTTGAACCTTTTTATAAAGTGGGTCCCGGTATTGGTTGTTTTAGGCTTTCTGCTTCCCGACCAGCTCAGGAAAATGCGGA
>CAYMWM010000203.1:0-3382 GCA_964394185.1 uncultured Smithella sp.
ATCCTTGTTCCCCAGCCAATTAATCAATACCTATAAGGCAGCCAGCCTTATTCTTTTATGCAGTCATTTTATCCTGTTCCTGCCCTGCCTGCTAAAAAATTACCAATGAAATTAGAAGTGATCGATTAACTCCCGCCCTGTTTATGTGATACTGTTTATCATATCACAAATTGTCAGCCGGGGGCTTTTAAGAGTGTTTCGGTGTACAGCGGACTTCGGCAGAATATGCGGCTGACTGATTCTATATTCCCATATCGGTCAGATAGTTACAGAAGGCATTGATAACAGCTACCAGTCTCGGATGGGATATTTCGAATCCCCTGCCCGATGTAACCAGCCCTTCAATGGACAAGTCAAAAAGTGCGGGATTCTTCTGGGTGCGTGTGGCTTCGTGGGTCGATAATTCGGCAAACCGGGCGATGCTTTCCGCATGCTCCTTATCGGTTTGGGAAAGGCCGGTAATTTCCGTCTGCAAAGTATTCAGGAGGTTCAACAGCTCGGTCTTGTCGTTTTCCTTGATGGTTTGGCTCTTCTTCAATCTCTCTTTGATTTTATCAAGACTTTCCTGAATCATCTTTTTTCTCCCTTTATTGGTGATGGTTGTCTAAAGTTCCAGAATTTCCACTCTACTAATAAATTTTACGACGGTTGGTGATTTAAGTCAATGAAATACAGAGAGGGGGATGGGATTGGAAAGTCGGCAAAATGACAATCTTATATCAATTGATAGCTTTTTTCCCGGAACAATTTCAGACAGGTATTGACGACATTCTTGTCATAAAGGGTTCCCCTGTTTGTTTCGATTTCATTAAGGGCTGCTTCAACACTCCATGCCGGGCGGTAGGGGCGGTGTGAAGACATGGCCTCAACGACATCCGCCACGGCCATAATACGAGCCTCAATGATAATATCATCACCTTTGAGGTTATCGGGATAGCCTGATCCGTCCATTCTCTCGTGATGCTGGTGGACAATTTCCGCAAGGGGCCAGGGGGATTCCACATGCTTAAGCATCTCGCATCCGCTTACAGGGTGTTCCTTTATCAGCATAAATTCCAGGTCGGTCAATTTTGTGGGCCTGGACAATATTTCGGACGGGACCGATAATTTCCCTATGTCGTGGATGGAACCAGCCAACCGGATTCCTTCAACCACATCACTGGAAAGCCCCATATCTTTGGCGATTGAGCGGGCAAGATCGGCAACCCTCTTATGATGGCCTGCCGTGTAGGGGTCCCTTTCTTCCGAGGCCATGCCCAGCACCTGAATCGTTGCCCGGATGGACTCCCTTAAATTCTTTAATGTGTGATTGAGCTTCTGTTCCGCCTCCCTGCGCAATGTTATATCCTGATAGACAACCTGATATTGTTTTTCACCGTTCCAGAAGATTTCCTTGCGCAGAACATAAAGATGACGAATTTCGCCGTCCTTCCGCACGATGCTGATTTCGTATTCGGAAGGACCGGAGTATCCGTTGCGCATTCTCTTTTCTTTTCTCGCCAGATATTCTTCGTAACTTTCCGGTGTGTAGCGTTTGATTAGAGGCGTATTGATAAGTTCATTAATGTTGTCATATCCGTAGGTATCAAGAATCGCCCTGTTCGCATAAATGGTTGAGCCTTCGGCAGTAACGATGCGGACGCCGAGGGGGGAATCATCAAGAGAGTTGCGGAAGTTGCATTCACTGGCCATCAGTTCATATTCAACCAGCTTTCGTTCGGTGATGTTTCGGCCTTCACCGAGAATGGATATGGGTTTACCATGCTCATCCCTAATGAGACTGAACATGCATTCTCCCCATATGGTCTTGCCATTTTTTCTGATGAATTCCAGTTCCAGCGGGCGGTTCAGGATGTAATCCTGAGGCGAGGCCAGCGCCCTAGGCATCTCTTCCGAAAAGAAACGCATCGCTGCTTTAACCGATGTTGCCGTGAGGTATTTATTCAACGGGAGTTGTATAATCTCATCGAGTGTATACCCCAGCAAATTTATCGCGGACGGGCTGACATAGGTCCATTTCAGGTTCATGTCCATCATACACAACGCGTCTGTCATGTGGTCGGCCAACAGGCGGTACTGGGCTTCACTTTCCTTTAACAATTTGCCCGCCTTCTTGATTTCGGAGATATCCCTGGCCAATCCTATAATGCCAACGATTTCTCCATGCTCGTCTTTTATCGTGTCCAGTCGCATCGAGGCGGAAATCTCCTGTTTGCTTTTGGACAGCATTGCAACTTCGCCGCTCCATGGTTTCCCGCTTTTAATAATATGCATGGACTTGTCGGCTATTGTCTTGTGCACATAGAGAGCAGGGATTCCACCCGCGTCATCCAGTTCTTCCAATGTATATTCAAAGAGCCCGGCAGATGTTTTGTTTTGAAATAAAAGCCTGCCCTGCGGGTCGGTAATGAATACGGCATCGCTTGAGCATTCGACAGCTTTGCTGATGAAAAGAAGTTCGTCCTCCTCTTTCCTGTATTCGTTAATGTCTTTGAAGATTCCTATATAGAGTTTGTATCCGTTTAAACTCACCAGCCGGCCGGTCAAATGCGCGAAGAAAACGGATTTGTCTTTTTTCAGCATGGGAATATTCCTGGCAAATAGTACCTCTTTTTGCGCCAGTTTTTCGGTTTGCTGAATAATATAAGGAATGGATTCCGGAGGGTGAATATCGGTGATGCTTAAGTTTAGAAGCTCCTCTTTCGTGTAGCCCAACATGTCGCAGATTTTTTTATTGGTATCAATGAATTTTTTGTTGTCGAAGTGCGCAACAAGCATTCCATCCGATACCAGATCAAACATTGTTCTGAATTTAAGTTCCGTATCCCTCAGAGACAATTTTATTTCACGAGTTGTATTGGTCTTTGTAGACGATTTAGCACTCTTTTTTTTGTCGTTCTTTTCCATTTTTATCCTTGATACAATACACTTGTTCAATAACGGATTACAGACAAAGAACCGGCTAAAAATATTGTGTGAATGTGATGAGACTACATGAAGAATGGTCTTATGTCAAAGGATATAATGGTGCTGTTAAAAAACGCTCATACCCTAAAGGGCACTATAGTCTGCGGTGTTGCGCTGCAAACCGCACCGCTCAACGTATGTTAATACGCGTGACCTTTAGGTTATTTTAACAGCCCCTAAATATTGGATTTTTCAACAACCTCATAATAGCCGATTTTCTGCGGCTCGGAGATTAAATTGACGGTGTTTATAAAGGCGTGAATTTAATTTAAAACTGCCGGCACTGAAAAACGCGTAGTCGGTTTATCCGTGCCGGCAGTTTTTTGTGAAACTTGAAATTATGTGGCATACCTATTTAACGGGGGCCGGGTCCCGGATGCGGTCCCGGTTGAGGTCTTGGATGAGCCGGACCGGG
>CAYMWM010000204.1:0-1071 GCA_964394185.1 uncultured Smithella sp.
TAAAAATGTTTCGCAGAGGGGAAAAATGAGTTTAAATAAGATAAAAAAAGGGGATATAGTTAAAGTTCTTACCGGAAAAGACAAAGGCAAAACCGGCAAAGTCTTAGCGGTTATCCCTGAAAGAAACAGGATAGTGGTAGAGAAGGTTAATATCATCAAGAAACATAAAAAACCTGATCAGAAATCCAAGGGTGGCATCGTGGAAAAAGAGGGATCGATTCAGATTTCCAACGTTAGTTTGTTCTGTAATAAATGCAATGCCGCTGTCAGGGTTCAAAGCAAACAACTCGAAGATGGGAAGAAGATACGCATCTGCAGTAAATGCAAAGACGTAATTTAATATAGGTTGATAAAATGGCAAGATTAAAAGAATATTATTCAAAAACTGTAATTCCTGCTCTGGTAAAAGAATTCAATTATAAGAATCCGATGCAAGTGCCCAAAATGGAAAAGATTGTCATCAATATGGGTCTTGGAGAAGCCATTCAGAACGTAAAAATTATTGATGGCGCCGTGCAGGAGCTGGCGGCGATAACCGGGCAGAAGCCAATAGTAAACAAGGCAAAAAAATCCATAGCGACGTTTAAGCTAAGACAGGGAATGCCGATCGGTTGTTCGGTTACCTTGCGAAAGAAGATCATGTATGAATTTTTTGATCGTCTTGTTAATGCAGCACTGCCGAAGGTAAGAGATTTCCGCGGCATATCTGCCAATGCTTTTGACGGGAGAGGAAATTTTTCCATTGGTCTACAGGAACAAATTATATTCCCGGAAATTGAATATGATAAAGTGGAAAAAATCAAAGGAATGAATATCACCATCGTGACGACGGCAAAAACTGACGCAGAAGCCAGATTTTTATTGAAAATGATGGGCGTTCCTTTTAAACAGTAAAGAAACTCCGGAGGAATATTTGTGGCAAAAAAGTCATTGATCGCAAAATCGAAAAGAGTGAATAAGTTTTCGGTTAGAGAATATAACCGGTGTCCGATTTGCGGGCGTCCGCGGGCGTATTACAGGAAATTTGATATGTGCAGAATTTGTCTGCGTAAACTTTCCCTGCAGGGAGAA
>CAYMWM010000204.1:1081-3358 GCA_964394185.1 uncultured Smithella sp.
GGTAATAAAATCGAGTTGGTAACTTTTAGTTTTTAAGGAGAAAAGCATGGGAATGACGGATCCTATTGCAGATATGTTAACCAGGATAAGAAACGCGAATAAGGCTCGTTTCAAAACGGTAAATGTTAGTATGTCTCAAATGAATGTGAATATTGCCAAGGTATTGAAAAGTAATGGGTATATCAATAATTACGATAAAGTAAAAGATGAGAAAGGCCAGCAGATGCTGGAAATAATTCTTAAATATCCTGATGCCAAGCGCACGGTTATTACGAATATTAAAAGAGTCAGCAAACCGGGACGCAGAGTTTATGTGCCGTCTGACAGTATTCCCAAAGTTTTAAATGGCTTGGGAATTTCTATTCTTTCGACTTCAAAGGGTGTCATTACCGACGTGGAAGCCAGAGAACTGAATGTCGGCGGAGAAATTCTTTGTAACGTTTGGTAATTTGAATATAAAGATTTTAAGCAGGAGCTCTTGTTCATGTCAAGAATAGGTAAAAAACCAATAAATTTTTCGAAAAATGTTAAAATCATACAGAGTGCTGATGTGGTCAAAGTTGAAGGACCCAAGGGAACTCTTTCTTCTAAATTGCCGGAAGGCATTACTATTAAAATAGGAGATGGCTCTCTGGTCGTGGAAAGAAAATCAGAAGAAATAATGATGCGTTCTTATCACGGATTAACCAGAACTCTGATAGACAATATGGTGAAGGGTGTTACCACCGGTTTCGAAAAAAAATTGGAAATATCCGGTGTCGGTTACCGTGCTGAAGCAAGTGATAAAAGCATGAAGTTTATCTTGGGTTTTTCCAGTCCGGTCCAGTACGATATTCCCAAAGGAATAAATGTTACTGTGGACAAACAGGTTAATATCATTGTTTCCGGTATCGATAAACAGTTGGTCGGCAGGGTTGCGGCGGAAATCAGGGCGTTGAGAAAACCGGAACCGTACAAAGGTAAAGGCATCAAATATGCCAACGAATATATCAAGCGTAAAGCCGGTAAGTCGGCAACGGCTTAAGCAGGTAAAATTTATATTGCCGTAAAGAGGGTAGAACATTGGCTTCCAAAAAGACATTAAAAATAAGAGAAAAAAGAGAAAAAAGAACGAGGGCGAAACTTGTAGGAACTCAGGAAAGGCCTCGTCTTAGTGTGTTCCGGAGTGACAAGCATATTTATGTTCAAGCCATCAATGACACTCAGGCAAGCACTCTGGCAACTGCATCCACTCTTTGCAAAGAGTTGGAAAATAGAATTAAAGATAAAAAGAAAGTTGATGTGGCGAAAGAAGTGGGCAATTTAATTGCGGAAAGATTAAAAGCCATAGGTATTGAGAAAGTCGTTTTTGATAGGGGAAGATTTCTCTATCATGGCCGTGTCAAGGCATTGGCAGACGCCGCCAGGGAAAGTGGTCTTAAATTTTAATTTATTAAATAAAACTGTTAATAAAGGAAAGAATCTTTGGATAAGAAAGAAATGAAAGATGTAGAACTCCTTGACAGGGTTGTTGCCATAAACAGGACGGCAAAAGTAGTCAAGGGCGGCAGGCGTTTCCGTTTCAGCGCCATTGTCGTTGTCGGCGATGGTAAGGGAATGATCGGAACAGGATTGGGTAAAGCTCATGAAGTGCCCGAAGCGATTCGCAAGGGTATGGACATGGCTAAAAAAAATATGGTGAAAGTATCCATTGTAGAAAGAACAATTCCTTATGAGGTCGTTGGTCGCTACGGAGCAGGCAAGGTTTTGTTAAAGCCAGCATCGGAAGGAACCGGTTTGATTGCCGGTGGCGCTGTAAGAGCGGTGCTGGAAGTTGCCGGTGTTCATAATATTCTGACCAAGTGTCTGGGATCTCATAATCCGCATAATCTGGTTAAAGCCACTTTGGAAGGCCTTTGTCAGTTGAAAAATCCGGAGGAAATTGCGGCGCACAGGGGCAAATAGTCCTGCCAATTATACGGTGAGGTGGATTAGCGTGGGTAAAATGTTAAAAGTGACAAAAGTTAAAAGCGTAATCGGTCGTCCCGAAAAACAGAGACAAATTTTGAAGGGCATGGGGCTGACCAAATTAAATAAAACCGTAACTTTAGTTGACACTCCGCAGGTACGCGGGATGATCAATAAGGTTATTCATTTAGTTTCCGTGGAAGAGTCAAAGGAGTAGCGTATGGATTTGGGTTCATTGAAGGCTCCTGCCGGCGCGACAAAAAAACGTAAGCGCGTAGGGCGGGGAGATGCTTCCGGTCATGGTGGAACATCGGGTAAAGGTCACAAAGG
>CAYMWM010000205.1:0-3312 GCA_964394185.1 uncultured Smithella sp.
ACGTTCAGGGCGCCTGCGACATGGGCGCACTGCCCAATGTTTTCCCCGGCTATCAAAAGGTGGACAACGCTCAGGCGCGGGAGAAATTCATGAAGGCCTGGAATGTCAAATCGCTTCCCGAGAAGCCCGGCATGATGATGCCCACAATGATGGAAAATCTGGTCAAGGGCAAAGTCAAAGGTTTCTATGTTTTCGGCGAGAATCTGGCCAATACCGAACCGGATATTCATCATGTTGAACATTGCTTGGAATCGGCGGAATTTCTGGTCTGCCAGGATATCTTCCCCACGGAAACGACACGGTTCGCTCATGTTATCCTGCCTGCTGCCGCCTGGAGTGAAAATGACGGAACCTTCACCAGCTCCGAGCGTCGTGTCAACCGCGTTCGTACGGCAAGTGTTCCGCCGGGTGATGCAAAACCCAACTGGTGGATATTCAAGGAACTCGCCAAAAGAATGGGGCATGAATGGGCCTCCAACAGCGCTCAGGAAATATGGGATAACGAACTTTCAGTGCTTGCGCCTTCCATGGCGGGAATCAAATATGCCCGTCTGGAAAATGACGGACTTCAGTGGCCATGCCCTACCGAAGAGCATACTGGCACTCCGACGCTGCACAGAGACGGCAAATTCACCTGTGGCCTCGGTGTTCTCAAGGCCATAGACTACATCCCGCCTGCGGAAGTTCCCGATAAGGAATATCCTTTCGTGCTTTCCACCGGCAGACGTTTGTATCATTATCATACACGCACTCAGACAGGACGCTGTGCGGGAATCAATGATATTCTCGGTGAGGAAACAGCCGATATTTCATTGTCCGATGCCCAGGCAAAAGGCATTGAACATGGAGAAAAGATTCTGGTGAAATCCCGCCGCGGCAAGGTTGTGGTCAAGGCGAACGTTACCCGTCAGGTTCCGGAAGGCTTGGTCTGGATGGCTTTCCACTTCCGTGAAGGTTGCGCCAACTGGCTTACCAATCCGGTTTACGACCCGATTACCCAGACAGCGGAATACAAAGCCTGTGCCGTGCGTATTGAAAAATTGAAATAAAGAAGCAAGACCTTTCCGCGATAAAAAGCGGAAAGGTCTTTTTCATTTCATCCTGTTATAAACATTACTCACAAAAATCCAGTTGCCTATTTCTTGACATATATCAAATTTGACATATTGACTTAAATTGTGTTACGTTTAGCATATAATATACTATTTGTACTATGCGTGATTTGACAGGTTCGAACGGGATAACTCCGAATACGCATTGAAAAGAAGCAGCGGTGAATCCCTTTTACGGAATAAAAGGAGTTGAATTACTTATGAACATTTGTTCACATTCTTATGAAGAATATCTCAATCTGGTAAAATCATTTCATGGCACTGTTGCGCCGGGACTGCTTATCGGCGGATTTATGGTTGATCTCGCCATGAAAAATCTGCCCGAAGGAGAATTTTTTGACGCGATTGCCGAAACCCCGGTTTGTCTGCCTGATGCCGTGCAGATTCTGACGCCCTGCACGATAGGCAACGGCTGGCTTAGCATCGTCAACTTTGGCAGGTTTGCCATTACGTTTTATGAAAAATACGGCGGCAAGGGCGTGCGGGTTTATCTGGATACGGAAAAACTCAACCAGTGGCCGGAAGTGCGTGACTGGTATCTTAAAAAGAAAAAGAAAAATGAACAGAATGCTGATTTGCTTTTTGCTCAAATCAAAGAAGCGGGACACAGACTTCTCAGTGTACAGCGCGTTCAGGTTGAGCCGGAAAAAGTCCGCCGCAAAAAACTGGGACCGGTGGGTATTTGTCCTATCTGCGGTGAGGCCTATCCGTCAAAAGATGGAGACAAATGCCGCAGCTGTCAGGGCGAAACGCCTTACTCGGAAATATCAACGATCAAAACAGATTAAACAGCATAACTGTTTCTACAGCGTGGAATTCAAATGTTAAAAGCAGGTACTATTCTTGCAAATCTCTACGAGATCATTTCTTCGGAAGCGAAAAACCGCAACGTTGCCGATTTGCGGATCGGACTTGGATACGTGGGTGTCCGGCTGGATAATGACGCCACCGGAATCGCCGCTGTTGTGTTTGATGCTCTCCCGCACGGTTGCACGGTCATGTCAACAGCTGGGACTTTTGCCGGTTCTCCCGTAATTCATTTGTTGAAATATCTTGTTGACGGGAAAAATCCTCTGGAGATAGCCATAGGATTGGCCTGTGCAAACGCTCTGGTTAAACCACCCGAAAATTCCGACGATAACAGGGAAGCGACAACTTATCTGGATTTAAATCCCGGCGAAAAAGTTGCCATGGTTGGGCTTTTCTCTCCACTGGTGGAAAAAATCCGCGCTACCGGCGCCGAACTGACCGTGATTGAAAAAAATCCTAAGCGTCTGGATTTGATTTCTGAGGAGGCAAAACAACAGGCGCTCAAAGAATGTCATGTTACTATTATTACGGCTACCACTCTTTTAAATAATACTTTTGAAGAAACGGTCAGCTTGCTGGGTTCGCCGCGTTCAGTCGCAATGCTTGGGCCATCCACACCGCTGGTGCCGGAAATTTTCCGCGATACACCTGTAACACATCTGGGCGGTGTGATTGTGAACGATGCCGCAAAAGTTCTGCAAATCATTTCCGAAGGCGGCGGCACGCCGGTGCTTCGTCCTTATCTGCACTTTGTTAATATTATCAGGAAATAATCAGATTTTTTCTACGGATACTTTTTTGTAATGTGTCATGATACATATTTTAAATTCGTAGTACATCCATAGATAATCTTTTTTCAACATAACGCAAAATTCTCTTTGCTGCTTATCCGATTTTTTAAACTGACCCCAAGTCATTATTTCTTGAATTTATCATTATAGTTTCAATTGACCCAAAGTCATTTTTTGCCAAATCCTTTGGGATGATTTCTATACAAGCTCAATCTTACTGTATTTTTTATTATGTCAAAAATGACATAAGTCGCTGAATTTATTAATATTTTGCCGTTGACAACAATTTTGCCCTAATGTATAAGAATGATGCAGTGAAAGCGTTATTCTCTGGAAAAACGTTGTGCTCTTCATGCATTGGTTATTCCAAAGATTTTTTCCTGAAAAGACGCCAACGTGAATAACTGTATGCAGAAGCTTTAGAGCACAAAAAAGAATATTCAGAAATTTTAGTGAAAGGAGAAAAATTCATGAACGTCAGCCGAAGAGGTTTCTTGAAGATTTCCGGCGCTGTGGCGGCGGTCAGCGGTTTGGGCATCAGCCTTAAGCCCGTATCCGCGCATGCCAAAGAGCTGAAAATCAAATATGCCAAAGAAACC
>CAYMWM010000206.1:0-3263 GCA_964394185.1 uncultured Smithella sp.
GAAATCATCATGACCACCGAACTGGGTTATGCCGCGGGCTATACGGCATCCGACCTAGCCAAACCGGAAGTTTACATTCCGGGTATGGGTTTTGTTCCTTTCGGTCCCGGTTCCTATATTCCC
Organism: uncultured Smithella sp.; assembly: GCA_964394185.1. Lineage (GTDB taxonomy): Bacteria > Desulfobacterota > Syntrophia > Syntrophales > Smithellaceae > Smithella. The sequence goes on from CAYMWM010000206.1 coordinate 124, forward strand.
CATTCGATCTACTGTAATGTCGGTCGGTGCCTCTCCGGAGAGGCCGTCTATCGTGAGGCGGAAATTCTTTGTGATATCTGCGGCGGTGTTGCGGGAACCTTCCCGCATGAGAAGGATTTTGCCAATCCGGCAACAGGTGAAGCGCTTTTGAAATACACCAAACGCAACCCGAAGATGTCCGCAGAGGACCAAGCACAGCTTTGGCGCTATATTGGCGACGAGATGTGTTCAGCAACCGGCGGCATTTACAATATCGGCAATTACCACGGCGGAGGATCGCCCATCATGGAGCAAATCGCCATTACAACTCAGTACGATATCGAGTCCCGGAAAAAACTGGTAAAATACATCGCCGGAATGAGCGGTGGCGACCGTGAGGCGCTGGCGCCCAAAAAAGCAAATAAATAAATTTCTCCTGCATCGGTTGCCGGCAGGCAAAATCGCCGGCAACCGATGCCGACTTTTCAAAAAAAGGTTGCAAATTCCCCGCAAATCATTTTTATCTAATCTGGAAAACACAAAGGAGACTTACCATGTTTGATATATCCCAATTTTCATTAAAAGATAAAGTGGCGGTCATTACCGGCGGCGGTCGCGGCATTGGCCAGGCTATTGCCTATGCTTTCGCCAAAGCCGGGGCCAAAGTGGTCATCACCAGCCGTAAGGCACAGGATCTGGAAGCAACGGCAAATGAGATTAAGGCGTTCGGCGGCGAAGCGTTTGCGCTCCCGGCTCATCTGGGCAAAACCGAAGAAATTAAAAAGATGATTGATGCCGTGATGGCAAAGTGCGGCCGGATTGATATCCTGGTCAATAACGCCGGAGCAAGCCCCGCGATGGGTTCCGTCCTCGAATGCGACGAACGCCTCTGGGATAAACTGATGGACATTAATCTGAAAGCGGCTTACTTCGTCAGTCAGGCCGCGGCCAATATCATGGTCAAGCAGGGCGGCGGAAAAATCATCAACATCGCTTCCGTTGACGGGTATAATCCCGAACCGGGCCTGAGCATCTATTCCATTTCCAAAGCAGGCATTCGGATGCTTACCAAAACCTTTGCCAGTGAATTGATATCCCATAATATTCAGGTAAATACCATCGCTCCGGGACCCATCAGCACTAAAATGATGAATTCCCACTGGGGGCATCTCCCGCCGGAAGAAGCGCAAAAAGTGAAGGAATCCGTGGAAAAGATGCTGCCCTCCGGCCGTATCGGCAATCCTGATGAAATAGCCGGTGCCGCGCTTTATCTGGCATCCGATGCCGCAAGCTATACCACAGGCGCAGAAATTTTGATTGACGGAGGCTTGTTATTGGGTAATCATCTGTCCGGATAATACCAATTTAAAGAGGAGTGAGCTTATATGATCAGTCGCACGGATACGGTTTTAGTTATCGTTGATATTCAGGGCAATCTGGCTCAGGCTATGTTTGACAAGGAAAATATTTTTGCCAATGCAGTGAAATTAATTAAGGGCGCTAAAGCTTTAAATATACCAGTCATCATCACTGAACAAATTCCGCAAAAACTGGGGAAAACGCTTCCGCAGGTGGCCGATGAAATTGATGGATTTAATCCGATAGCCAAGGAATCCTTCAGTTGCTGGGATGAAAAAAGTTTTAAGGAAAAACTGGATTCGTTAAACCGCAGGCAGGTTGTTCTTATCGGAATTGAATGCCACGTGTGCGTTTATCAAACCGCTCTCGATTTAATCGCCAATGGCTACCATATTCATCTGGTCGCCGACGCGGTTTCATCACGTACGCCCGAAAACAGGCAGATTGGAATAGACGCAATGAAAAGCGCAGGCGCCCGTATCACCAGTACGGAAATGGTTCTGTTTGAAATACTGCATACGGCTGCAGATCCGAAAGCTAAAGAATTTTTTAAAATTGTGAAGTAAAATTCACCAGTAGCCCAAAATCCATCCGGTAGATGGGTTCGTTTATTTTTTCTGTTTATCAGTTTTTTCTAAAATCATCCGGATTGCTTTTTCCAAAGCGGGATTGAATTCTTCCGGACGATCCATCATTAAAAAATGATCCGCTTTTTTGATGACAATGGCATCATAAGAAAACATGTGCCGTCTGTTTGCCTCAAAGTTGACAGGCCACAGATCTCCGTTCACGCCAACTACGGGAATGCGGATTTGTTCAAATATCCTGGCCGCCTCACCGGATATGTATTGTTGCATCATTTCATTCATTGCACTCAAGGCCACGGCGGGTGGCGCAGACGAAACATCCGCCAGAATCCATTCTCGAATTTCAGGATCGGTTTGGGGTGAAATCATTTCCCCTACAAAACGCCTGCTTTCGTTCGAATAATTATTTTCTAAAGGAGCAATCATCTTTTTAAGCTCTTCTGGTGTTAGCGGGTACTCAATATTGTCCAGCGTATCGACACCAATTAAACCAATAACGCGATTCGGTATGAGCCGGGCGACCTCCGCAACAACCGAACCACCCATTGAATGACCGATTAAAATGACTTTGTTACCACCAGCTGCTTCCGTAACGGCTCTTACATCTTCTCCGAAAGATGACATGGTGTATTTTGTTCGTGACATTCCCGAATGACCGTGGCCTGCAAGGTCAAGAACAATAACCCGGTACTTTTTTGAGAAATATGGAATTTGAAATTTCCAGTACCGAGCATCGCAGCTCCAGCCATGCACAAAGACAAGCGTCAGTTCTCCGGAACCATATGGCTCATATGTAATAGGAGTACCATCTTTAGATAAGACGATATGCGGCCATTCGGCATATGCAGTCACAGATCCGAAAACCAATACAAACAGCGCCAAACAAACCATCAGGATTACGAAATGTTTTATATTCGATTTGTCGTCAAATCTACAATCCTTATGAAAGACTTTTTTATTAAATTTCATAATTTAGCTCCTCTTTCCATGAACAATATTCATACATCTTTGCGTCTCTGAGAAAATGGATATATAATAACTTACCACAAGAAAACATTTATTAACTGATAAATTTTATAACTCCCATAAACTTAAAGCAAGCGCAAAAAAAAGAGGCCTGGAGTTTTTACTCCAGGCCTCTTTAAAATGATTTTTATTTTAAATTACTTCATTTTTTATCTTCAATCACAACCAGTTTGCCTTCATGCTCCATCT
>CAYMWM010000207.1:0-3243 GCA_964394185.1 uncultured Smithella sp.
TTTGAAAAAAGTAAGGCTAGAAGTCAGATGTCATAAGATATTCGTAGTTATGTGCCAATGGGAAATAACGATAAAAGGTATTGCGTGAAATGTGTATATTATGGATTAAAGTCTAGCATTTTTTATCGCTGTTGACGTTGTGTGGATTACAGGAAGGCATCGTTAACCGTTGAAGTCACCTACGAATAAACAGGCACTGTGAATAAATATTTTGATTATTTACGTTTGAAATGGTTGATCAACGTTTGAGATCAACTGGTAAAACATAGGAAACCTTGGACTGGTTTATTACGACAATGCCCTTCTCAGTGAGCTCCGAGATGATGTCTCCTATCTCTGCCTCAGAAAGTGACTTCTGAAACAGTGCATTAATAGTGCTGGCAAGGGTCTTAAGAGTCCTAGGATTCGATGCTCTGCGCTGGTTCAGGTTCGCTATGACTACAGAAACCCGATCAGGGTTGGACTTTGATGCCGCGACCTTAACGAGGGGAAGATCTTTAACGCTGTTCACACGACTTGCAGAAATCTTTTTACTCTTTAGATGGTGAAGCAATGGATCAAAGCCAGTGTCTTTAGACACGATGTGAAAGTAAGCCTCCGGCTCCTTTTCAGCCAATCGCCCAATATAATACGCGATATGGAAATCAAGGGCATTGCTGCCGCTTCCAGAAATTTTGATGTAGGACGCTCGTTCGCCCATGCGTTGCAACACCGAGGCAACCTCATACGTAACCTTTGACTGACTTGCACCCACAAACACTATGACATGAAAGTTCTCATGCTCCAGTGCCTCAATAGCGGCAGGCTGGACATTCTCATAATCAATCAGCACGTAATTCTTCTTCACTTCACATCCTTCCTTGTGGGCTTTAATAATTAATATACAAACTTTGCTTTTCCCGATGAGTTGAATGTCATAATAGCATTATTCATTTTTTAAAAAAAGGGAAACATCATAACGCATTTATTACTGATTGTAACCTTAATAGTATAAGGCCGCCAGAAATCATACTCCCGTGAGAAATATTTATCTTAATCCCGCACAAAGATTTCAAAATAATCATTTACACAGCGGTAATAATCCGAATCTTGCAAGTGGCGTGACCGGTTTTCAGCTGTTACGGTGATATGTCACAATTTAGATGTTAGCAATTTAGATTGACAGGCGAGACTGTTCTTCCTATAGTTTACACACAATTAAGGAAAATCAATTATTGTCTATGGCTACTCAAGGGCCTGTCCGATGAAGTTTTTAGCTGCAATCATCAGTTCCATTTCGGGAAGCAAGATTGTCAAGGCCAATATCGGTTTGCTCGTCAAGTATCTTACGGCCGTTGTCGCGTTGATCACGACCTATAGCATTGTCTTTCATTATTTGATGGGCATAGAGGGGCAAAAGCACTCCTGGACGACTGGATTTTACTGGACGCTGGTGGTTATGTCCACACTGGGGTTTGGCGATATTACGTTTACCAGCGATCTCGGCCGCGCTTTTTCCATTTTAGTGTTGTTGTCCGGCGTTATTCTTCTTTTGATTCTTCTTCCCTTCGTTTTCATCAAGTTCTTTTTTGCACCCTGGATGGAAGCACAGGCCAGAAGCCGCGCCCCCCGTGAGTTGCCGTCGGATACGCGCAACCATGTCATCATCACGCATTATGATCCAGTCACCTCTTCGCTGATCGAGAAGTTGGTCAATTACAAAAAAGATTATGTGGTTGTGGTCGAAGAGTTGCAGTCGGCGATGGATCTCTATGACAAGAATATCCGGGTGGCCGTCGGCAATATCGATGATCCCCAAACCTATTCGAAACTGCGGGCGCAAAATGCCGCGCTGGTGGTGGCCACCAACAGCGATCAGATGAATACGAACATTACCCTAACGCTGCGGGAGGATTTTAAATATCTGCCGATTGTCACCACAGCGGAATCCCCTCATTCCATGGACATCTTGCAACTGGCGGGAAGTTCGCGTGTCTTGCAGCTTTATGATCTCCTGGGAAGCTCGCTAGCCGCCTGGACGATAGCTGGCGACTGCAAATCCAACATCATCGGCCGTTACGAAGAACTGGTGATTGCGCAGGCGCCAGTCATCGGTACGCCTCTCGTCGGGAAAACCCTGGCGGCAAGCGGTATCCGCGAATCCTTCGGTTTGACGGTGGTGGGTATCTGGGAAAGGGGTAATTTTGTTATTCCCGGGCCGGATACCGTCATCGAGCGCACCAGCGTTCTTGTTTTCGCTGGTACACAGGCCGCTGTGGACAGCTATGATGAAGTATATTCCTTTTATCAAATATTCAAAGTAGCCGGCGACCCCGTGATCATCGTCGGTGGCGGACGTGTCGGCCATGCGATCGCGGCGCGGTTTCAGAAAGCGGATATTCCCTACCTGATTATTGAAAGAGCCAAAAAGCGCAGCGAAGAGGACGCGCACTTTGTTTACGGTGATGCCGCCGACATCCATACGCTGGAAAAAGCCTGGTTTGAAAAAGCGCCGGCCGCATTAATGACGTCTCATGATGACGCCACCAATATTTATCTGACTAAGTATCTCCGGAGCCTGAGACCCGACATGCAGATCCTGAGCCGCGCCAGCGAGGACCGCAACGTCTCAACCCTGCACCGCGCCGGGGCTGATTTTGTAATGTCTTACGCATCGCTGGGGGCCAACACCATATTTAATTTTCTCATGAATAAAGAAACACTGCTTCTGGCCGAGGGCTTGAATTTCTTCCATCTGGAGGCCCCTCGCTCTCTGACGGGTAAAACGCTGGCACAATCTGGCATCCGGGAAAAAACAGGATGCACCGTGATTGCCCTGCAGCGCAAGGGCGCGACATCCATTAGCCCGGAACCGACCTTACAAATCAGAAAAGACGACGAACTCATCATAATCGGTACCTATGAAGCAGAAAGTGCCTTCCTCAGCGAATTTTCCACCTGAAAGCATCGTAGTGTTTTAGGAGATAAAGGTGCTGGTCTCGCAAAAAATCAAACACGCGGTCATCCCAGTGATATTGATAAGAACTTGCTTTCTATGGAGAACAGTGTAGGAAATGTTATGTTGTATATCAAGAAATTCTTGGCGACAAAAAGTGGTTTGGAATAGTGTTTATTACAGATTGAAGTCTATTATTTTTGTTGAGGTTGACATTTTGTTGACTACAGGAAGGCATCGTTAACCGTTGAAGTCACCTACCTATACGTAACATAATCATAATTCCCTATTTATATTGTTATGTTACC
>CAYMWM010000208.1:0-3163 GCA_964394185.1 uncultured Smithella sp.
TACGCACCTGAGCACTCAGGGTTATAAAATCACGGAATTGCCGGTGGATAAAAACGGCATTCTGGATCTGGAAAATCTGGAAAAAAGCCTGACGCCGGATACCGCGATTGTCAGTCTTATGTGGGCAAATAATGAAACAGGCGTTATCTTCCCGGTCGAAGAAGCGGCAAGAATGGCGCATGACAAAGGCATTCTCTTTCACACGGACGCCGTTCAGGCTGTCGGAAAGATTCCGTTCAACATGAAAAATAACGTTATTGATATGTTGTCTTTATCCGGCCACAAACTGCACGCTCCAAAGGGCATTGGCGTTCTCTATATCCGGCGCGGTACCAAGTTTTCACCTTTTCTGATCGGCGGCCATCAGGAAAAAGGGCGGCGCGGCGGCACGGAAAACACGGCCAGCATCGTCGGCCTGGGAAAGGCCTGTGAACTGGCTTTAAGAAATATGGACACGGAAAACGTCCGGGTGAAGCGCCTGCGGGATAAACTGGAACAGGCATTATTGAAGAAAATCCCGCAAAGCCGCGTCAACGGCGATATCCAAAACCGGCTGCCCAACACCACGAATATCAGTTTTGAATATGTGGAAGGCGAGGCCATTTTGCTTTTGATGAATGAACTGGGAATCTGCGCTTCGTCCGGGTCGGCCTGCACATCAGGCTCTCTGCAGCCCTCGCATGTCTTGCGGGCAATGGGAGTGCCCTTTACGATGGCGCACGGCTCCATCCGTTTCAGCCTGAGCGTTTACAATACCGAGGAAGAAGTGGATTTCGTTATCGAAAAAATGCCCGCGATTATCGAGCGGCTGAGGGGCATGTCCCCCTTCTGGAATCAGGCTCAGCAGGCCTGCACCAACCAATAGGAGTAAATGATGATGAAGCGTTCCAAAAACGGCGATCGATGCAAGGGAGAAATTAAATCCGCGAAAAGTTATCGCGATGAAGTGCCGGCTGTGGTGGATAAACTGGTGGCCACATGCAGCAGGGGCGGTTGTTTTGACCATGTGAGCGCCGAACCGATTCCGCACCGGGAAGCAATCATTGATATTCTGCATCGTCTGGCTCTGATTTTATATCCGGGATATTTTATCCGCACCCGTCTGGATTCCAACAATCTTGAATATTATCTGGGCGAGCAGGTAACCGCTTTGTACGAGACGCTTTCCGAACAAATTATCCTGTCCATCCGGCATGACTGCATCCGCCATAATCAGTCTTGTGTTCACTGCGAACCGCTGGGACATCAGTTGACGCTGGAATTCATCCGCAGGCTGCCCGATATGCGCGCGATGCTGGCCAAGGATATCCGCGCCGCCCTGGAGGGCGATCCCGCGGCGAAAGGTTATGATGAAATCATTTTCAGCTATCCGGGCATCCGGGCCATTACGGTTTACCGGATCGCGCACGAGCTTCGGCATCTGGATATTCCCCTGATGCCGAGGATTATGACCGAATACGCGCACAGCCGCACCGGCATTGACATTCATCCGGGCGCGCAAATCGGCGAGAGTTTCTTCATTGACCACGGAACCGGCGTGGTCATTGGCGAGACGTGTGAAATCGGCAATCGCGTGCGCATCTATCAGGGCGTCACGCTGGGGGCGATTTCCCTGTCCAAGGCGGAAGTCAGGAAATTAAGATCCAAAAAGCGCCATCCGACCATCGAAAATGATGTGATTATTTACGCCAATGCCACGATTCTGGGCGGGGATACTATCGTCGGTGCGCGTTCCGTTATCGGCGGAAACGTCTGGCTGACGCATTCCGTGCCGCAGGATACGGAAGTGTTTATCAAAAAACAGGATCTGATTTTCGGCGCGAAGCAGTACAAAAAGCAGGCTGCTAAGCAGAAATTGCTCTAGTCAATCGGATTGCATCACAATTAAATTACAAAGGTATAAACATGGATGAGAGATTATTCTCAACTTTCAATATAAAAGAGATTATTTCCGATAACGGCGTCATCCGTTTGAAAGACAGTGAAAGAGACGTTATCGGCGAAATATCGCTGAAAATTTATATTAACGGAACGGAATACGCTTCGCTTTTGTGTCTCAATCAACTGACGGAAGAACTGGCGTTGGGCTTTCTCTATAGTGAAGGCGTTATTGACACTATCGATGACGTCGCGTCTGTTTCCTACAATGAGCGCCTTTTTGCCGTGATGATCAATCTTGTTGCCGGAAAGTCCGTCGAAAAGTGTGAGAGCCTGCGCAGTGTTACCTCCGGCTGCGGCAAATGCTTCACTTACATCAACCCGTTGAAGCATGATAAGTTCATCGTATTATCCGATGATAAAAAATTTTCATTGGAGAACATTATACAGTCCATGAAGGATTTTGAGCGCCGCTCGGAAATATACAAAACAGTTGGCGGGGTGCACAGCGTATTATTTCAACATGATGACTTTTTCATCTTTAACGAGGATATCGGAAGGCATAACTGCTTCGATAAAATCGCCGGTGTTCTTCTCAGAAACAATAAAATGAATCTTCTGGGAAGCGCAATGCTGTTTGTCAGCGGCAGGGTATCTTCGGAAATCATCACCAAGGTCATCAGACTGGGCGTTCCTGTGCTTGTTTCCAGGGCAACGCCGACGTCAGCGGCGGTCAATCTGGCAAGGGAATATAACGTAACTCTTTTGGGTTACGTTAGAAAAGACTCGGGATTTATCTATTCGGGGCAGAACCGTTTATATTAAAGGCGAGTAATAAATGATTAAAATAATAGGGAAAATTCTGGCGGTAAATATTTCACAGAAGAAGGGTGAAAAGAAGACCAATATCGACTGCGGCCTGTTTCTGGAAAATCTGGGACTGGAAAACGATGCTCATGCCGAGCCCGGCATCCGGCAGGTGAGCCTGCTGGCGAAAGAAAGCATCGAGAAAATAAAGGCGAAAGGTCTTGATGTTCAATATGGGGATTTTGCGGAAAATCTGACAACGGAAGGGATTGATCTGCCGTCGCTGCCTGTCGGCACGAAACTGAAAGTCGGCGGAAATGTGCTGCTGGAGGTTTCGCAAATCGGCAAGGTCTGCCATAACCGTTGCAACATTTTTTATACGGTTGGGGATTGCGTCATGCCCAGAGAGGGCATTTTCGCGAAAGTTCTGACCGGCGGTGAAATAAAAATAAACGACCCTGTTGAAATTGCAAAATAA
>CAYMWM010000209.1:0-1561 GCA_964394185.1 uncultured Smithella sp.
TTCGACTCCAGGTGGGCCCACCATATATAAATAAATATTATGACTGAAGGGCAAAATAGCATTTACGTGATAAAAGAACGTTTAAAAACAAGCTCTAAAACTGCCGTGATGAAACGAACATCATTCTCTCACGGCATAAATGATAAGCTTGCGAAGCAATTTGCTTAACAAAATGCACCCCTAAAAAGGTGCATTTTTTTATTTGTGCAACGCTTCCTGCGCTCACGAATAAATAGCCGTAATCGAAAATTTAAGAGAAAGAAGGAGAAAATTGTTGAAAGAAAAATTATTGCTGTTAATCAAAATTCAGGAATGCGACTCGCAACTGGTTAAATTATTTGCGAAGAAAAAAACACTGCCGGAAGACATAGAAAAACTGAGTCAGGAATTCAGCTCATTCGAAGGCGAAATCAAAAATAATAAAGTAAAATATGATGAGCTAAAATTACGACATACGGACAATGAAAATAAAATCAAGAAAATCAACGAAGGCATTGTGAAAACAAAAGAAAGGATGCTGGAAGTCAAGAATAATAAAGAATACCAGGCCATGCTCAAGGAAATCGAGACTGCGGAATCGTCACGCTCAGAGGTGGAAACATCCATCATCTCCATACTGGAGGAATTGGACAAGCTTGCCGTTTTGGTGAAAAAAGACGATGAAATTTTGAAGCAAAACAGAAATAAATACGAACAGGAAAAGAAAGCCATGGAAGATGATTTAAATGCCGTGGATGCCGATATGGTCAGATGGGAGCAACAAAGAGCTGATTTGCAGAAGAATATTCCCGAAGAACTGCTGGTGAGATACGAAAGAATCAAGAAAAGAAATAATGGAATCGGTGTCATTTCCGTCTGGAAAGCTGTTTGCAACGGATGTCACATGAACATTCCTCCCCAGTTGTATAATGAAGTGCAGAGGTCGGAGGAGTTATTCAGTTGTCCGAACTGTAACCGGATACTGTATTTCCATGATATGGAAAAACCGGCTTAGATGGTATGTCTGAGAAAAAATACAGATTATTCAGCGATGGCGCTTGCCGGGGAAATCCCGGAATCGGCGGAGCCGGAGCTGTCATCACGGATGGGGATGAAAAAGTCATCTGGGAGGGTAAGGAATATCTGGGACATTGCACCAATAATATCGCTGAGTACAAAGCTCTGATTCTGGGACTGAAAGGCGCTTTGGCCAGTAATTATAAAAATCTCGATATCTATATGGATTCTGAGCTTCTTGCCAAACAGATTAACGGATCCTACCGTGTAAAAAATGAAAATTTGCAGGTTTTAATGAAAGAGGTCCGCAATCTGCTCTCTTCTTTTGAATCCGTTGAGGTCAAGCATGTCCCCCGTCTTCACAATAGTCACGCCGACAGACTAGCTAATAGGGCGATTGACGAAAAACTATAATCGGACTGTTCGGAAACACCCATACACTAAAGGGCACTATAGTCTGCTGTGTTGCGCTTTGCCCTTCATCATTGCCACGTATGAAAAAATACGTCTCATTCCTCTTGGCTCGCGCGCCTTGTAGCTGAGTATATTTTAAAATCCTACGGAT
>CAYMWM010000209.1:1571-2948 GCA_964394185.1 uncultured Smithella sp.
CAAGGAAAGTGTCTATTTAGTATTGCGCCTCCCTACGGGAATGCGCTCCCGTTGAACAGCCCTGAAATTTTGGGCCTTTCAGCACTCTCCGTTACATATCTTGAATGATTAATGATTGAATTTATTTTTTATAAATTTGTTTCGTGATGGCCAGATTGTCGCGGTGAATCACTTCATCGTAGTCTTTATGCCCGAGAATCTGGTGGATTTGACTTGATTTCACGCCCTTTATCTTGTTGATTTCCTCGGAACTGAAATTAACAATTCCTTTGGCCAGAATTGTGCCGTCACGTCCTACACAACTTACAGGATCTCCCTGATTAAAATTTCCCTCCACACCTATGATGCCCGAAGGCAGAAGACTTTTCCCTTTTTCCAGCAACGCTTTTTTGGCGCCATCGTCAATAACCAGCTTACCGCGGGGACGTAGGGTGAAAGCGATCCAGTATTTTTTACTGTTTAGGCGGTCAGCCATGGGCAGAAATAGCGTGCCGATTTCTTTGCCTGCCATGATATCGGTCAGGACATTCTTCCGTTTGCCCGGTGCGATGATGCATGGAATGCCGATGGCTGTAACTTTCTTTGCCGCCTGAACCTTGCTTTTCATTCCTCCGGTGCCCGCTGATGAAGTTTCCGCCGTGGCTACGGATTCGATTTCTTCGGAAAATTCACTGACGATACGTATCAATTTGGCTTTTTTAGATACCGTTGGATTGCTGTCATAAAGGCCGTCAATGCTTGTCAAATTGATGAAGAGATCAGCTTCGATGATATTGGCGATCATGGCGGCAAGATTGTCGTTTTCTCCAAATTTGATTTCGTCAACAGCGACGGTGTCATTTTCGTTGATAATGGGAATGGCTCCCCATTCTGTCAGCACGGAAAGCGTATTACGGATATTCAAATAACGCTGGCGGTCAGTGACATCGGAAAGCGTCAATAGAATCTGGGCAACGTACAGACCGTTCTTTTCAAAGGATTTGGAATACACCCGCATGAGCCTTCCCTGCCCAATAGCGGCGGCGGCCTGCTTTTCGGGAATGCTTTTGAGTTTTTCTGTTATTTTCATCCGGTGTTTTCCCGAGACAATCGCGCCGGAGGTTACCAGGACGATCGAATATCCGTGCTTTACGAGGTTAGACATGTCCTTGACGAATGCATCGATGACTTTGAGATCCAGACCGTCTTTACCGGTTAAGACAGCCGAACCGACTTTGATAAGAATTTTTTTTGCGTGAGCGAGAGTTTCCTGTCGAATATTTTTCATGACTTCACAGATGAGCAATTAACCTAATTGTTTGATAATTTGATTAAGTATTTCCTTTATTCCTTCGCCGGTGACGGCAGAAAACGGATGTAATATTATGCCCTTTTTTT
>CAYMWM010000210.1:0-2943 GCA_964394185.1 uncultured Smithella sp.
CTTTTTGCCGCCCAGTTCCTTGTCCACTTGATGCTCGATAGGAAGACCGTGACAATCCCAGCCCGGCACATACACGCCGTCAAATCCGGTCATGTTTTTGGACTTAATGACGATATCTTTAATGATTTTATTGAGGGCCGTGCCCAGATGAATATTACCATTGGCGTAAGGAGGGCCGTCATGCAGAATATACGGCTGCTTACCTTTAGCTACCTGTCTGATTTTTTTATAAATGTCCATTTCAGCCCACTTTTTCAGCATTTCCGGCTCGCGCTGCGCCAGATTCGCCTTCATGGGGAAATCCGTTTGCGGAAGATTCAAAGTACTTTTGTAATCCATTTTATTGCTCCTCGCATATCAAATAATAAATAACGTAATAAACGTGTAATAACAACTAACAGTAAATAAACACTGTCTTTTACTCAAGAAAATTTGATTATCACATAAGCTTAGGACTTTCAAGCAAACTCTATATTACTCAACACCAATATTTTCCTGATAAATCTATCAAATCATATGTTTTTCGTATATTAAGAATTTCGTATATAAAGACTTGACATCTCTAGTCTTGTCATTAAAATAAGAAAAACGATTACAAATATGTTCTCTTTACTGTATATACAGTACTGAAATACAGGAGGTTAAAATGAAAAGGATTTTGTTGTTTCTTGCCACCAATATAGCCGTGCTTGTGGTTTTGAGCATTGTTCTGCGTCTGCTCGGCGTTGACCGCATCCTTGACGAAAGCGGCACCGGACTGAACATGATCAATCTGCTTGTTTTCGCGGCAGTATTTGGCTTTGGCGGTTCTTTTATATCACTGGCGATGTCCAAATGGATGGCCAAACGCATGATGGGTGCGCAGGTCATTACCGACCCTAGGAGCGCGACGGAAATCTGGCTGGTGGAAACCGTTAAAAAACTTGCTATGTCAGCCAATATCGGCATGCCCGAAGTCGCCATATTCGATTCCCCCTCGCCTAACGCCTTTGCCACCGGCATGAACAAGAATAAAGCTCTGGTTGCTGTCAGCTCAGGCCTGCTTCGCGCGATGAACAAGGAAGAAGTCGAGGCGGTTATCGGTCATGAAATAAGCCATGTATCGAATGGCGATATGATTACCCTGTCGCTCATTCAGGGTGTCGTCAATACATTCGTTATATTCCTGTCCCGCGTTGTCGGACATTTCGTGGATAGAGTTATTTTAAAGAACGAAGAAGGCCATGGTATTGGATTCTTCGTAGCGACACTTGTAGCCCAAATTGTTTTCGGCATACTGGCCAGCGTCATTGTTATGTGGTTCAGCAGGCAAAGGGAATATCGCGCTGATGCCGGAGGCGCAAAGCTTGCCGGAACGCAGAATATGATCGCGGCGCTGGAAAGATTAAAACAGGGCGTTACCGAACCGCTGCCGGACCAGATGCAAGCTTTCGGAATCAGTGGAAAACCTTCCAAAAGCTCTCTGGCCCTTTTGTTCATGAGCCATCCACCGCTTGACGACCGCATCGAAGCGTTGAAGAAATTAACCTACAGATAACAAGCGCTCAGACTAATTTACGCCCTCAAGCCCATTCCGCATATACGCGGAATGGGCTTTTGTTTTTTCCACAAATTGCCAAAGTAAAAGTTCATTTCGTTTGATTTTTAAGCACTTTTTTCTTTTCATTCTTATTTAAAAGGAGTAGGATTGCACGTAATACCTAAATACCCATCAATATAATAATTATTATTGGATCAACAAATCATGATTACAGCGGATGTTAAGTTTGTACTAAAATATATGTATTCTATGGGCCAAAAGTACGGTAAATTTCGTGGAAAAGGTAATATAGTTTTTACTGGCGACGCCATTCACATCACAGGGAAAAGAATATACGACAATATGATTTTGCTAGGCACGTGGATTCTTATCGTCGCATTATTGTTTGTCCTGATAGGTAAAGTCAACATCTTATTCTGGTTTGTCGTGCTGATTACCTATTACCTGCTGCAATATGTCTTATTAAAAAAAGAGGATTTTACCCTTACGTGGTCGCAAATCAATAAATATGAAGTTGATGCTAAAAAAAATTTAATCTCATTCTCAATAGAACATAAACCTGAATATAGTCCGATCATTTTCAGAACAGAGCAATTTGATCAGATTGCAGACTTGTTTCGAGAAAAAATCAGGGATCGCGAACGAACGTCACATGGCTGGAAAGCCGTTGAACAAAATTATGATGAGCAAGCTAATTCCATTTCTAAGACTATTGATAGATGGTTAGGAAATAAACCATAAACGGTCATTCCACTGGATCGTGCACTTCAGCTGATTTCTACATAAAAAGCCCCCTGTCCGATTGGACAGGGGGCTTTAATTTTATATAGAGTCGCGTCGCATTCGTCAGGATACCGAGGCGGCAAGGAGGAGGCTCCGCAGGCGTATTATGAATACGTTGAGGAAGCCGACGACGATGCCAACAAAGGTAGCCGTACGAAGGCCGTCGCGATTCAGCTTACATACCCATTCCGGGATACCCACCACCCGGAGGCATACCGGGCATTCCGCCACCGGCGCCCTTCTCTTCGGGCTTGTCGGCGATCATGCACTGCGTGGTCAAAAGCAGTCCGGAAACGCTTGCCGCGTTCTGCAGAGCAAAACGGGTAACCTTGGTGGGATCAATAACACCGGCCGCGATCATGTCTTCATATTCATCGGTGCGGGCATTGAAACCGAAAGCGCCTTTCTTCTCTTTGACTTTTTCGACCACAATGCTGCCTTCGAGGCCGGCATTTTGGGCGATCATTTTAATCGGTTCTTCAATGGCTTTCTTCACGATGTTGACGCCGATCTGTTCGTCACCGGCAAGATCCATCTTGGCCAGCGCGGACAGAGTGCGCAGATAGGCTACGCCGCCGCCGGGAACAATTCCTTCTTCCACAGCCGCGCGGGTTGCATGC
>CAYMWM010000211.1:0-2814 GCA_964394185.1 uncultured Smithella sp.
TGACGAAGCAATCCCTCTTTTATTTGTAGTGCGAACCTTCAGGTTCGCTTTTTCACGGGTCTGAAGACCCGCACTACTTTTCTGCCTTAGGAGCGGTCGTGTCGAAAAGACTCGACAGAACACGACATTATTATATTGAGGATGTTCACCGGGAATGCGCTCCCGGTCAACAGTCCTTTCACTTAGGGTATGTCTCCTCAATGGTATCTGAAAAAAACCCGCCCCCGCCTGCGAATGTCAGCGCCAGGGCGTCGAGCCTGTTGGGCGAACGCTTCAGCACTTCCTTCATGTCGTCTTTTTTCATCACTTCGATTTTTCCGCCCTCGACGCTGTACGTCGGCACGGCCAGTTCTTCGAGCAGTTCCTCATCGGGGGGCAGCATGGCGGACACATCGGTTCTGAGCCACTCGCGCACCGCCCACAGCATCTGATCACGTAACCGCCTGAATTCGCCCTGCTCGGTTTTTGTTGTCGGCCTTTCGGCGACCTTGATGCCGATAGCCACACATCCGGCCAACTGCATCTGCGGCGCGACGCCTGCTCCCACACCCGTGGCGTCCACATTCGCGCACGAAATACCTGTATGCGCCTGATACCAGCCGATAGCCCGCGAACCGGTTTCCACCGTGTCCACGCCGTTCCATGAATCGAACGCGGTCAGATAGCCGCCGTACCGCGCCGCGGCAACATTGAAATCATCGCCCATTTCCGCGACATCCAGCCCCATAATGCCCTTTGCTCCCTTTGGCGGCACATCGCCCTGTTCCAAAACATACATATCGTAACGGGCGCGGGCGCGTGAAATCCACTCGTTTGAAATAAGCTGATTGGTTCCCTGCGCGGGGTATTGCCCCAGCACCATATAGGAGAACGCCGGATTGATGATTTTGCGTCTGCCCGGAGACAGCGGCGGATAAAAGCCGCCGTTCTTTTTCGGCGCGGTGACGCCTGTGAGAAATTCGGGCACTTCAAACAGCGAATCGTTTTCGATTTTTTCATCAGGGTGCGCGGGGCGTGTCCATTCGTTGATGCGCCGCACGGTAGTATCGCGTGTCACCGCTCCGGGAATAATATCCCGTCCCTCAATCACGTTGGGATGCCTCAGCGCCGAAAGATGAACCACATTCGCGGTATTATCCCGTTGCATCCTGAAGACGGCTCCCGCGGCCTGCCGGGGATTGAACATAATCAGCAGGCGGACATGGCCGCCGGACATACAGGACTCAATTCCGGAATATACTTCATCGGGAATGGCGTCGCCCTCATCCAAAATAAAAAGCATATGCTTCTGGTGCTTGCCGGAGAATTTGGCTTCGCGTTCCTTCGGGGTTCCCGAAGCCGGAATGGAAACTCCGGTAATAAAATCTTCCGGCCCGCGTCGGATATCCAGCGATGTCACGGTATGCGACTTGAACATGTCGTCATGCCGGGCGACAACCGACCCGATTTCGCCCCAGAGAATATTTTTGAGATTGCCGTAAGGCGGTGCCGCCGCGGTAAAGACCTTGCAGTCATCATGGGACAGGTAAAACCATACCGCCACCCGTGCCGCCCCGTGACTCTTTCCCGTGGCGTTGGATGAGACGGCGATGGTCACGACATTATCCCGCACCGATTCCATCATGGCAATGACTTCGCCGGTCAGCGTTTCGCCTAAGACTTCCGTGCAGAAGCCCGCCGGATCGTCCGCGTAGTGAACGCAGGGTTGTTTCGATTTTACCCCTGTGATGACGCCGCGCCGGGCGGTTGTCACTAAATGGGTCATGACTTCACCCGATATATGATCGAGCTGTTGGGGCTGAAGCATTTAGGCTTCCCTGAAATTGAAAAGTTTTTTTCTTACCTCCGCCGCTATTTCAGGAGGCAGTGCCGAAAGAATCAGCTCGACGGCTTTTTCATCGAGGCCGACATTCGTTTCCGTTTTATCGCACCAGACATCCCTCTGCCGGTTCTTCAGCCAGAAGATGGCCGCCGCCGTGTCGGGCGGATAGTGCTTGACGCGTTTGACTTTGACAATCTTGTCCTTGTAAACGTGCACGTCGACATCATCGTACTGATAGCCGACCGCCCTTTCGAACAGCGATTTAGCCACGCGGGCGTCCGCCTGCTCCTTGCCCCTCTTCACGGCGTCCAGGAACTCGGGGTATCTCTTCTTCCAGTCGCTGATGACCGTCCGGCCGGTATCGAAGAAACGCGCCAGTTCGTCATCGGTTGCTTTCAGCAGGCAGTAGTTGAAAGCCAGCTCCGCATACTGCGGCCTGTATCTCGTCGGCCTGCCTACTCCGGCTTTTTTCACGGTGTCCTTCTTTTTTTCGATTTCTTTCTCTGTCACGATTTCCTTCTTTTTCACGGTTGTCTTCTTTGTCAGTGCATTGGCCATATCGTTACAATCTCCTGAATCCGTTTTATCCCTTCTTTTCAAATGAAAGGCATGGCGGTTTTTATTTTGTCATTATTTTAGCACGGGTATTTTAAAACAAATACGGGAAGAGTCCGGCAATGTCAGGCAATCTTTCCCTTTTCTGTCAGCGTAGGGGTTACAAACCGTTCCGTCCCCCGCCCTGTTGAACAACCTCTCTGTAGGGAACGGTTTCAAACCGTTCCGTCCCCCTTCCCATGAGATCGCCACGCCGCATGAGATGCGCCTCGCGATGACACCACGACTTTTATTGAGGCGCTGCGCAATCCCCACCACTGTCATTGCGAGGAACACAGTGACGAAGCAATCCCTCTTTTATCGTAGTGCGAACCTGTCATTCCGAGGAACGCAGTGACGAAGCAATCCCTCTTTTATTTGTAGTGCGAACCTTCAGG
>CAYMWM010000212.1:0-2728 GCA_964394185.1 uncultured Smithella sp.
TAACTGTAAACATTAAATATCCTCCTTTTTCGATGAATTTTGCTTACTCATCTGTTGCATAAAATAGTCATACCTGCCAATATGTCAATCAATTTCTTCCATTTTTTCATTATTTTACTTTGGCCTGTAAATTTATAAATTGACATAAAAAATTTGCTATGGCTTATTATTAATCGACTTATCGATAAAAAGACTGTTTTTATAATAATTTGATTTATTTAGAAGTAATGGACATCGAGATTCAATCTTCAATAAAAAATAATGATATATGGACTATAAATCGCAAATGAAGACTGAAAACATCATTTTTTTCATACTACTGGCTTTTATCACAGGTCTATTAATCTTTATATTGCGACCTTTTTTCTTTTCCGTATTCTGGGCAGTACTTCTGGCCAGTGTATTTGCTCCACTATATAAATTTATTAATAAAAAGGTGAAAAGTCCAAATCTTTGCGCCATCTTAACGATGGCCGGTATTATTCTTTGTTTCATTCTGCCCGTCGGCTTGCTCATCGACCTGCTGGTCATGGAATTGATTGATATTTATCAAACATTCAATGCACATAGCAACAACTGGATAGGCACGCTTACTGAAGCGCTTAAATCCTTGAGCAAACATCCCTTATTTGCCAAATTGGGCATGAAACAAGCATTCCTGATTAATAAATCGCAGGAAGCTTTCAAACTTCTGGTTGATTATTTCTTCAATCACATATCCGAGTTCACGCAAAATACTATCGTTATCATTGTCCAGTTTGCGGTAATGCTTTACTGTTTGTTTTACTTTCTGCGTGACGGGAAACATTTCGTTGCTGTCATAAAAGATAATATACCTGTCGATAATAAACATCTGGAACATTTTATTAATCAATTTCTGACAACAGCCAAATCCTCTTTAAAATTCACTTTTATCATCGGCGGTATTCAGGGTTTTATGGGAGGATTTATTTTTTATGTCACCGGAATTGAAAGAGCGCTCGTCTGGGGGGTTCTGATGTTTGCGTTTTCCATTGTTCCTGCCATTGGGTGTTCATTAATCTGGGTACCAGCAGGCATTATTATGTTGCTACTTGGTCATATCTGGCAGGGCATTGTTATTCTTATTTTTGGCGCTCTCGTTATCAGCAGTGTAGATAATCTTTTAAGACCCGTCCTTATGGGGCGCGACACGCAGATGCACGCTCTTTTAATATTTCTTTCCACACTCGGCGGAATAGCCGCCATAGGATTTTCAGGGTTTATTCTGGGACCCGTTATAGCATCTCTTTTTCTGGCCGGCTGGAAATTATTCCCGGAAATTTACCATAAGGAGGCTAAATAATGTTTATGGTTTTTTGATTAAAAATCTCCAGAGTGTATTCCTGTCTTTTGGCCTTGCATAATCAATCCCTATCCGGGGGGTTGCAATAATCGATTTAGGCTGAATTGTTGAATAATCCTCCACCCAAAGTTCTTTACCGCAGATTAAATCCCAGCCGTTTAAATCCTTGTTAATACTGAAGGCCTGACAAAGCTTGGCCGGACCGTTGGTTAAATCCACGCCTTTTCTTTTTCTTCGTCCCTCCATTTCTTCCACGCCGGAAATAGGCACTACAGCGCGGATAAGAACGGCACAGGGATGTTCCACCTCTTCAGTGACCAGATTGAGCATGTAGTGCATGCCATATGTAAAATAAACATAAGCATGTCCCGGTTCGCCGAACATGACGGCATTACGTTTGGTTTTTCCCCGATGAGCATGGCAGGCACTGTCAGCCTGTCCGCAATAAGCTTCCGTCTCCGCAATCATACCCGAAAGCTCACTGCTGTTTATTTGACGAACTAGCTTCTTCCCTAAAAGCGAACGGGCGACTTCCACCGTATCACGTTTGTAAAATTTTCTATCCAGTATATTCATGACAAGGCATTTAATTGCTTTTTTATGGAAATAGTTTGTTGTAAAATATCTGTCAAGATATAATTTACTTACCTAAAACAAAATAATTTGAAAAATAATCACTCCGGTGCTAGATTATGAAAAGAAGATTTTATACGTTTTCGCTTTCAAAGTATAATAAGGCGGTGGGGAGAAGGCTTCGTTATTGAGTTTGGGGAACCGACGGCTTCAATAACGAGGATGGCTTAAAGAAAGCGGATTGTGATTACCTGAAGGAGATTTAGTTTATGGAATATACTCATGAGATTGAAAATATGTGCGCAGTTACCAAGGGGGCGAAGAACGGACCTGCCCCTATTCCTCAGGAAGGAAGATGGACACAAGTGAAAGAAATAAAGGATATTTCAGGCCTTACACATGGTGTCGGATGGTGCGCACCGCAGCAGGGAGCTTGCAAACTTACCCTGAATGTTAAAAATGGAATTATCGAAGAAGCGCTGGTTGAAACCATCGGCTGTACGGGCATGACCCATTCCGCGGCGATGGCTGCCGAAATATTACCGAACAAAACAATTCTGGAAGCGCTGAACTCTGATCTCGTCTGTGACGCGATAAATGTCGCCATGAGAGAAATATTTCTGCAAATTGTTTACGGCCGAACGCAAACCGCTTTTTCCGAGGGCGGGCTGCCTATAGGCGCGGGACTTGAAGATCTGGGCAAGGGAATGCGAAGCGTGATCGCCACCATGTATGGAACGAAAGAAAAAGGCGCAAGATATCTGGAAATGGCTGAAGGGTATGTCACTGAAATAGGCCTGGACAGCGACAATGAAATTATTGGTTACAAAT
>CAYMWM010000213.1:0-2728 GCA_964394185.1 uncultured Smithella sp.
ATCAGCTCTATAAATTTACACAAATGGAAGTCTCCCTGGGCATCATCATGCTGGCGATTTCCGAAAACAGGCCTCAGGTTTTCAACCTCAAAGAGGTACTGGAAAAATTCATCAGTTTCCGTCGGGACGTTGTCGTGCGTCGCACCCGGTTTGAACTGGCGCGTGCTCAGGAGCGGGCGCATATTTTAGAGGGCTACATTATAGCCTTAAACAATATTGACGCGATCATTAAAGTCATCAAGGCGTCTAAAACTCCGGCAGAGGCTTCCGTACAGTTATGCTCGAAATTTAAATTATCGGAAATTCAGGCCAAAGCCATTCTGGAAATGAGACTCCAGCGGCTGACCGGTCTGGAACGGGCCAAGATCGAAGAAGAATACGAGGAAGTCACCAAATTAATCGCGCAGCTTCAGGCGATATTGGCTGATCCGCAAAAAGTACTTCAGGTGATCATTGACGAACTGAATGAAATCAAGGAACGTTACGGCGATGAACGCCGCACGGAAATCGTCGCCAGCTCCGAGGATATCAACATTGAGGATATGATTGTGGAAGAAGATGTGGTCGTGACGATTTCTCATACCGGCTATATCAAGCGCAACGCGGTGAGCCTTTATAAGAGCCAGCATCGCGGCGGCCGCGGCAAGATGGGCATGGGCACGAAGGAAGAAGATTTTGTGGAAAAAATCTTTATTGCTTCCACACACCATTACCTGCTGGTTTTCACCAGTGCGGGTAAAGTGTATTGGTTAAAAGTTTATCAGATACCTCAGGCGGGTCGCGCCGCCAAGGGCAAAGCGATGGTTAATCTGATTAATTTGGCTCCGGGTGAAAGCGTCCGGGCAACATTGCCGGTAAAGGAATTTGTCGACGATAAATTTGTTGTAATGGTGACGAAAAAAGGAATCATCAAGAAAACAGAACTGACGGCTTATGCCAATCCGCGTTCCGGAGGAATCATTGCCATTTCCATCGACGAAGGCGATGAACTGGTTGATGTGCAGCTGACGATGGGTAATCAGGATGTATTTATTGCGACCCGACAGGGCATGGCTATTCGTTTCAAGGAAGACGATGTCCGCGATATGGGCAGAACAGCGCGCGGCGTGCGCGGTATTAATCTTGATGAAGGCGATGATGTGGTCGGCATGGACATTCCCGCTCAAGACACCTTCATGCTGACTGTTTCAGAAAATGGATTTGGCAAATGCACTCCAGTTGATGAATATCGCGTCCAGTCACGCGGAGGCAAAGGGACGATCAATTTGAAGACGGTGGAAAAAGTGGGCAACGTGTCGGGTGTTTTACAGGTTCAAGGCGAAGAGCAGGTCATGCTTATCAGCAATGCGGGTAAGGTTATCAGACTGAAAGTTCAGGAAATACCTGTAAATCATCGTGTCACACAGGGGGTGAGACTTATTGACCTGGATCCGGAAGAAAAGCTGGTTGGCGTTGCGCGGACAACATCAGATGCCGAAAGCCGTGATGACGGCAACGGTGATAATGGCGACGATGAAAACGGTGCTCCGGAAGAAGCATAATAATTAAAATTAATATATATCTATACAAAAGGGCGCTTCAAAGCGTCCTTTTTCGTTAGTGGCGGGAACTTGTTGAAGATGCCTTATTAGGATATAAGGATAACATGAGCAATTATAAATATTTTGATCATACAGCTGATATCGGTGTGGAAATATCGGGGCGGACAAAAAAAGACTTGTTTGCCAATGCCGCCGGTGTGTTATTTGATATCATGATAGAAAATAGCGTTAATAACAATTCGGGCACGATGCAAAAGAAGCAAAAAAACCTGACCATTAAAGGGGCAGACCCGCAGGATCTCATGATTAATTTTCTTCGGGAGCTTCTGTACTTATTCAATGGAGAACAATGGGTGGTCAATCACTGTGAAATTATAAAATGCAGTAATAAAACACTGAATGCCCGAATCATTGGGGAGCAATATGATAACCGACAACATAGTATTAAAACGGAAATCAAAGCCGTAACCTATTCAGGTGTAACCTTACAAAAAATCAAATCTGGCTGGAAAGCGCGGGTGATTTTTGATGTCTGATATGCAATTGGAAAAACTCGATGAAAACCGCTGGCTTTTGCCGCAGACAGGTGCAATGCGCGTGCCCGGCATAATCTATGCGAATGAAAAATTATTTCATATGATGCAGGGCGAAGAAAGCGCAAAACAGGTGGCTAACGTCGCACATTTACCGGGAATTGTAAAATATTCTCTGGCAATGCCGGATGTCCACTGGGGCTATGGTTTTCCCATCGGCGGCGTAGCGGCATTCGATTTGGAGGGCGGCATTATTTCTCCGGGCGGTGTCGGCTACGATATCAATTGCGGCTGCCGCCTGATGATTACCAATTTGTCTCTGGGGGATATCAAAGACAGGCTCAGTAATTTAACCACTGCCCTCTACCAGCATATACCATCGGGCGTTGGCTCGACCGGTTCAGTGAAATTATCGGGCAAGGATCAGAAGAAGGTTTTGGAAGAAGGCGCCAGCTGGGCCGTTAGGGCGGGCTTTGGATTGCAGGAGGATCTGGAAACCACGGAAGACGACGGAGCTCTGCAAGGAGCTGATCCGGAGCAGGTATCGGAGCGGGCATTGGAACGCGGCAAACAGCAGTTGGGTACGCTGGGTTCCGGCAATCATTTTCTGGAAATTGAAGTGGTGCAGGAAATATTTAATGAAGCCGTGGCACA
>CAYMWM010000214.1:0-2721 GCA_964394185.1 uncultured Smithella sp.
TCATCAAATAAGGATACTCAACACTATAGATGATCGGGAGCAACGCCAATCTGGTAGCATATTTAAGTGAAGCATGCTTTCTGATGACATCGGCTATAGGTGGCGAGTGCTTGTAATAGAAAATCACAAAAGCCCGGCCCAGGGAATTGGTTAATAAGGATCTGTCTCTGAAGTCTCTTAAAGCCTTTACATGAGGTTCGAGGTATGAACCGAAGGCAGCAGTGGCAATAAAACAACTACCGTGATCAACACCGTCACCGCTATCGGAAGTAGTGTCCGAGGTAGTACCCGCAGCCTCGGTTTGCAGACTGACTTCACCGGACAACTCGCTTTCAACATGAGCAGCATTATAAGAGGTAACGGAAAAATAATAGGTCTTTCCGTCTAGGAGATTACTAACCGTATAGCTTGTTCCAGCACCAACGTCTATGGCCATTGAATAGCTACGAGAAGCCATTCCGTAATGGATCATATATCCAACCACATCGGTGGAAATAGCAGGTGGGTCCCAGGCCAGCTTTGCTTCAGCCGCCAAGACGTTCGATGGGAATATAAAAAAACAAAGAACTAACGAAATAATTATATTTGAAACTGATCTTCTTATTTTGAGGACCTCCTCTTTTTTATTCGCCGAGAGGCCAACCGCAGCCCTCAAGGAGGTACTGTTCTTGCTCGGCAACCCTAATTCCATCTCCTGGACTGCCAGGATTTAGGATAGTGGCTTTGCGCCCCACCTTTTCAAGTGGTTTGCTCTTTTCAAGCTTGCCTGCCAAACTAGCATGAATTATGCCAAGAATCAATATGGATATTAGATAGTGTGCTATAGTTGAAGCTATGACGTAAGTCATTGATATATTGAATACATTGATTAATGGCTGATTTCTGCCTTTTATTTTTGCAGGAGTCAACGTTCGGCAACGAATGTCGAATTGACTTCCAATTAATCAAAGAATATTAAACAGATAAATAAAAGACAATTCTTGTTTGCCTTTCGACAAAAATGTCGATTTGTATGGTCTATATCGTTGACATTTTCTATAGCATTAGACTCCTCAGAGAAATCTTTTCCTCCTTCTGCCTTGCATGTAAAAGTGTGAGGTCTTGTTATGAAAATTTGATTTCAGGAACGCTATCTATTAACAATGAATGCAAATGCAAGTATTGCGTCGTTGATCGCTTTTGATCGATGTCCGAAAAAACTCTCTGGACTTGTTCCGCTGTCAGGCCTGTTGCATCAACGACATCCTCTACCGGCACATGACCATTTCTGGCATACAGGCACAAATCCATTTTGTCGTAGGGCAGGGAAAAATAGAATTCATCCTGGCTCTGCTCAAGAGAGTACGTATCGGTTGTTGGTGGACGCTTGCGAATGGTTTCCGGAACGGCCAGGTAATCGGCAAGCTGATAAACCTGCGTCTTGTAGAGATGGGCGATCGGCTTTACATCCGCCGCACCGTCGCCAAGTTTTACAAAAAATCCCTGATCATATTCCAACCGATTAGGAGTCCCGGCAACGGCGTAGTTCATCCGGTCTGCATGATAATATTCCAGCATTTTTCGAATGCGCTGTTTAAAATTGGTCGCTGCAACAATTTCTAAATACGCTTGCAGTGATAATCGTTGTTTAATGACCTTACCCTCCGGCGATTGAGCCACAACAGAGAAAAAAGAAATGGTTGCGTTACTGAGCATATTGGGCAGGACAATTTTTGATTTCCAGCCCTTCCCGTATTCCGGGATGACCAATTGAACGGCACGGTCATATTTTTCATAAAAGCCAACTGCGTTAAGAATACTCGAAATATCCATATAAATGCGCGGAAGGCTGTATTGGTCTGCAAGTTGTTCACTCAAAGATGCGGTTTCTGAAGCGGAATGCTTTTCCGGCATTTGCAGCGCCAGCATTCGTTCTTTGCCGACCGCTTTTACGCAGAGCGCTGCGGTGACACTGCTGTCGATGCCGCCGGAAATGCCGACCACAAATCCTCTTCGCTTGAGGTCTTGTTTCAACAGCTCCCTGAGCCTGGCGGTAATGTGTGCAACTTCCTTCTCACAATCCAATTTCATAACATCAGCTGAAAATTTTTGTTTACGATCCATACGGGGCATTCCTTTTGTCAATAAATATGTTCGGTTCAATAGGTTTATTCGAAACGGCAGTCCAATCATCTATATATCGGGAATAGAGAATCTGCGATGAATAAATTCCCGCCAGCGCCATGCCGTCCACTTCCGATAAACTTTTGTTTGAGAATGTTTTATTCAAAAGATGTTTCACCTTTGACGGATCAAATAAGCCGCTTCGCTTGAGGGCGTTCTCAGAGAGATGGGCCTGGATGTTGTCGCGGGCGGAATCAACACAAAGGCTTTGCTGTATCGGCGCGCGATAGGGATGTTTTGTCCGTCCAACGATGGGCTCGGGTAAAATGCCGCGAAAATATTTTTTCAGGAGAAATTTTTCGTTGATGCCCAAAATTTTCCAGACCGGCGGTACCTTGGCCATAAATTCTATCAGTCGGTGATCCAGAAAGGGGACACGGATTTCCAATGAATGAGCCATGGCGATGCGATCACCCTGCGACGACAGCAAATAATTGCTTAAAAACAGGACCATCTCCAGATACTGCGCTTTGGCCAGACAATCCCGTTGCGAAAAATTATCAGGAAGCATTGATCGCAGATCATCATCAACAGAATAATTGCTGAGAGTTTGACGGA
>CAYMWM010000215.1:0-2713 GCA_964394185.1 uncultured Smithella sp.
CGCCGCATAAATTCCTTTGTCTCTCTCTGCCTTTATGTTTTCTTTTAAAAATATATCCGCAAGCTTGGGCCTGTTCAGATAACGCTGTATTCTTGGAATCTCCTTGATTTCTTCCTTGTCCTGCAACAAATTCATGAAGCGCTCAATAAAGCCTTTCTCACCCAGCAAAATCTGCCCCTGAAGTTCTCGCCATGGCGAATCTGCCTTTATCCCTTCTCTGACAAACTTCCGGTAAAGCTTTCGCGCTTCCCTTTTCTTCCCGCCAAAATGGCCGATAATCCAATCCGTCGTCAAAAAGTCCGGTTCTTTTTTCATGCCCGCCGTATAACGATAACCGCTCCATTGCCATTCTTCCGGCTTCCTGACCATCTTTGCGCGTACCGGATTCAAAACAACATACCGGCACAATTCCAAAAGGTAACTCTCCTTATCGACCAGAATCGCCTTGTATCGCCCTTGAAAAACATGGCCGGTCTTACCGTGAAGATCATTATATTTCTGCGTGTAAACACCGTTCAATTGCCGCATGCCCGAAGACAAATTACCGTCCGGCGTCTCGATCAACAGATGATAATGATTGTCCATCAGGCAATAACCATGACACAACCAGTTAAATCTTTTGACAACGGCATCAAGGATAAAAAGGAACTCTTCCATGTCATATTCGGAATTAAAAATATCGCTTCGTGCGTTGCCGCGGGATGTCACATGATAAACCGCATCGGGATATTCTATTCGTAATGGCCGCGCCATGCCGTTCTCCAAAGATGTCAGACAAATTTCAATTCATATTCCGCAACAAAAAACTGATATTTCAAGACCTGACCCCATCAGGTTTACTTTGTTCTATTCGTAATGGCCGCGCCAAGCCGTTCTCCAAAGATGTCAGACAAATTTCAATTCATTTTCCACAACAAAAAACTGATATTTCAAGACCTGACCCCATCATTTGTTTTCCGCATTATTGCGGAACATCACATGATAAACCGCATCGGGATATTCTATTCGTAATGGCCGCGCCATGAAGTTCTCCAAAAATGTCAAACAAATTTCAATTCATTCTCCGCAACAAAAAACTGATATTTCAAGACCTGACCCCATCATCCCTCTTCTTTTAATGGGTGACCCCGTTATTTTTTTCTTTTGTCACTTTTGTACATTTTGTAAGTAACCAAAATATATTGTTCATTAGAGTTATCTGGGCAAGAAGAAATATCGTGTGACAAAAATACTGCAAATTTTCGCTTATCAATTCGCCAATATTTATTTTCTGAACCAATCCATTTTTGTTCTGAATCATGGTACAGGGTATCCAAAACCTTCGTTATTCTTGAAAAATTAGATTTACTATACGGATAGTAAATAACGGCTGCAGAATATTTACAATTATCAAAATATATGTCAATTTTATCAGGTTTAAGATTCTCGCTGTTATCCGATGAAATGGTGGTCACCAGCCTGATAGTTTCCTCGTTTGCGATTCCCATAACATTGTCGTTAAATACAATAATTTCCCCGTAGCATATTGATGATAAGACTAAAAATAAAAGAACCAATACACATAATATTTTATACTTATAATTTATTATAAAGATTCTCATATTATCTGTGCTCCTTATTTAAAAATATCTTTTACTTTATTTTTGATTTTTTTCTTACAATCTTCTTCATCAGAAGACATCCAACAAAAGCAATCCAAAAGCGCATCGAGATTATTTTTATTTTTCATGACACACTGGCAGGTAGCTTTGTTGACTGAGACAATTGACATACAAGGATCACAAGCTCCACTATCCTTAGCATCTTTTACAACCTTCTTAATTTTTTCTATTAAATCAAATATATCTTTCATACTAACATCATCAGTCGGTTCCAATCCCATTGGGTCTATATGATTAACAGGATTAGCTTTCACATACGCATACAGATTCATATCCCCACCCGCAAACCCAATAGGATCTTTCGTTACAAACCTGCCGACTTTCGGGTCGTAATAGCGTGCCCGGTAAAAATACATGCCGGTTTCCTGGTCGTATTCTCGTGCTGTGTAAGTGAACGGCTGGCTGATGCTGCCGGTTTGGGTCATGTTACCGAAGGAATCGTAGGTGTAGGTCTGTACGATTGTGCCGCTGGTATTTGTGAGGGCTGTAATGCTTCCCAGTCCGTCGGCATGATAATAATAAATGGCTGTGCCCTGCTGAACGGCCAGCGGCTCATCAATATTCGGGCCGTGGGTGTATTTGGCGGTGATGTTGCCGTTTGAGTCGTATTCCATGATGATGCTCTGACCGTCATAAACATAATTAGTTGTTCTGGGGCAGGTGTTGGGGCTTGTGCAATCCGTACCGATGGTGTCCTGAACAATAGTTTTATTGATTCTCCTGCCGAAGGGGTCATAGGCAAAGGTAAGCTGTTTGTTGTTGCTCCCTTGAGTGATGGTTACTCCCGTGAGGCGGTTTTCGTTATCATAGCTGTATTGTGCTGTTTCGGTGGTCTGCGGAAACTGCTCATTGCCGCTTGTCAGACGGTTGCCGACCACATCGTAGGTGTAGTTTTCGGGCTGCTGGGTTGTGCCTGTCGGCGATACGTTTGTCAGACGGTAAATGTTATCGTAGGTATAATCGACAATTGCCGAATTTTGGGTCTTGCTTATCCGGTTGCCGACGTTATCCATGGTGTAGGTGACGCTGTCGATGGTGGTCTGGTTGAGCGT
>CAYMWM010000216.1:0-2671 GCA_964394185.1 uncultured Smithella sp.
TTGTCTTTCAGGTACGGACGTCTTTACTGCAATACGCTGTGCCCGGTGGGGGCTTTTCTGGGACTAATATCAAACGTATCGTTTTTCAGATTCGTCATTGATAAAGCCGGGTGCAGCGGGTGCGGCGATTGCGAAACAGTCTGCAAAGCAGGATGCGTTGATGTGGAAAATGCCACGATAGACCAAAGCCGCTGTGTCGCCTGCTTTAACTGCGTGTCATCGTGTCCGCAATCCATTGTAAGCTACCAATCACCTGTTAAAAACACGGAAAGCGAAAAGTGGTCGCCGGTGCGCCGGGGATTTCTTATCGGGTCTATCGCCGCCGGGGCTTATGCATTATCTTTTGCCGGCACCGGCGTGCGCAATATTCTGCGTGCCGCTAACGCATCTTCAGTCGAGCCGCCCGTCACGCCGCCCGGCTCTGTGGGCATCGACCATTTCACAAAATCCTGCACCGCCTGCCATCTTTGTGTCAGCGCCTGCCCGACAAGAGTGCTGACGCCGTCCTTTCTGGAATACGGCGCGGCTGGCCTGCTTCAGCCGAAGATGAATTACCCCGAAAGCTACTGCGAATACGAATGCGTTGTTTGCGGCAGGGTGTGTCCGACGGGCGCCATAGAGCCGCTCTCTGTGAATGAGAAAAAAACCACCCAGATTGGCGTCGTCGATCTTTTGAAAGACAAGTGCGTCGTTTACATCAATCATCAGAACTGCGGCGCGTGCGTGGAAGTCTGCCCGACCAAAACCATCACCTTCACCGATAAGGGCAATATCCTCTATCCCGACGTTGATAACCAGTACTGCATCGGCTGTGGCGCGTGTTCCAAGGCGTGCCCCACGACTCCCAAATCCATCGTTGTGAGGGCAAATCCCGTTCACAAAAAGGCAATCAGGCAGACCCGCGCGGGCGCTCCCGTTCAACAAAAAGATGCCACACCGAAGGATTTCCCTTTTTAGCCTCCGATTTAGGACAATTTGTATAATTCAGGTGTAGCATTCTTCTTTCCTTCGGTAATTCGGATATTGCCAATCCACGCGTTTTGAGTCAGCGCTGTCTCCCTTGAACTCTCCTTACGGAACTATTTTGCGATATGCAAAAACTACTATCATTCCTTGATTTATATCAATATATAAATATATATTGATCAGCCGAAAGGCACGAGGAACATATTAACTGTATTATTGAGGAATTTTGTATAATATACTGATAAATAAGGATTATCCTATTAATAAACTATGATGTGAAGGCATTTGTCCTGAGGATTCGTTTTCGCTTTTTATAAACTTAGACGATGTTATGGCTGTTCACTTTCATCAGCTTGAACCGGAGCCGTAACTTGCGTCTGAGCTTCCGGCTTGACAAAAAGATAATAAAGGCTTCCTTCACGGTATGTTCTTCCCGCAAGCTCACCGGCCTGGTCTCCGACACCGATATAGACATCGCAGCGTCCCGCTGCGCGAATTGCGCCTCCGGCATCCTGATCCAGAACAAAACCCACATCCTCTTCCAGATTCACATCGGTAAATGCAAACATGGCCCTGGGATAAATGGCTTTATCCGTGGCAATCGTCCTCATAGGCGTTACCGGCTCATTGAGCGATCCCCTGGGATTCCCGTCGTCTTTCCTGAAGAAAATAAATCGGGGATTTTCATTTACATACATATCGACTTCGTCGGGACGGGCGCTGAAATAATCGATCATGGCTTTCATGTTGATGTTCTTTTCGGTAAATTTTCCGTCGGCTATCAGCTTGTGTCTGATGCTCTTATATTCCCTGCCGTTATTCGCGGCATAGGCGACGGTTTCGATATGTCCGTCGGGCATGCGGATTTTGGCTGAACCCTGCACATGGACAATATAAACTTCAAAAGGATCACCCAGCCATACCAGCTCATAACCTTCAAGCATTCCTGTCTTTTGTATTTCCTCCCTGTCCGGATATGGCCGGATATGGCCGTTTTTCCCCTGCTGTCCCAGAATCGTTCCACCAGGCCCTTTGAGCAGATCGTCCGGCATCTTATATAAAGGATACCGGAAATAGTCCGTACGGAGCGGCGAACCGTCAAAAATTGGTGTGTAATATCCTGTAAATAATACCGTCCCCTGATCGTCGCAGCCGACTGACATATAAGTATCGAATTTTTCGCGTAAAACAGTATTCATCTGCCCGGGAGCCAATCCCGAAGCAAAAAGTTTTCTGAGTTCCTGAAGGCTTTTAAACGCCTGCTCATGAGTGATTCCGCCGTAAGGATAGAACTGTTCGCTGGATGGTTTTGCCATATAGCTCAAAGAACGGTCGATAGCTTCCAGCACGTTGTTGATATTGGAGCAGGCCTTGGTGTAATCCGGAATTTTGGCGGGATCGGTAATTTTTCTGAGCGCCAATTCGCCGGGCGGCAATGGACGTGTATAATCTTTTTCAGGCACTGGATAGTTCGTGACAACGGTGGAAATACGAGCCTGACAGCCCGCCAGAACCAGTAAAATAATGACCGCCAGCAAATTGAGTAATGCCATTCTGATTTTCATGACCGAATCATAAAACCATCCGTCGTGTATGTCAAATAAATCTTATCTGAAAATCTTTCTCCATCCTTTTTTTAATGAGACCCAAATTTCAGAAACGGAGTGCACTGAAATTTGATGGTCGTAGTGAGACCCTCTGAAAA
>CAYMWM010000217.1:0-2652 GCA_964394185.1 uncultured Smithella sp.
TTATAAGTATGAAAAGGAGGTTCATCATCATGAAAAGAAAAAGTGTTGCAGCATATATTTTACCATTTTTTTGCATCATTATTATTTTGGCGGGAATCGGTTGTTCATCAGGCGGTTCCGGCGGCGACAGCAGTGAGGCTTCGTGGACCACTGATGAGGTCAACCAGCTGATGGACAGCCTGACGGATGCTGCGGATTCTTCCGGCGCTTTTTCATCTCCCGACGCGGATGTGCGGGTAGAGGAAGCTGGTACGAAAGCTGTGGATAATGGCGCGGGAAATTGCGCAACTGCCTTAAAGGGCGCTACGTTTACAAATACATGCAGTACTTCCCACTATCAGTCGGCGGCCGTGGTATCGGATTCAATGGCCTGTCCGGCGGGCGGGCATATTACATGGTCTGGCAACGTCAATATTTACTGCAATCAGTGGATGTATCATAATGCGACGCAATATGTTCCCGAATACTGTGAATGCACCGGTGAATGGAGAACTGGTACGATGATTACATTCCAGTATGGTGACCGGACAAATAATCTGAATGATTGCGATACGGGCGGCGTCATCGTCGACGGAACCGTAACCTTTACCATGACAGGCCCGGCAGACGCGCCGGATTTTCAGTATGTCGGCGTGTTAACGGCAAACAGAAAAGGCTCCACAGGCGGTTTGCGTCCTCTGAAGTCCTGTATCGTAAATTTCGGTTATTGGGGTGCTTCCAAGACCTGGCATGGCACGATTTGCGGAAGCACGGTACATTAACCACCCCGCAATCAACGATATGACTGTGGAAATATGAAATAGCAGTTCGGGGGACATCCAACACTGAATTATTTTCTTCGCTGGCTCAAGCTTGCAGCTTGAATAACACTTAATTATTTATCCACCTCCGGCACTGTGCAACTAAAACATCGTTTACACATTAGATTGCCACGCCTTCTGAGAGAAGGCTCGCAATGACAAATCGGTGGACATTCGCGGGAATTTTTGTTCGTCTCTTTTATTCTTTATTCCTTCCGCGAGTATGAATGATCGCAATATAACCCGCCGGTTCCAATGGTTTGTTTTCGTGTGAAGGTCCAATTTCCCCTGTTTTTCTTTGCCAGTTTCCAGTCTCCCGCGCATGAGTATTTACATATTTCGGAGAGTCCAAATATTTTCAGCATTTTTGTGACAGGACAAAACTGAAATCTGAATTCAATTTTATCCTGTGTTTCATTTTCAATTCTTACGCGCAGAATTTTCTCGAATAATAAAAAGTTCCTTTTAATCTTTTCCCTGAAAATAGCGAAATCCTGTTTTGAACTCATCCGTGGGACGATTAATCCCGCCACGAATCCGCCTGCCGATGTCAGTTGCCTGCCGGTAATTTGAATGGCTCTTTTTTTCCCGAGAAATGATCTCAACGCGTAGGTTTGTAAAATAAAAGGCAGGGTGTATATAAAAACCAATAACCATGATAATATTTTTATCATGGTCTTCCCTGCTGCATAAATATAGAGCTTGATGTTATACATATTCATACAAATGGTTTATATTTCTATTAATTACAGTTAATAAAAATCCGGGTGCACCATACTTGTTTTCGTAAACATAATTATTTTTGTATATTTTGAGTAATTTTAACAGAAGAACTGGATTGGTTCAATCAGAATAAGATTAGGCCTGCGGAATGAAAAAAGCGAACCTTAAGGTTCGCACTACATTTCACTTTCCGCCTCCGTCACTACGTGACACCTCCGCCAGCGGAGGACACATGAGAATCGCCACAGCGGCTTAGAGGCGCTTCGGAGGGGCACACAGTTCTTACTTGCCCCGTGAATTGACTGAAAGGTTCTGATGGGAAAGCAGATATTCCACAACTGCTTTATGTCCTGCTTTTTGGGCAGCCTTCAAGGGTGTCTCACCGGGAAAATAAAGATGTGATTTACTCAACCCGATGGCCGGGTCCGCCCCGTTCTCCACGAGCAGCTTTACCAGGGCCAGGTTGCCCTTCCTTGCGGCGATGTGAAGCGGTGTGGCGCCCGCATTGTCATAAACGTTGACATCGGCTTTCATTTTAATCAGCAAATCCGCCGTGGCCGTTCTCTTTTCTCCGGCCATGTAAACTGCATAATGCAAAGCCGGACAGCCGCGTCCATCCTTCTTGTTTGCCAGAGCGGGATTTTTTTTCAGCATTTTTTGCATAAGCGGCAGATTCACTTCTTCAATTGCCACAAAAAATTTATTGCCGCGATTGGCCAGTTTGGCTAAAAATATCAAAAAAAAGACCAGCAGCGGAACGACAATAAAAGAAAATATCGGCCAGAAAGGCCCCCAGTAATCCGGAATTTTCCATAATCGCAAGTTACCGCCGATTATCCAGATGAGCATTAGAATAAAAGCAAGAAATGCCGACCCGGCGGCGATCCCGTATGCCCAATCACTCTTATTTCTCATGCATGAATATTATCATAGCAATTTGTTCCGTGCAATGCTTCTTAGAGGAATAATTGGGAACCGAAAATCGAGGGATATCCAAAGCCTGCGGAGGACAGTGGAACGGTTTGTAACCGTTCGCTACGGGGACCAAACGCAATGACGCATTTGTTTTATCTACCTCCAAAGGAGGACATGATAAACGGTCGAGTCGAAAAGACTCGACCGAACAAGC
>CAYMWM010000218.1:0-2641 GCA_964394185.1 uncultured Smithella sp.
GGTGATGGTTCCCGCCGTGTTGTATTCCGCTACTACCAGGGCTAATGCTCTGTTGCCATCCACCAGATACTTCGTTGTTTGTGTTCCGGTGACTGCCTCAACCTTGTTGGCACAGCCTGCCCCGGCGCAGGCCGGGGGCGGTGTCCTCAACGTATCAGTATATACGCCTGCGGTGCCTCCTCCTTGCCGTCGCGTTATCCTTTGACCGTGTGTGCAACTGAAAGGCGCACAATAAGAATAAGAATTGCTGGTACCTTAGCGGGAATTGTCGCCATTCAGGTGGCAAATTCAAATCGCAATGGCATGACGGGATGGTGAGAAACGGATAATAAACACAATTGTCATTGTCGGGCTTGACCCGACAATCCATGTCTTTTTCCTGGATCACCCAATCAAGTCGGTTGATGACAGTGGAGCTAAAGTCTATAATTTTATATAAGGGTCGGCTTTGAGGCTGCAACCATCAGCCGGAAAACCAAAGCCGACCCTTAATATCAGCCGTTTGTGAAACTCCAATTCCAAAAGCATAGCGCATTGGAATTGGTAAGTTGAACAATCCCGCACAGCGGAGGGAAAGAACCCCGACGCTCTTTTCAGGGTTCTTTCCCGTGGTTCTATATTCAGTTGTCAAAGATCTTACTTTTAAAAGACTTCGCGTGGATAGTCTTTTGGGACGGGATTAAGAAAGCCGTCCGGTGAATGATTACTTATGCAGTTTCATCTTCAAATATAATCTTAATACTCTTACATTTTGTACATTTGCCAGCGAGTGCAAAACTCGAAATATCATTCTGGTCTTCCGCATCTGCAGGATACTCATAGCCAACAACAACTTCAAAAATATTGCTGCCACATTTCTCACATTTATATTCTTTGAGATCAGGTTTTAACTCTTGTTCAAATGCCATATTGGCAGGATGTTGCGACGGATCATAAAGCAAAATAGTGCCTTCCGAATCATTAGCAGTCACATATTTTTCATTTTCGTCAATTAAAAGGTTAAATTGCTTATTCGTTTTTCGCGCAATACCACTTGCGACCATGCAATATTCTTCTTCGATCTTTTCAATGATTTTCTTTGAACCTTTCCTTAAATATTGTTCTACATAGTTTGGCCCTTTATAATTTATTGTTTTATCATCTTCTTCAATAATAGGAGATTCTTTTTTCTTAGCCACCGATACGGCAGGTGTTTCTGGTTTAATTATTTTTTTCATCAAAAGGTTATTTGCTCTAAATAGATCAATCAATGCGTTTCTTATCTTTAAGGTCTTTTCATCCTGCTTTATCCATTCTTCTAATTCGACTGGTAGGGAAAATACTATTAGATCGTCATATTTTATTAGATTATTACTGCCTACAATGGTTTCAATATCATTTACAATGTTTTCATTTAAAATATTCCTGTTTATAATATTCTCCAAAAACACATCCCACACTAATTTATTATATCTTTGCTTATTTTGTTTCCAAATTTGAAGTTTGATATTCTCATCGCTCGTCATTTTATCGCTGCCAAAACCGCAAAAATATCCAAGTGGCATTTTCTCTGAATGCATTGTATGTAAAAAAGCATATTCAATTATGCCAATTTGTTTTATCTTACTTAATATGTGGACAAATAATTCTTTGAAGTTTTTTCCTGCATATTTGAAAACGTCTAATCTTATTAGTATAAATATATGATAGTATGGCTTGTAAGTATCTTGCTTACTAACGTAGTTTAACTCTGCCATCGTATATTTGTATTTTTTTTCATTTAAATCAAAATAAATTGACGATAGATTTTCAGTTCCATTCTGATCTATCTTGCTGAATAAATCTTGGATGTTTTTAGATAATATTTTTTTTAATGGTTTGTTAGTTTTATCGTAATACACTATTGCTTCATTATATTTAAAACCCAATTTCTGCTCTATTCCAACACATAATTGATGTATTAATAACAACCAATCATTAGATAATTTTGATAAATAAAAATTAAATATTAAATTTTCATCAGCACTATTTATTTTTATCGTCATTAACTTTCCCTTTCCGGTTGTATAATCTATCAGATATTAAAATTTCGGCGTAATAGGCGGACCTATTTGCACTTCATAGCCAAGCTTGATCAACTCAGCTTCTATCTTTGCCAATTTTTCAACTACCTCACGGTATCCTTGTCCTTTCAGTTGTGATTTTCCTAACACCTCATAAATTCTAATTACTTTTTCTTCAACTTTTACAATTATATCCGGCCTTAATCTTCCAATAGCAGCATTAGATATATTTAATGCTCTATTTATAGATGTATTTACATAAATATCCACTTCTGGGGCAAGTTCAGCATATTCTGTAGCTACTTGTTGTACAATCTTAACCATATGTTGTCGTAAATTATGGCATTTGGATAACATATGACCAAATCTAATAGCGACAGTGTTAATTTGTATTTTCGTTAGTATGCCCATTGTTGTTATTACTGCTGTGGCATCATAAATACTCCATAATCCGCTCGGGTCAACCTTGTTCACCGGATCATTGGCGGTGTAGAGATATTTGTGCAGGCTTGCGGGTGTGTAGATGTCGCCTTCGATGGGGTCGTAAGATGTGAATCTGCCGGTTGCCGGCTGATAGAGTCTTGCCCGCAGGTAGTAGA
>CAYMWM010000219.1:0-2487 GCA_964394185.1 uncultured Smithella sp.
CCTCCAAAGGAGGACATGATAAACGGTCGAGTCGAAAAGACTCGACCGAACAAGCCGGAACGAATACTGGATACCGGCTTGCGCAGGTCCGATAAAATTCCGTATTTACCCTTTTTATATTTTATGTTATGATAAAAACAATTAATCGTTAATGTCTCATTTGTCATTAGTAGTGTTTTTCGCTACATTTGTTTCATCAGTAATTTCAGCACCGGTTTTAAAACTCATGCATGTTGGCAGATGCATGATTTATTCTTTAACTTACGAAAGGAGGAGGCAATGAAAAAAAAGTATTTAGTATTGTTATCCATGTTGCTTTTTGCCCTTATGGCCTGCAGTTGCGGAGGTGGAGGCGGCGGAAGCAGTCATAGTGACGGATCAACGACGACAACCACGACAAGCACCACGACAACAACCGGCGCACCCGGCACTGCCGGTGTCTGGGACACTTCTCAATGGGATAGCGCCCAGTACGGGCCATGAACTTCATTCATCGCTGATTGTTTTTCAATCATAAGAGCGGAGATTTGAATAAGATTATACATTCAGAAAATAATATATTTCAGACATTCAAAAAAGGAGGATAACATGAGTTACTTCAGCAAAAACAGATTTTCATTGCGGCAGGTTGTGCTTTTACTGACGATAGTCTTTATCGGAGTAGCCGTCATTTCATACGCAACGGTAACCATACCGAATACATTTTCATCGGGAACAACGATAAGTTCCAGCCAGATGAATGACAATTTCACGGCAGTAAAGAATGCCATAGAACCTCTGCAGGTATCCAACTTTACTAAATTTTCGAGTCTAAACGTCGGCGGTGTTGATGTTACGACAACGGCCACCAAACTTAATATTGGAACAAAAACATTTACAAAAAGCCGCGGTGATTCAAATATTGAAATCTTTCTTAATTCAAGGTTTGACGGAGGTACATTTAGCGGCGGCGCCACTAGAATCAAGTTTTGGGTCAGGATTGATGATACAATTGAAACAACATTTGATAATAGTGGAAGTATTAAAACGAGTGACACTTCTGAATTCCTTTCTATATATGCAGCTTTTCAGGGTCTTGCGGCCGGATCGCATACCGTAAGTGTATGGGCAGATACCAATGCAGGAACCTCCAGTGATGTTTTGGTAGATCCCGGCGGACATCGCGGCGCGATCGTTGTAAAAGAAAGTCGCTAAGAGAAATTATTTTCTTTGAGGAAAGCATGAACAAAAAAAGGGGGCAACAGCCCCCTTTTTTCTGGGACAAAACATGGGGACACCATACTAGTTTTCATCTTTTAAGGCGGTTAAGAATACTTTTTCAATCGTTTCTTTTATGGGAACACCCTCCATCATTTTCACATCGCCTGTGAAGAATGTCGGAACGTAATAATAATCATATTGATCTGCAATTTCCGGATTCTTATTCTCGTCTATTACGGTAAATGGAACTTTGGCATATTCGGGGTGTTCAACAAATATCTCTTCCAGCATTCTCTTCGCATTGCTGCAGTGTGGACATCCTTCAAACATAAACATTTTTACTTCTTTCATAACCCTCCGTAACTGTTTTTCTGATTTTTACAGGACGGTCCCGTTCACGACTTTTAAATAAGAGGAATCCACCATCTTATTCCCACATATTGATCTTCCATCCCCGTTTCACCGCAATCCTCTCAAGCTTTTTATCGGGAGTAACGCATACAGGTACGCCAACGGCTTCCAATGCCGGAAAATCATTTATTGAATCCGCATAGTAAAAAGCGTTCTCTATGCTCAGTCCCTTATCTTTGCAATATTGAAGCATCCGCACGAGTTTTTCAGTTCCATAACAATACCGGCCCTTTATTTTCCCGGTAAAACGATTGTCAATAAACTCAGGTTCGGTACATATAACGTCATCCATCTGCAGTTCCATTTTAATCTGATTGCATAAATAAGGTGTTGACGCTGAAAGGATAACCGTATGAGCACCCTTGTCCTTATGAAATTTTATT
This sequence comes from uncultured Smithella sp., assembly GCA_964394185.1. GTDB lineage: Bacteria > Desulfobacterota > Syntrophia > Syntrophales > Smithellaceae > Smithella. The sequence continues at coordinate 1,995 of CAYMWM010000219.1, forward strand.
TCTCTGCGGGCATCGTTACGGATTTCACTTTTAAGCTTTTGGGCGCAATGGATTGCTGTGGGTCTATACTCTTCTTCACTTATGCCCCGATACCACATCAAAGACCGCTCGATTGCGGATTCCTCGCTCAGCATGCCCAGCCGATTCAACAAGATCATGAATATGGCTTTAAAGCTCTCTTTTGGGCCTATCAGCTTGTGCATTCGGGAACCCTCGAACATAATCTTTCCGCTGGAAACATTAACAATGGTATGGTCAAGGTCAAAAAATGCCGCGTACTTCGTCATGATTAACTCCAAATTCTCTTTCTTGTGTCCTGAAGAATACCATAGGAAAGAATAATTGTCTGTAATAATTACCGGATGCTGTGTTACAGGAAGCTATACGTACCAAGTTCTGCTTTTCTTATTGATGTTAGTTAGTTGCACATTTTCTTAAATCATCAAGAAAAGCAGATAGATGATGACCAGTATCTATTATTCTGTCAAACATC
>CAYMWM010000220.1:0-2462 GCA_964394185.1 uncultured Smithella sp.
ACTCACCATTGTACGCTAATTTTTCCGGGAAACGCCTGGTCGAACCGGCAACAAGGCTTATGCATCGTGTGTCGTTTTCCTCAGAATAATCCAGAATAATCTGCGTACCCAGACAAATACCTAAAAGCGGCTTGCCTGTTTTAATATAGTTTATCAGCCAGACATCGAGTTTTTTTTCGCTGAGATATGTCATTGCGGAGCCCGCCGCGCCGACACCCGGGAAAATAACACGCGTCACCGTATCAAGGATTTTTATGTCATCCGTAATAATAAATTCCTGCCCGATGTTTTGCAGTGCCCGTGCCACGCTCGTTATATTTCCGGCATTATAGTTAATTATGGCTATCATTTTTTCTCTATCCTGAATTTTCAACCGATATGCAATAGCAATTTTTATGCTCAAATTACAGCTATTTTTTATCCTTTATATAGTGCTTCCCCTGATATGATTTTCGCCTCTCCAATTCCCTGTTGATTGTGTTCAGTACATCCAATTTATTCATTGCCCAGTCCGGCGCAAGAAAAATGTCTCGATATCCGTCAGCCGTCAGGCGCTGAACAACCATTTCCGGCGGCAGAATTTCCAGAACATCGGCGGTCAGCGCTACGTATTTATCCTTTGAAATCAATTCGATAGATCCTTTTTTATACAGTTCACCAAGCATTGTTCCCTCCAGAGCCAGCAGGGAGTGGATTTTGATGCCGTTTACAGGCATAGCCGCGAGGGTTGCAGCGGTGGTTAATACATCTTTGTCGCTTTCACCCGGCAAACCTATGATAATGTGCACACAAATGTTCAGGCCCCGCCCAGCCAAAGCGCTTACCGCGTCGGCAAATTGCTGAAAATTGTGTCCCCGGTTGATGAACTGCAACGTTTTATCGTGAACGGATTGCAGCCCTAGCTCCACCCAGATATGATATTTTTTTGCATATTCACTCAATAATCCAATAACGTCCTCTCCCAGACAGTCCGGCCTTGTGCCTATCGAGAGTCCGATGACATCTTCCTGAACCAGCGCTTCATCGTAGAGCGCCCGCAGCTTTTCCACCGGCGCGTAAGTATTTGTAAATGTTTGGAAATAAGCGATATATTTTCCGACCTGCTTCGCGTAATACTTTTTCCCGCTTTTGATCTGTTCAGTAACGGAAGGCAGGGCTCCCTGCTGGCGAAGCTTTGAACCTCTGCCATCACAGTAAATACAACCACCCATTGCCACATGACCATCCCGGTTCGGACAGGTGAATCCGGCGTCAATCTGAAGCTTGTGCACATTGCAGCCGAACAGATTGCGCCAGTAGCTCTTCAGGTCGTAATAATTCTTTAAATTTTTCCAAAAAGCAGGTTTTGTCAAGTCCACCTCTTTTTTATGTTGTGTTTTTAGAATCTATGCCGTAGAAAAACCACAAATAAGGTATTTTGACGTAGGTTTAACACTGATTTTATGCTAGCGCAAGTTATCGGATAAAAATGTATAACTTAATTGACAATTATGATGTTGCCGTGGTCGGCGGCGGTCATGCCGGTTGTGAAGCCGCGCTGGCCTGCGCGCGCATGGGCTGCCGGACCATTTTATTCAATATCAATCTGGATTCGATTGCGCTGATGTCCTGCAATCCGGCAATCGGGGGACTGGCCAAAGGACAGCTGGTCAAGGAAATTGACGCCCTCGGCGGCGAGATGGGCAAGATTACCGATAAGACCGCCGTGCATTTCCGCATGCTCAACGCCTCCAAAGGCCCTGCCGTTCATTCTTCCCGGATGCAGTGCGACAAGCAACTCTACCGCCTGACGATGAAAGCGGTTGTTGAGAATCAGCAAAATCTTTATCTCCGGCAGGCGATGATAGAGAGCCTTGTCATTGAAAACGGAACAATAAAAGGCGTGCTCGACCTGAGCGGATATTTTTACGGCGCGAAAAAAGTTGTCATTACCACGGGTACTTTTTTAAACGGCCTGGTACATGTCGGAACGTCCCAAACCCCATCAGGACGCGCCGGAGAACTGGCTTCCATCGGGCTTGCCAGAAATCTCAAGGGGCTTGGTTTTGACATCGGCAGAATGAAAACGGGAACCCCGCCGCGCCTTCGCGCCTCCTCCATTGATTTTTCGCGGCTCGATAGGCAGGACAGCGACCCCGAACCCCGGCCTTTTTCCTTTACAACTAAAGCCCTACGGCCGGAGCGCCTGCCATCCTATTTTTCCGGCACATCGGCCGAAACGCATCGTGTGATTCGGGACAATATTCAGTATTCGCCCCTTTATTCCGGCGCCATCAAAGGCGTGAGCGCCCGCTACTGCCCTTCGCTCGAAGACAAGGTCATGCGCTTTACTGAGCGGGAAAGCCATCCGGTCGTCCTGGAGCATGAAGGACTCGACACGCAGGAAGTTTATGCCAAGGGACTGGGCAACTGCCTGCCGCTGGAATTGCAGTATCAGATTGTGCGCAGTGTCAAAGGATTGG
>CAYMWM010000221.1:0-1141 GCA_964394185.1 uncultured Smithella sp.
AGAAAATGACACTTATAAGGCTTATTAAACTAATGGCCGTTAGATTTTACATGCCTAAATACGTTTTGCGCAGCAATTCGTTTTCCAGCAACTTATCACCCTTGCCTTCGGCAATAATCTTACCGGCGGAAAGAACGTAATTACGCGTAGCCATTTTGAAAACGGTTGTTACTTCCTGCTCTACAAGCAAAACGGTAATGCCTAAACCACTGATTTCTTTGATTCTTTGAAAAACTTCCGTGCGCAGCATCGGCGCGAGACCTGTTGATGGCTCGTCGATACACAAAAGTTTCGGATTGGACATCAGAGCCCTTCCCACGGCCAGCATCTGCTGTTCGCCGCCGGAAAGAGTTCCGGAAATCTGATGAGATCTGTCTTTGAGAACCGGGAAGAGCTGATAAACTTTTTCCAGGTTTTCTTCAATGTTCGCCTTGTCACGGATCAGATAAGCGCCGACCATCAGATTATCAATAACCGTCATTTCCTTGAACGGCCTTCTTCTTTCAGGAGCAAGGATTAAACCCCTTCTGACGATTTCGTGCGCGGGCACTTTGTCAATGCGTTCGCCGTTAAAGGTTATGGTTCCTTCCAGCCTAATTTCACCATGCGTAGACCTTTTGGTCAGTTCTTTTTCCCAAGCCACCAAACCCGTTATTGTTCTGAGCAATGTAGATTTTCCGGCTCCGTTGGGGCCAACCAGACTGACCAATTCACCATCGTCAACGCCCATGCTCACGTTATTGATGAGCATAGCCTTATCATACCAAACTGATACATTAGCAACTTCGAGTAGCAATGTTAGTTACCTCCTTGGCCTAGGTAAGCCTCAATTACCGTGGGGTTCTTAATAATTTCATCAGGCGTTCCATCGGCGATAATAGTTCCAAAACTTAAAACAATGATACGCGTTGCGATCATCATCAACCAATGCAGCTTATGCTCAACAATAATCATGGCCGGGCCTTCGCTGTGCAGACGGCCGAAACGGCCACCTTTATGCAGGCGCTTGATTGACTTGGCCATAAGGTCTGTTTCTGCTGGGCTTAAACCGCCGAAAGGTTCATCTAATAACAAAAGTTCCGGTTCCGTGGCAATGGCGCGCGCCACTTCCAAGCGCTTTAGATCACCCTGCGAAAGAACG
>CAYMWM010000221.1:1151-2296 GCA_964394185.1 uncultured Smithella sp.
GACCCACTCGCCTCTTTTCAGGGCGCGCGGACACAGACAAGCCACCATAACATTGGCAATAATGGGAAGCTTACGGAACGGCCGCATATTTTGAAACGTGGAAACCATCCCTGCGTTAACAACATCCCAGGTATTTTTCCCGGCCATTTCTTTGCCCTGAAAGCGAACACTGCCGCTGTCCGGCTTTAAAATTCCGGTCATAAGACGCAATAATGTGGTTTTTCCCGCGCCATTTGGGCCGATAAGACCAATTATCTGGTGTCTTTCCATGGAAAATGTCGCGTCGTTAACCGCTGTAAGGCCGCCGAATTTTTTCGTTATCCCTTTTACTTCCAGAAAAGATTGGCTCATATTTTAGGCATCCCCCTCTTCTCTTAATTCCCTGCGCGAAACCTTCCCCACGTCCGTTTGCGGAAGCTCACCGCGGAACTCGATAATTTTAGGAACTTTATAATGAGCAAGATTTTCCGAGCAGAAGTTCATGACATCTTCTTCAGATATTTTACCTCGCGCTTCACTTTCCAGCACAACGTAAGCTTTTATAATATTACCGACTTTGGGATCAGGCACTCCCACAACGCCAGCCTTTTTAATCTGCGGATGTTTATAGAGAACTTCTTCCACGTGACGCGCAAATACTGAGTAACCTTTAAACTTGATCAAATCGCGCTTACGGTCAAAGAAATGGAAATATCCGTCTTCGTCCATGCTGACGATATCGCCCGTTCTGAGCCATATTTCGCCGTCGATATTAATTAATGAATCTTTGGATTCTTTTTCTCTTTTCCAGTACGCTTTCATGATGTTCGGGCCACTGAGAATCATTTCCCCTACTTCGCCAATCGGCATAAATTCCGAACCTTCATATTCGATAATGGCCGCTTTTACATTGGGAATGGGTACCCCGAAAGAGCCTTTTCTTGTCTTCTGATATGGATTACTGTGGCTGACGCCGGTTGTTTCCGTCATACCAAAACCTTCATGAATCTTGGTGCCAGTTCTCGTTTCCCATGCCTCCACAGTTGAATCATGCAGTGTATCCGCGCCGCAACTAATAAGCTTAACTTTTTTCCAGTTTATCCTGAAAGTCTTTTCGTATTCTTTCAGAAATTCAAACATTGTGGGCACGCCGTTGAAAGTAGAAG
>CAYMWM010000222.1:0-2272 GCA_964394185.1 uncultured Smithella sp.
GCGGATGAACCCACCACGGCGCTGGATGTAACCATTCAGGCGCAGATTCTTGATTTGATTTCCGATCTGAAACAGAAAAATAATATGGCGGTCATTTTCATCACGCATGATTTGGGTGTGATTGCCCAGGCCGCCCAAAATGTCGCCGTTATGTATGCGGGAAAAATAGTGGAAAGTTCGGGGGTGGACACGATATTTGCCAATCCGCTGCATCCGTATACGCAGGGATTGCTGGAATCCATACCGGCCAGATGCATCGCAACAACGGGCAAAGGGGATTATTTGAAAACCATTCCGGGTTCTGTCCCCGGTTTATATGATTTTGTGCAGGGCTGCCGTTTTCATGACCGGTGCTCCTACGCCATGGAAGTCTGCGCCCGAAAAGAACCTTTGTTTCTGGAAATGGAGCCGGGGCATTTTGTGTCCTGCTGGAAATATGATACGGCAAAAAGGAATTAAATCAGAGAGCAGATGATGCCCAACGCGCTTGTTGAAATCCGGGAATTGAATAAAAAATATACGTTGAGCGGCGGATTTGTTAATCCTCAAAAGAGAATTATTCATGCCGTCAACAACATTGACCTGCAGATTTTCAAGGGCGAGACGCTGGGCGTTGTCGGTGAATCCGGCTGCGGCAAATCCACGCTGGCGCGCCTGATAACGAGGCTGGAGAAGCCTTCATCGGGTGTTGTGAATTTCAAGGGTGAAAATATTTATACCTACAACAGGTATTCCTTAAAATCCTATCGCCGCAATATTCAGATGATATTTCAGGATACCTATTCGTCGCTCAATCCCCGGAAATCGGCGCTAGGCATGGTTAAGGAACCACTGACGATTCATAAGATAGGAGATAAAAATACCCGCAGTGAGGTGGCGCTGGAAATCATGGCCAAAGTCGGCCTGAAAAAGGAACAGGCCAACCGTTATCCCCATGAATTCAGCGGCGGGCAGCGACAGCGCATCGGTATCGCGCGGGCGCTGGTGCTTAATCCGGAACTGATTATTGCCGATGAACCGGTTTCGTCGCTGGATGTTTCCATTCAGGCGCAGATTCTGAATCTGCTTAAGGATTTAAAAAAAGATTATGATTTAACCTATCTGTTCATATCCCATGACCTCAACGTTATCCGCTTTATTTCCAACCGCGTTGCCGTGATGTATCTGGGGAAGATTGTCGAACTTGCCGCAAACAGCGATATTTATGACCGCCCGCTCCATCCCTATACCCGTATGCTGCTTTCGGCCGTGCCTTCGTGCGATCCGCGCAAAAGACAAAGGAAGACAAAAATAAAGGGAGAAGCCCGGATGGAAAATAATCAGGGATGTCCTTTTAAAGACCGTTGCGATTTCCGGGCTGAGATTTGCGGGAAAGTGGAACCCGGTCTGGAAAAGTTCGATGAACAAAGTTTTTGCGCCTGCCATATGGCGGGAAAAATTTAGGAGCCAAAATGCGGGAAGAAAAGATATTTATTAAAAACGGTGCGCTGGTAATTGAATCATTATTCCATAAAGCTTCAGAGAAAAAAGCCGTGGTGATTTGCCATCCTCATTCTCTCATGGGTGGTTCAATGTATAACAATGTGGTCGAAGCCATACAGGAATTTTTTGCCGCTCAGAATATTTCCACATTAAGATTCAACTTCCGGGGTGTCGGGGGCAGCACGGGAAATTACGATGAAGGAAAAGGCGAGCAGGAAGATATTCTGGCGGTTTGTGAATATTTGAATAAACTCGGATTCTCCGAATTGATATTCGCGGGTTATTCTTTCGGCGGATGGGTCGGGTCAATGATTTTAAAAACCAATGGCAATTCCTTTTCATATAGTATATTAGTATCTCCGCCGGTAGATTATTTCAGTTTCGAGTGGAATGAATTAAAAAATAAAATCAATTTAATGATATGTGGAGATGCCGATCAGTTCGGTTCTTCGGATATTGTAAGTGAGAAAGCAAAAAAAATAAATGCTCCTCTGGAAATCATTCACGGCGCGGATCATTTTTACAGGGGAAAGGAAAGAGAGCTTAAAGACATTTTCCAAAAATACATAATTAAATAAATTATAAAAAAATAATAAAAAAGCTTGATTTTTAAAAATATTTTTGATAATTTACATGTCATAGTAAGAAGCCTGCATTTTGGTCGTCCTTGGTTGGGTTAGATTAAGATGGTTTTTTAGTCAGGAAGAAGTAGTGTTGATTTTTGCATTAAATAAAATAACCGCAGAGAATTCTTGATTCAAAAAAAGAATCCATGCGGTTTTTTTATGTT
>CAYMWM010000223.1:0-2265 GCA_964394185.1 uncultured Smithella sp.
CTGAAGCGCAACGCGGCAGATGGGCGTTTTTCAACAGCCCCTATAGCTACTGAACAATGGCTTCTTTCAGCTTTTGCATTACCGCCTTCTCTTCAAAAAGCTTTTCAATGGCATTGGCAAGAATCAGGTCGGCCTGTTCCTCAAGAATATTCTCGGAAAACCACACATGTTCTCTGGAGTAGCTGCTTTCCACCTTGCTCTTGTATAATATCTTCCCCTTGGTCATATCCGCAAAAACAATGGTCAGTTTCATGGTTGCCGTGTAGGTATTGGTGGGAAATCCCTTCCGGCAGGATATATCCAGATCGTCTATATTGCCACCGATAAGGAGATTGGCAACGCCCTGCGGAATGGTCTGTTCCTTTAAATCCCATTGCTCTACCTTGGCAGGGACCTTGTAGCCCACTTTTCTTAAGTATTCTTTAATGCCATTGGATATAGCCATGGTCGCTCTGACCTGTTTGGGAAATACCAGGGTTTTGATACCGTCTCTCTCTTCCACGCGCCCGATGACCTGTTTGTCGTCCATCATTCTGGAGTCGGTAAATTCTGCAACGGAAATAATGGTGACGGACTCTTTATCGGCCTTTATATAGGAAGGAATATTGGTCTTCATCGCATCATAATACATGTTAACGCTGTAGAGGTTTGACCCCGCGCATCCTGAAATGATAGAAGCCGCAAACAGTAATCCAGATATGTAAATTAAAAACCGTCTTTTTATTTTCATTATCCTCTCCTTATTATGCAATACAAGATTGAGCAAACTGTTTTACGTTTTCATCCTCGCCCATCGCGATGAGCCTGTCGCCTTCTTCGATCATATAATTAGCCAGCGGATTGAAAATCATTTTTCCTGAATCCTTTTTTACGGCAACAATAATCAATCCGTAAATCTTGCGTATTCCCGAATCCTCCAGTGATTTTGAAACAAGCTGCGAGTTTTTGCAGCGGATTGAAAATCATTTTTCCTGAATCCTTTTTTACGGCAACAATAATCAATCCGTAAATCTTGCGTATTCCCGAATCCTCCAGTGATTTTGAAACAAGCTGCGAGTTTTTGCAAATGGGAACTTCTTCCATGCGCAGCTCCAGGCTTTGCCGGCTGGTGGTAATTTCGATAAAATCCAGCATAGCAGGACGCAAAACAGCCATAGCCATCCTTACGCCGCCCAGCGTATAAGGAGACATAACCTTATCCGCACCCGCCCGAAGGAGCCTGTGTTCCGATTCTTCTTCCTCGGAACGGGCCATAACGAAAACTTTTTGATTCAATTCCTTTGCCGTCAGAATGACATAAAGATTTTCCGCATCAGACGGCAAAACACAAATAATGCCCTTGGCCCGCTTAATACCAGCTGTGATCAGGACTTTGTCCTGCGTTGCGTCTCCCTTGAAGTAAACAAAACCCTCTTCCTGGGCCCTCTGAATCACCTCTGAATTGTTATCAATGACCAGGCAGGGAACTTTCCCCGCCATCAGTTCGCGGCAAATCAGAAAACCAATACGGCCGCCGCCGCAAATAATATAGTGATTTTCCATTTTCTCAATTATTTTTTCCAATTTACCCCTCCCCAATAAAATACTCATTCGCCCTTCAATAAAAGTTTCAGCCAAAAGAACCAGTGTATAAAACATCATACCCACGCCAAAAACAATAACAGCAACCGCAAAGAACTTCCCTACTGTTGTTTCCGGTGCAAAATCGCCATAACCCACAGTGGATAATGTGGCCATGCAGACATAAAATGAATCTGCAAAACTCCATCCTTCAATAAAATGAAAACCGGTAGTGCCGATGATGATGGTCAGTAAAATTATAAGAGCAATTTTAATTTTGGTAGTAAATATCAAAAATCCCTTTCTCCTATACTCTTTTACGGTACTGATACGGATATGAAAATTCTGTAAATTTTTTTCTTTTTCATTGTTGCATATTATAATATAATAAAAAATATCTGGCAACATTATAGCGCGAAAAGACGATTGAGTAAGGTGTTTAATTCACATTTCCGACAATCTAGAAGGAGGTCTTATGACAGAAGCAACCCAACAGGCTTTATGCGGGCTGAGGGATCTTTCAACGATCAAATGGTATATTATTCCCCTTTTGGCGATAGTCTTTTATATTTATACCAGGGAAATCAAAGAGGCACACAAAACGAAAGACTGGAATGCGGTTCTGGCCGGTTTGACAATCTTCGGCGTTGATTTCTTCAATGAAACATGGAACGGTTGGGTGATGTATCTGACGCAGCGGTCCGC
>CAYMWM010000224.1:0-2214 GCA_964394185.1 uncultured Smithella sp.
CTAGAGGCAGCGGGCAACCGTTGTCCGAGATGAATGATCATCAACGTGCCCGGTGGCAACTCCGGCACGTTACAGAACTCGGCTTACGAACTTCTTCGAGCCTGTTTATACCACTTCAAAATCAAAGCGCCATTATCGGTCATCAGCGCGACACGGTATATGCTCGGATCCTCGTCAGCGACCATTTTTTATTATAACTTCTTCCCTCTGTCCTTTGCTTCATGATAAAGTTTCCAGACACAGAGGCCGATTGCCAGAAAGAAAGAGCAAAGCATAAAATTGGGCGTGGTTCCCAGAAGTTCATCGACGAGGTAGCCGATATACAAGAACAGAAAAGAAGACATCACCATCGCAAATCCCCATGCCGAAAGCATCAAAATCCCGCTGAATTTATTGAATTGTTCAAACTGTGTTTTGGGTTCTTTTTTGGGCATGGTTGTGATCTTTTCCTTTATGTCATCGAAATCCGCTCACAGAACATTATTATCAAAAGGTGCCTTGATAAACATTTTTCGTTTGATGATTAATTTAATCAATTTGAATAAAATTTATTAATTTTTTTATGATGTCCATTCCGGGAGCAGTAAAGATGGCAATTAATATAACAAGGAGAATGAACACGATGATCAACTCCCGGTAGGTTATCTTCTTATATCTTTTTTTCAGTATCCATAGAACAATAACACCCACGACCAAAGCGATCAGATGCGGTAAATAGTTCATACCGGACTCCTTTTCTTGACAAAAATATTTAACAAGGAAAAGCTTTTTTGAACATTAAATCCAATCTTCTATTCATTATTATATATGATGTTAAGTGAAAGTTCATTCTATTTTTATGAAATCGGGTGGAGGGTGCGAATTATGAAAAAGAATTAAGGAAAGAACTGCTCGACAGGCGTTAAACATTATGCGGAAAGAAAAGGCCGAATCGAAATTCGGCCTTTTGATTAACTTGTTAAATGATGAAGATCAGTTATTTATCGTCGTCATCATCGTCTTCAAAGGAACCAACGCCCTCAGATCCTTCCGGAATTTCCGACTGCAGTGAGCGGGAAATACCGCGAACCAGAAGAAGCATAATGAAGAACAGAATAATCATCGAAATAATAAGAATGATGATGACTGTCGCCGTCCACGCTTTAGATTCCTTTTCAATACTCTGAGACAGCTTGGTTGCCGCTTCGTTGAATTTCTCGACTTCCAGACCCAGTCCTACCCAGCCGAAACCGGCGGGCGCGGGCAGGTTTGAAGCGTAAAACTTGATCGGCGCATAGGCGACAAACTTGTTAATGCCACCATATTTGTACATCAAAACGCCCGATTTTCCCTGTGCCGCTTCTTTAGCAATTGTAAATAAATTGGGATCCATGAAGCCCAGTTGGAAGAGGTTCAGCGCGTCCGCGCCTTTCTTGGTCAGCTCTGCCGTATTCTGAGCCGTAACGGTCGGAACCGTCGACCCGTCAGGATTGAGCCCAACAATATGAAAATCACTGGGATGAGAAATAACATAACCGCGATGATCAACCATATAAGCGTAATTACCCGTGGAAGTATCCGCTTCAATCACCCTTGTTGCCTGCGTCGGAACAAGTTGATCCGTAAACTGGGCCAGATGACGATAATCAATAGCCAGAGTAATAATACCCGCGAATCCGGCCTGATTGAATACCGGTGTAGACATGCGGAGGATTCCCCAAAATCTCTGTCCCTTATCAAACGCTGCCTTATCGACATACCAGCCCTCTACAGGAGAAACATAAATTTCACCTTTGTTCAGATTCTTTGTCTTGGCAAAATAATCTTCGGATTTATATGTTGTATTGGCCGGACTGCTGACATTAACCAGTTGTTTTGCCGCCTGACCGTCAACAATTTTGATTTGTTCGTTGCCGTTTTTGTCAATCAGGGCCATTTCTTTGTATAACGGTATCAGCACCTGCTGTACCTTGCCGTCACGTTTGACCCAGACCGGTTTTTTGTTTTCGGAAACAAACTGTTTATAAACAGCTTCTGATGAGGGAATTATTGTTGCAACCTGTAAATCTTTACTGCATTGCGTAAGAAAACCGGCAATTTCATTTGCTGTATTGACGGCTCTTGCCTTAATATCTTCCTGAACTCTACTGTCGAGAACGTTAACGGTTCTCTCTTTTATGGTAACCCCCAGCTTAAACATGCCGTTGGCAATTAAGAAAGCCATTAATGATAAGG
>CAYMWM010000225.1:0-2174 GCA_964394185.1 uncultured Smithella sp.
ATGAATGTGAGATCTAAAAACAACTTTAATTTCAGGATTTAATTTTTTAATATGCGGAATTAATCCACATGGTTGAGGATCATCAATAACAACAAGATTAGCGTCTTTTAAATCATCTTTTAAGTTTTCAAAATTATTTTTTATCCAGGCGTTATAAAGCTTTTTATCTTTTGTAGTTAACCTTGTGTCTTTTCCAACTACATCTTGTAATACATTATGAAATTTAGTTTTCGTTATTTGAAAAATATCATTTCTTGGCTTCATTACAAACCAGTGAGCATTAACGTTTAAGAGTTTAAAAAACCTTAAAAGTGCGTGTCTCATTAAAGCAACGCCTCCTCCTTTAGACGTTGCATTAATAAAAACTATTTTTCTATCTTTAAATTTTTTAACAAGATTTAAAAGAACTAAAAAATCAGCTGAAGGTGTAATTTTTTCATAATCCTTTAAATTAACTAAGTGAGGCGTTATTACTTCGTTTTTTTTAGATAAGTTTTCAATAGCAATGTTATTATCATCAAATTTTTTTAAGGTATTTTCGGCTAATGTTTGAGCGCTTAGACTGCTTTGTTGATTTATAAAGCAGACAATATCTTCCTCAAGCCATGCTCTTGAAGTAAGAGTCGTAGGCTCTTTAATTTTCCCCGCAAAAGAAAGGGCAATAAATTTGCATTTTTTATCAACGCTTTTATCTTTTAAATATTTAATTAAATCATCATTAATGTTTAATTCACTAAATACCTCTTTTTTTGTTAATGAAATATTTTTACAAATTTCTGCAATTGTTAATTTCTTTTTTTCAAACTTTATTCCTGCGTACATTGGGAGGGGAATTTTTACCTTTTTAACTTTAGTAGATGTTTTTTCATTAATGTTTACACTCTTTACTATGTTCATAAACCCTTGCTATTTTTATCGTAAAAGGATATGCTTAGTCTGTCAATAAGAAAAACTTGTAATATTAATAAAAAGTAGTATACTTATATAAAAGATAGAACTTTATGAAAAAATATTTATCAATAATAATCGTTGTCGTAATACTAATTGTTATTGGGGTTTTTGCATATTTTAATAATTCAAGCCAACAAGGTAGCTTAACGGAGCAAGCAAAAACAGAAAGCAATAATCTTTTTTCCTCAATTAAGGACGCAATGTCAAAATCTTTAAGTTTAAAATGTGAATATCAAGGCGTTGAGGGAAAAACTACAACTTATGTTAAAGGGGAAAAGGTTAGGGTAATAACCGAAACAACAGGAGCAGAGGCAACAATTGCAAACTTAATCTTTAAAGATAATAAGATGTGGGTTTGGAACGAGGGCGAGAAAGAGGGATTTCTTTTTGAAATTGATAATCAAGACGTAGACGAACAAGAAGATTTATCAGGACAATCTAACAGAGAAGAGATAATAGAAGAACTTGAACAGTATAAAGACCAATGTTCAACCGCTGTTATTCAGGAATCAATGTTTACGCCACCTTCAGACGTCACTTTTAAAAATTTAAGCAACCTTCAAGAAGAAATGATGAAAGGGCTAGATGATATTACCGGTCTTCCTGAAATGCCCGTTGAAGAATAATTAAGATAAAGTTTATATTGCCTCTTGAAATGATTACTTCAAAAAAAACAAAAAAATTTACTATACTTCACTCAAACGACATGCATGGAGATTTTTTAGCAGAGGTTAGAGAAGGAAAAGAAGAATTAATCGGAGGACTTTCGCTTTTATCAGGATATATAAACAAGGTAAGAAAAGAAGAAGAAAATGTACTATTTGTTATTGCAGGAGACATGCTTCAGGGTTCATTAATAGATTCGGAATATAAAGGGATTTCAACAATAGAAATAATAAATTATTTAGCCCCCGATGTTGTAGCTTTAGGAAATCATGAATTTGATTATGGATTACCACACCTTTTATTTTTAGAAAAAATGGCCAATTTCCCAATAGTAAATGCCAACTTATATATTAAAAAATATTTTAAAAGATTAATGCAACCTTTTTATATTAAAAAAATGGCCGGGATGGACATTTTATTTACCGGAATAATAACCGAGAAAATAATGGATGCCTTATCTCAAGATAAGCTAATCGGAAGCTTTGTAACGCTTGAAGATGCAAGTAAAGAGGTTGGAAAAATTACCAATGCATACAAAAAGGACGATATTGATTTAA
>CAYMWM010000226.1:0-2154 GCA_964394185.1 uncultured Smithella sp.
GTTCCTGATAGAGAATAATCCCGTAGGTTTCTTTCAGAATATTTTCCAGCTGGGGCAATTCGTAGGTTATTTTTGTTTCGCCCTGTTTGCGGGATGTAAACTCCGGAACCATTTTCATAGGGCCGGGACGGTAAAGGGCAATCAGGGCGATGATGTCTTCAATGCAGTCCGGTTTTAACTTTACCGCGACATCCGTCATGCCCGTACTTTCCATCTGAAAGATTCCGTCCGTTTCCCCTCTCATGAAAAGCTCGTATGTTTTTCTATCATTGAGTGGCAGTGTATCAATGTTTACATCGATACCTTTTGATTCCTTGATGAATTTCAGGGTATTTTTAATGACGGTTAACGTTTTTAGTCCGAGGAAATCGAATTTGGTCAGCCCCACTTCCTGGATGTCATTCATGGAATACTGCGAAACAACATCTTCCTTGGAGGAACAAAGCGGCACTCTTTCCACAAGAGGCGCATCGGATATGACGACGCCGGCGGCATGTGTGGAGGAATGGCGGTTGAGCCCTTCCAGAATACGGGACATGGAGAGTAGTCTGGCTACAGTCGGATTGTTTTTTTCCTCTTCGGCAAGCCGGGATTCATTCTTGATGGCTTCGTCAAGCGTGATGTTGAGCGGCTGGCTCGGAACCAGCTTTGCGATTCTATCGGCTTCACTGTAAGGAATATCCAGCGCGCGTCCCACGTCGCGGATAACGCCTTTGGCCTGCATTTTCCCGAAGGTGATAATCTGGGAAACCCTGTCATGACCGTATTTGTCGGTCACATACCTGATGACATCGTCCCGGCCTTCAGGACAAAAATCGATATCAATATCCGGCATGGTTCTGCGGCTGGGATTCAAAAAACGTTCAAAGAAAAGATTATAACGTATCGGATCGATATTGGTGATTCTAATGGCATAGGCCACGAGACTGCCCGGCGCGGAACCGCGTCCAGGCCCCACGGGAACATCATTGTGCTTGGCGTGCTTGACGAAGTCGGAAACGATAAGAAAATATCCGGCGAAGCCCATGTCCTCGATTATTTTCAGTTCTTCATTCAGGCGTTTTCTGTACTTTTCCTTGATTTCCGCTTCATCGCCTTCATTATTTTTCAAAATGACAGGGAAAAGTTTTTCAAGACCTTCCCTCGCCTTTCTTTCCAGATATTCGTTGAGCGTTTCTTCCGGGTTTTTAATGGCAAAATTCGGCAGGTAAAACTTGCCTTTTTCCAGCGAGAAATTACAGCGCTCGGCAATACTTACCGTATTGGATAAGGCCTCAGGTGTGAGGGAAAAAAGTTCATGCATTTCTTCGGGCGAGCGGAAGTAAAACTGGTCAGTACTTAAACTCATTCTGTCCGCATCTTTGATGGTCTTACCTGTCTGAATGCAGAGCAGCACATCATGCGCTTCGGAATGCTCACGTTCCAGATAATGACAATCGTTGGTGGCGATCAGAGGAATGGACAGTTCTCTGCTGATTTCGATTATTCCGGCATTGGCGATTTTCTGTTGCGGAATGCCGTTCTCCATCAATTCCAGATAGAAGTTTCCTTCTCCGAAAATCTCCTGATAATTCGCAGCCGCTTTTTTTGCCGCTTCGATATTGCCCTGTACAATCCAGTCAGCGATTTCGCCCTGCAGGCAGGCGCTGGAGGCAATGAGTCCTTCATGACATTCTTTCAAAAGTTCCTTGTCCACGCGCGGCCGGTAATAAAATCCTTTCAGAAAGGCCGTTGTGGTGAGTTTCATCAGGTTTTTATAACCCTGCATGTTTTTGACGAGAACGATCAGATGATTCGGTTTTTCGCTGGCAGTTCTGTCCGTCAGTTTATTGGGCGCGACATACAATTCACAGCCAATGATCGGTTTGACGCCGTGTTCATAGGCGTGCTTGTGAAAATCGATCGCGCCGTACATATTGCCGTGATCGGTAATAGCCACGGCGGGCATTTTGTATTCCCGGGCTTTTTTGAAAACATCGTCCAGACGAATCATGCCGTCCAGAAGGCTGTATTGCGTATGCAGATGAAGATGGACAAAATCAGAGTGTTTCATAAACTCCCTAAATCTGAGAAAATAAAATATAATATTTTATTAATCAGAAGGTGAAGGACATTTAATCCAGCCAGTAATTGGGGGCTTCCTTGGTGATAATA
>CAYMWM010000227.1:0-2058 GCA_964394185.1 uncultured Smithella sp.
ATGTCAGAATGTCCCAATAATTCCTGAACAGTCCTGATGTCATAGCCTTTTTCTTTAAGGGCTTCCTCTATATCCTTTGCGCTGACCGAACCGAAGAGCTTATCCTGATCGCCCACTTTACGGGAGATCTGGATGGTTTCGCGTGACAATACTTCCGCCAGATCGGCTGCGATTTTGTGTTCCTTTGCCGCCTTCTTCAGAATGTTGTTTTTTTCATGCTCAAATACCTTGACACTTTTTTCATTGGCCTCAATAGCCATTCCTTTCGGAATCAGATAATTGCGGGCATATCCGTCGTTGACCTTAACCAAACTCCCCGCCTTGCCCAGAGAAGGCACACTCTGCTTCAGAATTACTTTCATAAAATCCTCCGTTGCTTTAATTATTGAAGAAAAAATCAATCTGTTGTCTGATCTTTTTGAATAAGTTTCCGGAAATCAACCCAAATATCGAACAGCCCTATTGCCATTATAGGTATCATAAGCAATTGCTGAACTGCAATTAAAAAATAAAAAAGATAACGGAAAAAAACGGGGACATTTTTACTCTGAAACAGAAAGCTGACAATGGAAAGACCCTGGAGTAAATAGATAAAACAAATCACCAGAAATACATTCAAGCCTATGAATTTAATATCATTCTGATGTATGAAGAAGGTCAGGCCGGAGGCAATGAAAATCCAGATCATGTAATCAGGGGACTTCCAGCGGGCCAGTGCAACAAACCTCGGATAAACTATTCCGGATTTCAGCAAATAATTTTTCCCGAGAAGAAGATTTGCCCATGGGATCAACAGGGAGAAGATGACGATCAGGGATGGAAACGTCAGAATAAAGACGTCTATGATTTCTTTTTCATTATCTTTGAAGATGTTAATATCTTCCGCCTTTAAAGGCAGCTGACCGGATTGCTTTATAAATGCTTTTACATCCGCGGTAATATAATCTTTCACAAGCTGCCACGGATTCGCCGACACGGCCACCGCATCGTAAATAAAATGAAAGCATACGGCTCCAATGATAAAAAGAGCCGGATAAATAATTGTTTTTTCGACGGGGAAATTTTTACCCGCAAACTGCGCCAGGAAAATTCCCGAAACTCCCATCGTCAGAACGGCTATCGCCGGCACATCCAGACGCAACAATCCTGCCAGAATCAGAAGCAAGAAGTAAGAAACAAAGAAAACCGTTGATGTCTTAAACACACCATTGACCGTGCAGCTTAAAAATAAAATCATAGGCAGCACAAAGAGAAAAAACGGACCCACTAACGGAATAAAAACAGCGGCAAAAACAAACACAAAAACGGCAGACAGAAGACTGAAAAAAGGATGACCGGTTTTGGATATTCGAAATTTATTCAGAAAAGAAATCATACTTAAAAATCCAACACCTTACAAAGGAAAAGCTTGATGAGTCCAATAAAAGAAGGTAACGCCGGATAAAAGGCGTTACCTTATCGGGAAAATAAGATGATTTAAACTAATTCGAATACTGTAAAACAGCCCCGTAAAATTGAATTTTTTACCGGTATTATTCAAGCATAAAAACAGAAATTTTATTTGCCGTCAGCCGTTACAAAAGGCATGATCGCGATCATCCGGGCGCGTTTAATCGCCAGTGCCAACTCTCGCTGATGGCTGGCGCAATTGCCTGTGATTCTGCGCGGCATGATTTTTCCGCGTTCGGTAACAAAATTATTGAGAATAGCTGTGTTCTTATAATCAATTTTTATATTGGAATCCGAACAAAAGCGGCAAAATTTCTTTCTGTGAAAAAATTTCTTCTGGGGATACCTTCCTGTTCTTTCTGAGTGTTGTGTTTCCATTTTTTATTCCCCTTTCGTTGAAATTTCTTCTTTGTTGTAGATTTTCCTCGGATATGGCCTCGCTTCTCTCGGCGCTTTCTCTATTGGATTGCCGGCCTTTCCTTCTGCCGCTGCACCGCTTTCGCTTTCCACTTTCGCCTGAGCGCGCTTTGCTTCCGCCGCGGCGGCTTCCTGCTCAATGCCTTCGGCAGTGGTGGCGCCTTCTTTTTTCACCGTCATGAACTTCAGAAC
>CAYMWM010000228.1:0-378 GCA_964394185.1 uncultured Smithella sp.
ATGGCAAGAGGGCGCATCTGCGATCCATTGACCTCCATTAGGCAGCGGACGCCTGCCAGAGGGAGTCCAGTTCTCGATTCCAATGCCTGACGGTGACCCGCAGGAGCGCGGCAAAGCCTGTTTTGGTCCAGAACTGCCCCGTCCGCTTGAGGCGGTTCTGGAACTGAGAACAGAGGGACTCGACCGAGCCGCTACCGATGGGGACCCCCTGAGCGGCGTTCTTGGCGTAGTCCATGTGTTCGGCGTGGCTTCGGAAGTAGGCGTTCTGTTCACGAATGACCTCCAGCACCGCCGGGTCGCCGGACGGCGGCTCTTTCAGCAGTTCGTCCAATGTCTTGAACAGGCGTTCCGGGGACTTGTGCTTGAGGTCGTGCAGGA
>CAYMWM010000228.1:388-1949 GCA_964394185.1 uncultured Smithella sp.
GCCTTCGCCGAGTCCGTGCCATGAAGCGCGGCGCCGAGGGCGTGGAGGTGCTGGCTGAGGTGGTAGAAGTCCAGCATGGCTTTCGAGCATTTCTCGAAACGGTCCTTGTGGATGTGCCACAACCACACGCCGCCGTCCATGACGAAGAAGACGGCCTTCGCCCGAGGGAGGCCCATCCGTACGGCCTCCTGGTGGAGAAGGACGCCGAAGTCGCGAGGCGTTGTTTCCGCCGGAACGGCCACGACATGCTTGTCCATGATGGCCTTGCGCTTCCCGCTGATGGCCAGTAAGGCGGAGAGCTTGAAGATCGCCGCCGAGCGGATCTCATGCCAGTGTACGCGCTCGGGCAACTTCCTGTTCTTCTTGTTCCGCCCCCAGTTCTCTCCTCGGTGGCGGGCGTTCCACCCGTCCGCCATGACCACGAGCGTGTCTTCCGGCGATGCGGCTCCAGGGAGCATGCCCGTCGGCGGATTGTCCTGTGCGATTTCGCCAAGCCGCAACACGACAGCGCGCACGGCATCATCGCTGATCTCGAACCAGGTCGCCTCCGAAACCCTTGCCGCCCTTTCATAGCTTAAGGTCTCGGCCGCGAGCACCGCCATCCGCTTCTCCATGTCGGGCGAATACCGCTGGTTGGGCCGGATCCCGAGAAACGCGAGCGCCGGACTCACCCATCGACCGTTCCGGTCGAGGCCTTGGTGGACCCGGAAAGTGATGCTCCCGAAGAAGGTGCCCATGCGCACGTCTAGAAACCGTTTCCTGCGCAGCGCCCCCACCGCTTCCGTCGTGGCCTCCCACCCGTCCACCAACCCCTGAACCTGCGACGCGTACGCCGCGCACAGACGGTCCCGGTGTTGCTCGAAACAGGCCCGTTCCGTGCCCATCAATGGGGTGACTGGCACCGCTTGCGCCTTCTCTTCCATCGTGCCTCCATTTCGGCTGTTGACATAGTAGCATTGCCATGCTACCACTATGCGCAAAAGGAGGGTCCATGTCAACAACGCCACTGGGAAAGAAGGAAGAGAAGATCCGCGCGCTCGTCGCCTCACTGGCCAAGCTCGGCGCGATGCGGCCGGGCGCGCTGAGTGTGCAATACCGCAACCCCAGCGAACGGAAGACGCCGTTCTACCAGATCAGCTACACGCGCAAGGGCAGAGGCCGCTCGGAGTATCTCCGCCCGGAAAACCTGCCTGCCGTTAGAAGGGAAGTCGCTGCGTACAAGACGTTCCTCCGCGTCGTCGAGCAGATCGTCGACCTGTCGCTGGAGGCTTCGCGCCTACGTCACAGACGCGGGTAGGCGCAGGCAAGGCGTCGTCACCTTGGCGTGTTGGGCTCGTGCCAGCGTGGGGAATCGTGCAAGCGGTTCGTTTAAGCGTAGCCGGTTAAGGGTGGCGGTTAAGCGTGGAGAAGATGCGACTTGTCCTCCGCACCTCGCCGAGCGAAGGCGGAAGCCTCACGCGTGTGCCCACTCCTACGCGCACTCTTAAACGCCACCCTTAACCGGCTACCCTTAACCGGCTACCCTTAACCGGCTACCCTTAACCGGCTACCCTTAACCGGC
>CAYMWM010000229.1:0-1920 GCA_964394185.1 uncultured Smithella sp.
TGAAGAATGCTTCACGTACCAAAAATTCTTAAGGGGGTTGGGTCTGGTCTATATTGAACATCAGGCCCGTATCTGACACAGCCCGACTGTACCGGCTCTGGCAGAGTCGTTCGGACGCGGCGCAATGACCAATCACTGGGTTGATTTCAAAAACGCTGATGTGTTTCTGATCATGGGAAGCAATCCCGCTTCCAATCATCCCGTATCATTTAAATGGATTCAGGAAGCAGTTGATAAACGCGGAGCGAAAATAATCTGCGTTGATCCCCGTTTCACGCAATCAGCATCCAAGGCGCACCTTTACGCGCCACTTCGTTCAGGAACCGATATCGCTTTCCTGGGCGGCATGATTAAATATATCCTGGATAACAAACTTTATTTTGCTGAGTATGTTAAGAATTATACCAATGCATCTTTCCTGGTTAATCCGGCATTGAAACTTCCGGGACAGAACAACGGCGTTTTCTCCGGCTTAAAAGACGGAAAATATGAAAAGGATACCTGGTCTTATCAGGCGGATGCCGACGGCGTCATCAAGAAGGACAAAACTCTTCAGGATCCGAATTGCGTATTTCAGCTTCTGAAAAAACATTATTCCCGTTACAATCTGGATATCGTCTCCAGGATTACCGGAACACCTAAAGAAAAACTTGCCGAAGTTTATAAGCTTTACGCTTCAACGGGCAAGCCAAACAAGGCCGGTGTTGAGCTTTACGCAATGGGATGGACGCAGCACACGGTTGGCACGCAGAACATCAGAACCATGTGCCTTATCCAGTTGCTTCTGGGCAATATGGGTATCGCCGGAGGCGGCATCGCGGCCATGCGCGGTGAATCCAACGTTCAGGGTTCAACAGATCACGGCCTGCTTTTCCACATCTTGCCCGGTTATCTCAGCACACCGCTGGCATCATTGACAACGCTGGCGATTTATAATGAAAAGCAGACTCCAAAAACAAAAGAAAAAGATTCTCTTAACTGGTGGAAAAACAAACCCAAGTATGTCGCCAGTTTCCTTCGTTCCATGTACGGGAAAAGCATGACGTTGGATGAAGCTTATAATTCACTACCCAAGGTCGATGACGGCGTCAATTATTCATGGCTGACGATTTTCGATCAGATGTATAAGGGCAAATTCACCGGCTTCTTTGCCTGGGGCATGAATCCCGCATGCAGCGGCGCACATTCAAATAAAGTGCGTCAGGCATTGGGGAAACTAGACTGGCTGGTGAACGTCAATTTATTCGATAATGAAACCGGTTCTTTCTGGCGCGGTCCGGGCATGGATCCCACGAAGATCAAAACAGAAGTTTTCATGCTGCCCTGCGCTTCCTCTGTGGAGAAAGAAGGCAGTATCGCCAATAGCGGACGCTTGCAGCAGTGGCGCTATAAAGCCGTTCCCTTCTATGGAAATTCCAAACCGGATGGCGATATCATGAGCGAAATTTTCTTCAAGGTAAGAGCGCTCTACTTAAAACAGGGCGGTCCCATGAGTCAGGCGATAACAAAACTGACCTGGCCCTATGGCAAGCATGTCGGAAAAGAATTCGAATATGAACCGCGAACGGTCGCCAAAGAAATTAATGGCTATTTCCTGGAAGATAAAAAACTGGAAAATCCGACGAAAAAAGGCGAATTCAAGGAATTCAAGAAAGGCGATCTGGTTCCGACCTTTGCCTGGCTGCAGGATGACGGTTCCACCTCATCGGGTTGCTGGATATATTGCGGTTCCGTGGATAAGGGAAAAGGCATTCTGCCTATGCGCCGCGGACAGGTCGATGCAACGGGACTGGGACTTTATCCGGAATGGGCATGGTCGTGGCCGGTCAACCGCCGTATCATTTACAACGGCGCTTCGGTCGACTTAAATGGCAAGCCCTGGGATCCCAGCCGCGCCGTTATTAAATGGGATGCCAAGGA
>CAYMWM010000230.1:0-1909 GCA_964394185.1 uncultured Smithella sp.
TTTCTTGACACACAAGACGGCGTTTCCTATGCTGACGACAACTAAAAGGAAGTTCTTATCAAAAACACAAGGTAAATTTGAAGCGCCCAACCGTTCAGGAGTTGATTCAAAAGTTAAAAAATTGTCACAGAGAAAGGAGAAAAAAGGTGATGCCAAAAAAAAAAAAAGACATTGAGAAAAATTATACCGCCGGACAGTTTATCCTAAAACTCAGAAGACTGGCTGATTGTATCGAGAACGGCAATCCATTCCGCATACAGATTGCCGGTGAACGAATAAACATCCCACCGGATGCCGTCATCAACATCGAACATGAACGCGGTTCTGCGGAAGAGGAAGTGGAATTTCAGATAAAATGGAAACTGAAACGGTAATGACTCTAATATTTTAAAGTTGACTGTCTTGGCCTATACTTGACTTTACAGAGGCGTCCATTTAAGTCGAGTCTCTATATTGATAACACCTTATCCACAATATTTGGTAGTCATCGAAGTTGATGATAATCGATTGAAAGGTTGATTACAATATCATTAATATATCAAGCAATGATTTTAGCCGTCTAAAATAAAAAACCGGCGATTGATGATGAAGTCAAAAACCGGTAAATACAAATTTGGTAAGGTTAGCTGAAACCAGTTAATTTAATAGAACTCCTCTATATTTTGTAATAGCATACCCTACATTGAAATCGTGTCTCGGCAGTGCTATGATGAACACGGCGCAAGCGTTCCGCACATGCCGCTTATTTTGTTTACCAGACAGGTGCAGTTATGACCGGACATTTCAACCGCCGCGCCCTGCTCGATTACGGCAGTGCTGCGGTGATTATCGGCGTGTTGGCAGTGTTGATTTCGCTGCAACTGGCCCCTTCGGTGATCGGGCAGGGGCGCGACAGCGGCACTTTTGCCTACACCGGCTGGGTAATCCGCAACGGCGGCCTGCCCTATGTCGATGCCTGGGATAACAAGCCGCCGGGAGTGTATTATCTCGATGCGCTGGCGTTTGAACTTTTCGGGACGTCACGCTGGGCGCTGTGGCTTATCGAAACGATTTTCATAGGGCTGGCAGCGCTGGTGACTTATAACCTGCTGCGCCGGGCTTTTCCTCAACGCGTGCTGGCCTGGACCGGCGTTGTGATTTTCCTGAGTTATGCCCGCCACCCGGTACTGATCCGGGATACCAATTTCACCGAATCGTTCGCGCTACTACCGCAGATCAGGAATTCGGGGAATTCGGGGGACATAACACTTAATTATATTGACAGGCAGGGGAAAATGATCTAAATATTACTTATGCCAAGAATAGCGAGAATAATTGCCGTAGATTATCCCCATCATATTACGCAACGCGGTGTGCGATCTATCAATATCTTCAATAGCGATAATGACCGAAAACAATATTTACAATTCATCAAGGAAGAATCCAAGAGGCACGATCTGGAAATACTTGCCTGGTGCCTCATGTCCAATCACGTTCATTTTATTGCGATACCGCATACAGAAGAATCTTTGTCGCGGGGATTTGGAGAAGCCCATAAACGATATACCCGGATGAAGAATTTCAATGATAAGGTAGGGGGATATCTGTTTCAGGGGCGATTTGGTTCATGCGTTCTTGATGAACGTCATTTAGTGGCAGCCGTAAGTTATATGGAGAACAATCCCGTTAAGGCAGGAATGGTGAAGCATGCCTGGCAGTATAAATGGTCTTCTGCTGCGTATCATGTTGGAGATGTTCAGAAAGACGTTCTTGTCAAAAGCAGGAATTTATATGGATTGGTGAAAGACTGGCGGCATTTTTTAGATGAGCGGAATAAAAGAATAGAGGAAGTCGATAAGGTGAGAAGATCGACAAGAACGGGTCGACCGGCAGGGAATGATGTTTTTGTGAAAAAAATCGAAAAACTCAC
>CAYMWM010000231.1:0-1888 GCA_964394185.1 uncultured Smithella sp.
CAACCGACCCAGAACGTGAGATTAAAATATCATTCTTGGAAACAATCATAGAATCCAATCCCTTATTGTTTTTACTTACCTGTTTACATCCCCTTTTAGGATTAAATAATATCATATCTGATGATGAAAGAAATGGTATACCATTCTTAATGTAGTTCCTTTTACTTCGACCGCCAACAAAAATTGATTTCGCATAATTCCCTATCTTACTATAAGGTAATTCGATTCTGACTTCTTGTTTCAGTTCTTTCCATAAAAGTTGGTACTGCCCGTCTAATCTTTTATGAAATTCATTCAGAGAGTTTGATTTAATGCTAGCATATTGATAACCCATATGGACATTGCTTATCCCTATTTTGTTTTCGAAATAATCAATAGCGTTTCTCAATAATTGATACGCATCCACCCTAAGTCTAGAAGTTTCAGTGATAAGCATATGAATTTCCTGTTGCTTATCCTCAGGTAAGATAGGGATAGGCAAGTCTTTAATATGATGCGGCTCAATATGTTGTACCACACCCCCATAGCTGGATTGGATTAATAAACCATGACCATATTTTGAAGCTAGGTATGCGTATAAGTAACCACTTTTAACATTATTTTTTTTTGGAATTATCCTAATTAAATCGTGAGTGCCAATTCTACCATTAAAATCATCATTTGTGTATACGCAATTTCCTAAGGTTCCAGAGCATGATATAAGTATCCAGTCTTTTTTAATTCTTAATTTCTCAGCTTGGGTTGTGTATTTTTTAGAAATATATTTAGCATTATTAATATCAGATTTTATCATATCGGATCCTGTAAGGTAAAGCCATCCCTTCTTTGCGCTTGTAACGAAAACTCGTTTGAATATATTACCTGAAAATATGCGCTCAGACTCACCCATTAAAGTAGTGCACTGATAAGGTGATTTCTTAAGCTTCAATTTGGTTGAAGGTCCATCACTCAAATGAAATGAAGCATCAAGCCTTAAATCACTTAAACCTAGCCAAGATGATTTTATTTTATTTATTCTTAATCTACTAGCCATGAATCAACTTCTTTTTCAATCTCGAGAATTGCATAATTCTCTTTACACAAAGCATCATACATTTGTGTGTGAGCTTGCTTCACTTTAGTATCTATTTCGTCCATTTTTGAGGGATCCAAAAGCGGGACAGGGATATTTTTAAGTAATTCTTGAATTGGACGACAAAGTTTTGTCCCAGTCTGAGTTTTCCTAATGAATCTGAATCCATAATCTGAAGATAGCCAACAGAACAGATATCCAGGTGGTATGTTGCCATTCGTTTTCATTCTGATGAATTCTCCTGAGATTAACTGACCTGTTAATTCTTCGTCACCAAATATTACACGGCAAAATGTTTCACCTTCCCCAAGTGTACCGACACCTGCAATTATTACTTCTCCATATTCAACCAAATTATCAACTTTTAAAAACCTTCTTGCCAATAATTTCCCCTTCTTTCTTATTTGAAAGATATCAGATTGATTAAGTAATTTTATTGATTTGGTACTATTTAACTCTAATCTCTTAAATGAGCCAGTTGAGAAGAACTTATTGTCGTCTAAGCATTCTGAAAGAGGTAAGTAAGAACAACTTCGAACTCTATTTTCTAATTCTTCAATTCTTTTGGAATAATTGAAAGCGTTAATTGAAATAGAAGATATTTCTTTAATGCTTCTTTTAAAAGCAGAAATGGACCTATTATAACCATGATAGCCAAAATACTCATAGTTTTGTGGGCTCAAATCCTCTAAACCTAAAAATTCTTTTAGTTTCTTTTGAGCTTCCTTTAAACATCTATTTGCATGAACACGAAGCATTACTGATTCGACAATGAGATTGTGTATTTCTCTATGTTTGGCTTCAGTTAAAATAGGG
>CAYMWM010000232.1:0-1755 GCA_964394185.1 uncultured Smithella sp.
TTTTGCCGACGCCGGCGCCGCCGAACATGCCCATCTTACCGCCGCGGGGAAACGGAACCAGCAGATCAATAACCTTGACGCCTGTTTCCAGAACGTGCACCGATGTATCCTGTTCCAGGAAGGCGGGGGACTCACGATGAATCGGAGCATAATTCTGAGCGTTGACCGGTCCGAGACCATCCACGGGACGGCCGACAACGTTTAGAATTCTACCCAAACCCTCTTTGCCAACCGGCACCATAATCGGTTTACCGGTGTCTTTGGCGTTCATACCGCGAACCAGACCGTCGGTAATATCCATGGCGATACAACGAACAACATTGTCTCCCAAATGCAGTGCAACTTCAACAATCAAATTATCTTCCTGATCATTGATGGCCGGATTGGTGATCATGATCGCGTTTAAGATGCTGGGAAGTTTACCTTCCTCAAAAGACACGTCAACAACAGGTCCAATAACTTGAACAATTTTTCCAATATTCATAACTATCTCCTTGCAAATAGTCGTATTAATTTATTTTACATGCGGTAATTAACCGCAGAAAAATCAGCCTTTGGCCAGAGCTTCCGTACCGCCGACTATATCCATCAACTCCGCTGTAATCGCCGCCTGTCTGGCCTTATTCATTTTCAGTGTCAATGAGCTAATCAGCTCCTCGCAGTTACTCGTCGCGTTATCCATTGCCGCCATCCGGGCACCATTTTCACCAGCCGATGTTTCCAGAAGGGCGCGGTAAACAAGCACATGCACATACATCGGTAAGAGCCTCTGCATCAAAGCTTCTTCCGAGGGTTCGTAGGTATAATCAAGCAATCTGTCAGGATCAACATCGGTCTCCTGTCCGATAGAGGGCAGGGGGAATAGCCTTACAACGGTGGGTTTCTGGACAGAGACATTTAGGAACTGATTATAAATCAGATAAAGCTCGTCATATTCCTCTTTGATAAAGGGGGTAATGACTTCGTCTGCTATAGAAACCGCAAGCGTCATGTCAAATTTGCTTAAAACATCGACTTTCTGGGCAAGAATGTTGGCTTTTTTACGGAAATAATCTCTTCCCTTGCGGCCTACGGAGATAAGCGATATATCCTTACCATCCTTTACCTTTTCTTTTATGAATCTTTCTGTTGCCTTAATCAGATTGGTATTAAAACCACCGCAAAGTCCTCGGTCGGATGTCATACAGATAACACGGATTCTCCGCGGATCGCGCACGGCAAGCAAAGGATGCGTTATACTCTCCACCCGCAGGGCAAGGCTGTTGAGCACATCCATAAATTTCCCTGCGTAGGGACGGAAATTGTCCATTTTTGTTTGCGCTGATTTAAATTTGGACGCGGCAACCATATTCATCGCGCGCGTAATCTGCTTCGTCTTTTGAACGGCGACTACTTTTCTTTTTATGTCTTTTAGCGAGGCCACCTGAATTTCTCCTCAACCTTTTATATTGAACTTCAGTCCTGTTTATCTCTCAATAATTCTTAAATTAATTATTAGTCCGCAACAAAAACAGAATCGAAAGCAGTCAAAACTTCTTTCATCTTTTTTTCCAGTTCGGGAGATATAATCTTCTTTTCATCTATTTCTTTTATAATATCAGCATGTTTGCTCTTAAGGAAACTTAAAAGTTGTTCCTCATATACGCGGACTTTCTCCACGTCGTATTTATCAATAAATCCTCTGGTTCCTGCAAAGAGAACAGCAACTTCCTCTCCCAGAGACATCGGCTTGAACTGCGGTTGTTTGAGCAATTC
>CAYMWM010000233.1:0-1568 GCA_964394185.1 uncultured Smithella sp.
CTATGCCGAAATCAGCGAAATGCAGATTCGCGCCATCCTGGAAGCCTCGGCGGAACTCCTTAAGGAAGGCAAAAAGGCATTGCCGGAAATCATGATTCCGGTCGTCTGCGATGTGGCCGAATTCAAGAATCAGGAAGAAATTGTCAGGAAAGTTTATCCGGAAGTGCTGACCAAGTACAACCTCAAGAAAATACCGTATATGGTAGGCACCATGATTGAAATACCGCGCGCGGCATTATTGGCCGATAAGATTGCCGAAGAGGCGGAATTCTTCAGCTTTGGAACGAATGACCTGACTCAGATGACTTACGGTTTCAGCCGTGACGACGTCGGCGCGTTTGTTCCCGGATATCTGGCCAAGAAAATCATACCGGTTGATCCGTTCCAGATTCTGGATCAGAGCGGTGTTGGCCAGCTGATTCAGATGGGTGTCGAACGGGGACGCAGCACCCGCCCCGGTCTGAAGGTTGGTATTTGCGGTGAGCATGGCGGCGAACCTTCGAGTGTTAAATTCTGCCATCGTGTAGGGATGGATTATGTCAGTTGTTCTCCCTATCGTATACCGATAGCGCGTTTGGCTGCCGCTCAGGCGGTGGTGGAAGACAAAAAACAGGCTTCACCCAAGCCAAAGACCAAAGCAAAACCAAAGGCGAAGGCGAAAGTTAAGGCAAAAGCAAAGTCAAAACCACGCAAATAATTATTGCTCAATAAAGGAAAAAACATTTTATGGAAATTGCTGTAAAAAACGAGAAATTAAAAATATGGATTCAAGAAATTGCGCAGATGTGCACGCCCGATAATGTGTATTTGTGCGACGGTTCAAAGAAAGAATATAATACGCTGATGGCGCAGATGGTTGAGAGCGGAGCCACCATTAAACTGAAGAAAAGAAAAAACAGTTTTCTGTTTCGTTCAGACCCGTCGGATGTTGCCCGTGTTGAAAATCGAACCTATATCAGCTATCCTTCACAGGTTGAGGCGGGTCCCACAAATAACTGGGTTGCCCCTGATGAATTAAAAGCGACGATGAAGGACCTCTACAAAGGTTGCATGAAGGGGCGCACTATGTATGTGATTCCTTTTTCCATGGGCCCGATTGATTCACCGATTGCCAAAATAGGCATTGAGATAACCGACAGTCCCTACGTCGTCTGCAATATGCACATCATGACGCGCGTGGGTAAGAAAGTTCTGCGCAAGCTGGGGAAAAAAGGCGATTTTATTCCCTGCCTGCATTCCATTGGTGCACCGCTGGAGAAAGGACAACAGGACGTTCCCTGGCCTTGTGCTCCGATAGAGAAAAAATATATCAGTCATTTCCCGAATGAAAACCTTATCTGGTCATACGGGTCCGGTTACGGCGGCAACGCGCTTCTGGGCAAGAAGTGCCTGGCCCTGCGTATTGCCTCGGCTATGGCCAAACGCGAAGGTTGGATGGCGGAGCACATGCTGATTTTGAGGCTGACCAGTCCCGCAGGCAAACAGTATCATATTGCCGCGGCCTTCCCGTCCGCCTGCGGCAAAACCAATTTGGCCATGCTGCAGCCGACAATCGAAGGCTGGAAATG
>CAYMWM010000234.1:0-1557 GCA_964394185.1 uncultured Smithella sp.
GAGATCGCCGTATACCCGCGCGGTTTTTCCCCGGATGAGTTCCGCCACATCGGGATTCTTCTTCTGCGGCATGATACTGCTGCCGGTCGTATAGGCATCGGATATTTCCACAAAACCGAATTCATCGGACGACCATAAAATCAAGTCCTCGCAAAAGCGGCTCAGATGCATCATGGTCAACGAAGCCGCGAAGATAAATTCCGCGATGAAATCCCTGTCCGCCACTGTATCCATGCTGTTTTTGCTCACCGCCGGAAAATTCAGCAGCTTAGCCGTTTTGCTTCGGTCAATCGGCAGGCCCGTGCCCGCAAGCGCCGCCGCGCCCAAAGGCAAAACATTGAGTCTGACGTAACAGTCGTTCAATCTTTGGGCATCGCGACCAAACATCTCCACGAAGGCCAATAAATAATGGGAAAGCAGCACCGGCTGGGCCTTCTGCATATGCGTGTAGCCCGGCATAATCGTTTTAATTTCCTTTTTCGCCAATTCCACCAGACGCCCCTGCAGGGCATTCAGAAGACCGGTAATAATCTTTATTTCCTTTCGCAGAAAAAGCCGGACATCCAGATTCACCTGATCATTGCGGCTTCTTGCCGAATGAAGCTTTCCCCCGGCCTCGCCGATACGGTTGATCAATTCCCTCTCTATAGCCATGTGAATATCTTCATCTGCCGGATTAAAGGTAAATTTACCCCGCTCTATATCGTTCAAAATATTTTTAAGCGCGGATACAATTTTTGCCGCTTCACCTTTGGATATTATTTTCTGCTGTGCCAGCATGGTGGCATGGGCTATGGAACCTTCAATATCATAAGGATAAAGCCTCTGGTCAAAATGAATGGAAGATGTAAATTTCTCCACACTCAAAGCCGTCGGTTTTTGAAAACGTCCGCTCCACGGTTTTTTACCGATTGCCATGCAATTTCTCCGGATAGTTATTTTTTATTCTTCAACATATTCTGGATGACCAGGCGCAATCCGTTCAGTTTGATGAATCCGGTGGCATCCTTCTGGTTGTATACCTGATCCTTCTCGAACGTGGCAAACGCCTCGCTGTACAGGGAATAAGGTGATTTGCGTCCCGCAACAATACAGTTCCCCTTATACAGCTTCATTCGCGCTGTACCGGTGACATTTTCCTGCGTCGCGTCGATATATGTCTGAAGCGTTTTCATTTCCGGCGAATACCAGAAACCGTTATAAACGAGCTGGGCATATTTCGGTATCAGGGAATCCCGCATCATCATGACTTCACGGTCCATCGTAATGGATTCCACAGCGCGATGAGCCGCCCAGATGACGGTGCCGCCGGGCGTTTCGTATACGCCTCTGGATTTCATTCCGACAAAACGGTTTTCCACCATGTCCACGCGACCGATGCCGTTTTTGCCGGCAATCGTGTTCATATAATCCATCAATTTGGCGGGTGACATCTTTTTCCCGTTAACAGCCACGGGATTTCCCTTTTTGAAGTCAATTTCCACGTAGGTGGGTTTGTCCGGAGCGTCTTCGGGAGACTTCGTCAGAACAAACATATCCTCCGGAGCTTCCGCCCAG
>CAYMWM010000235.1:0-1542 GCA_964394185.1 uncultured Smithella sp.
TTTCCTTGAAATAGAGCATCACCTTCTTTTGCTCGCTTTCCGTAAGATGGTCCCCGTTGTTGGTGTCGTCCCAGCATATCCCCTTCATGGCAGTCCTGTCCACTGCGCCGCCGTGGTTCCACCATACCCACAGGTACCGGGAGGCGGGAAAGTTCTTCGCGGCAAAGGCGATAAAGCTCTTCGCGGTTGTCGCAGACCCCATGTTTACCTCCCCGACATCCGAGAGAAGAGTCAGCTTATCGCGCTCCACGTAGTAATATCCGTGACGCGCCGTGGCGCCTGATACGTCCTGGGACGGGTCGTTGTCCCACAGGACTACGATGTTGATGTTTTCGTCCGAGCCGGACCTCATCATCTCTTTCACGTCCCTCGATGAATAGCGCGACAGGTTGTTGTCACCGTCAAGGTAGACAAGCACCGTCCACTTTTTCATCGCCTGCGGCAGGGAAAGCCGTCGCTCATCATTTGAAACCCGGGCAATTTCAGGCGTTTCGCCGTCGTTCACCCCAAGCGCGATGAGTGGCGCGGTGATATCACGGCGGTCGCCCGCATCATTGTACTGGCAGGAGAGCAGCAGCGTCCCGGCCAGTATGACCGCAAGACAGTGTTTCATCTTTTTCATTGGTCCTCCTTGATGTATTTATGATTGATCCGCGGTCAGACCGGGACCGCAGGACCCGGCGCAGATGCGCCGTCAATGGTGGTACGAACGGCGCGGCTTGATAATGAAAAAAATTTGGTGGCTTTCCGGTGTCAGAGTAATACAGGCACCGATAACTATCGGTTTTATTCGTGTTATGCAATCGGCCGAAGGAGGCCTGCGTCAGGGGTCGTCATGGGGTCAGAGCAAGCTAACAACCGATAACTATCGGGCATGAAAGGCCATCCCGGTGTCAGAGTAATACAGGTAAAATCCTTATAAAAAGAAATTGATTGAAACAATACGTCGCCTCTGGTCATCTAATTCCAGTACTCGTCCGCCGGGGCATCCTGTACCGGCCAGCGGCCTTTATCGGAGTCGAGCAATGAAAAGATATATCCCCGCGCTTATCGCGCTACTTATCCTGGCAACCGGGTGCGAAAAATCGGTCTATCGCCTGCTCTATAACTCGATGGATACGTTCATATACCGGGCCGTTACCTGGTATATTGAGCCGACAGCTGACCAGGACCGTTTTCTCAGGGAAAAAATAGCTTCCTACTCCCTCTGGCACCGGCGGTCGGAGCTGTTGAAATACGCCGCGACCCTGCAGGGTCTGCGGGAGCGCATGCGCCGCGGCCTCCGGGAACCGGACGCCGGATGGGCGCAGGCGCGGTACCGGCGCCACGAGGCCGATTTTTTTGGAGAGATTGCGGACGATGTCGCGGCGTTTCTCGTTACCCTCGACGAAAAGCAGGTCAACCGGCTTGAACATCGCATGGGCCGGCGTATTGCCGCGATTGAGAAGAAGGCGCCCGCGGGCCGCGAGGAACGGGTCCGTGAGGAAGCGAAAAGCACGGCGCGGATCATGGAGTTCATCTATGGCGGGCTGAGCGACCGGC
>CAYMWM010000236.1:0-1517 GCA_964394185.1 uncultured Smithella sp.
CTTGATCTTGGAGTCTTATTCTGTAGAACTATCCGTGCTCCGGGGAATGAAACTGAAGATGGGAATATTGCTTTAATCAATGATGCGAAAGAAATGATGCAGTCATTTATAGATGATAAGATCGCCGATACGGAGAATCCCTTTGACCATCTACCTGCAGAATTTAAGCAACACCTGCCTGCGGTGCTTGGAGTTGATGCAAATGAAGTTGATTCGTATATAAAGGAACAATTTGGTTCATGGGCTGTTATGTTTGAGACGCGAGTCGAACACTTTAAATCCTTGATCCAGGAGCAGCGCATCCGTGAGGTGAGCAGGCTTTTAATGAAGAGTCAGGCGCTGCCGTCCAGGACCGACTTGCTGTCCCGCTACCAGACCGCTTTGGATAACGACTTCTACAAGGCGCTCAAGGCGCTGCGCGAGGCGCAGGCCTGGCGACAATCCAAAGCCATGATCTCCGTGACGCCTGTCCATCCGGATGGCGACGGCACCGAGGCATGAAACACAACAAAATTCTAATAATCAAGATATTATTTCACCCTAAAAATCGACATTTCTGTCGAAAGGCGAATAAAAATTGTCTTCTATTTATCTATTTATTATTATTTAATTAATTGAAAGTCAATTCGACATTTGTTGCCGAACGTTCACTCTTGCAAAATAAACGAAAAAAATTAGTTATTAATTACTATGTCTACATATCAACAACTTACGCTATCAGTGCAACTATATGGTATAAGTTTTGCTTTCCTTCGTAACCTTGAAAAGAGAAAACCATCTGAAAAGGTGGGGCGCAAAGCCACTATCCTAACTCCTGGCATCCCAGGAAATGGAAGTAGAGCTGCCGGGCAAAAGCAGTACCTCCATTGCTGTGATTAGCTTCGGCTAACGTAACGCAAGGAGGTAATCGTAATAAAAAGGCTGTTTCCAAACATCATTATTTCGTTAGTTCTTTGTTTTCTTTTGTTTCCAACGAACACCCTCGCATCTGAGGCAAATCTGGCCTGGGACCCACCGAGTATTTCCACAGACGTTTTTGGATATATGATCCATTACGGAATGGCTTCTGGTAGCTATTCAATGGCCATAGACGTAGGCAATAGAACAAGCTATACGGTAAGCAATCTCCTTGAAGGGAAAAACTATTATTTTTCCGTCACCGCTTATAATGCTTCGCATGTTGAAAGCGAGCTTTCTGGTGAAGTCAGTCTGCTAGCCGCTGCTACTACGTCGGATAATGGCGCCGATAGTGACAGCCGTGTTGAGCGCGGTGGTTGTTTTATCGCCACTGCTGCCTTCGGTTCATACCTTGAGCCTCATGTAAAGGTTTTAAGGAACTTCAGGGACAGATGTTTGTTAACGAATTCCCCGGGTCAGGCTTTTGTTAAGTTCTATTACAGGCATTCGCCTCCCATAGCCGATGTCATCAGAAAGCATGCATCTCTTAAATATGCCACCAGGTTGGCGTTGTTCCCGCTTATCTATACGGTTGAGTATCCTTATTTAATGGCAGTATT
>CAYMWM010000237.1:0-1507 GCA_964394185.1 uncultured Smithella sp.
TAAAAGGGAGAGGTAAAACAGTACCACGCGGGGTTCCGTTAAAATCCTCTGCGCCATGGAAAAGTCGCGTATTTCATATCCTCCGAACGCATTGGAAAAACCGCCTGTGTAAATAAATCCGGAAACTGACGTCAGCAGGACAATCAGCACGAAAATTATACCGGATTTTCTGATGTTTTCTTTCGTTGCTCCCTGAATGAGCAATAAATCGAATAATAAAATACTGACGGGAATCATCATGGCATTTTCTTTGGAAAATACGGCAGCCAATCCGCAAATCATGCAAAGACCAAGAAACAGGATTGAAGAAACGGGATTTTCTGCTGTACGGCCTTTCAGATAGAAATACATGGACATGATGTAAAACAGTCCCGCCAGCGAGGCCATCCTCTGGACGATATAAGTGACGGAAGTCACCCAAACGGGATTGAGTGCCCAGAACAAAGTGGCAAGCAGGGCTGCCGGATAGGCTGTGTTTTTATACCGGTCATTCAGACGGGGAAGTTGCAGCGCCTTATAAATAAACAAAAAAAGAAAAATTGAAGCCAGATAATGAATGATGAAATTGACGACATGAAAACCGAACACATCCATCCCGCCGAATTTATAATTAAGGGCAAAACTCAGGTAGGACAGGGGACGCAATAATCTTTCCTGTTCAACACCATACAGGCATTTCTTTATTTCAGAGAATTCAAAGGAACTTATTCTGATATTGGGGTTTTCAACGATATTGACAAAATCATCAAAATGCCACTCGCCGCGAAAGCTGTTGGAGTAAATGATAAGCAGAGATAAGAAAAGTGTAATAAAAGCGGCAATGACTTTATTCAGGTCATGTGGGTTGGTGTTAACGGGCGGCATAGCGTTGTTTTTTTCAGGAAGCATGACGTTCACCCGAATGTCCGTAGATGGATTTAATGATATATTAAATTTATAATCCCTGTTTATCCCGTATTATCAAAAAAACATTATCCACAATATTGACCTGAATTTGCTTAAAAAAATCACAGGCAGTCTCCTTTGCTTTGAGCGACCTCCCATAATTCGCAGATTCCCAGTTTGCAGGCCTTTTCCGCATCTTTGCAGCCGGATTCCATGTTTCCCGTATTTAAATAAACAAAAGCTCTGTTGTTATATGCGGCCGCATAATCCGGCTTATAGAATATAGCTCGGCTATAGTTATCTATGGATTGTTTATATTGGTTCAGTTTAAAATAAACATATCCCATATTGAAGTAAGCTTTGGCATAATCCGGTTTCAACTGGATGGCCTTGTTATAATCGTCGATGGCACGTTGATATTGGCCGATTTTAGAATAGGCGTTTCCCCTGTTATTATAAGTATCACAGGCGTCGGCATAAGGCGGTATCAGCCCGATAGCCTGATTGTAATGGACAATGGATTCTTCGATTTCCCCCTGCTCAAACAGAATAAGGCCTAAATTATTATGCGCGAGGTAGTTATTTTCCGTTGCCTGGATGGCGTGGTAGAATACCGTGGGGC
>CAYMWM010000238.1:0-1506 GCA_964394185.1 uncultured Smithella sp.
TGTCGAAAATATTATTCTGAGTCTGCTGCAAAATGCCGATTATGATGTTGCAAGAGCGTCAAAAGGAATTGTCTATATCGATGAGATCGATAAAATCGCGAAAAAATCGGGAAATCCTTCCATCACCCGTGATGTGTCCGGTGAAGGTGTGCAGCAGGCCTTGCTCAAAATCATGGAAGGAACGATGGCGAATATTCCGCCCAAGGGAGGTCGCAAGCATCCTCAGCAGGAATTTATACAGGTGGATACGACCAATATTTTATTCATATGCGGCGGGGCTTTCAATGACCTTGAAAATATTATTTCCAAGCGCTTGGGTGTCAATGCGATGGGATTTGGCGCCGAAATAAAAAGCAAAAAGGAAAAGAGAATTGGCGAGTTGCTGACGGAAGTACGTTCGGAAGATTTGCTGAAATTCGGATTAATCCCCGAATTTATCGGACGCCTGCCGGTCATCGCCACGCTGGACGAACTGGATGAAGCGGC
This sequence comes from uncultured Smithella sp., assembly GCA_964394185.1. Classification (GTDB taxonomy): domain Bacteria; phylum Desulfobacterota; class Syntrophia; order Syntrophales; family Smithellaceae; genus Smithella. The sequence goes on from CAYMWM010000238.1 coordinate 487, forward strand.
TTTAATCAAAATTCTGGTGGAACCCAAGGACGCCATTATCAAACAATATAAAAAGCTGTTCGCTTTGGAAAATGTGGTTCTGAAATTTACGGACGGCGCCCTGAGGGCTGTAGCCAATTTGTCGACGGAAAGAAAATCCGGAGCCCGCGGTCTGCGTTCAATCCTCGAAAATACGATGCTGGAAGTTATGTATGACATCCCTTCACAGACCGACATCAAGGAATGTGTCATCAGTGAAGAAGTTGTACTGAAAAAAGAAAAACCGATTTTAATTTACGAGACTAATTCTGAATCTGCCTAAGAATACATGGGGAAAATATGTTTGATGAAATAAAAGAGAATGAACAGGACAAGACAATCGTAATTCCTCTTTTGCCGTTGAGGGATGTTGTCATGTTTCCGCATATGATCGTGCCTTTGTTTGTGGGCCGTGAAAAATCCATAGCCGCGCTGGAATCGGCTATGAAGTACGAAAAAAGCATTTTTATGGTTGCCCAGAAGAATGCCAAGGATGATGATCCCAAGCAGCAGGATATTTATAATGTGGGCACCATCGGAATCATTATTCAGCTGCTGCGCCTGCCCGATGGAACCGTCAAGGTTCTGGTCGAGGGGAAAACCCGCGGAATTATAAAAGAGTATTTGCCGAACAATGATTTCTTTTTGGCTAAGGTGAATGAGATAGAGGATATTGATGACCAGAATGATGTGAAAAAGCAGGCTTTGATGCGGAGCATCAAGGAATCCTTCGAGCTATATCTGAAACTCAGCAAAAAAATTCATGTGGAAATGCTGGGAACGGTTGTGGCCATTGAAGATCCATCAAAGCTTGCCGATGTCGTGATTACGCATCTCAACGTCAAGCTGGAAGACAAACAGAAAATCATCGAGATATTTGACATCGGAGAAAGGCTGGAAGCGATTTATTCGCTGATGCTTTCTGAAATCGAAATTCTGCAGGTTGAGGAAAAAATCAAGCGGCGCGTCAAGAAGCAGATGGAAAAGACGCAGAAGGATTAT